>DKLW01000019.1:0-18007 GCA_002455835.1 Fidelibacterota bacterium UBA6630 | reverse complement strand
GGGACAGGGCATTTATGCCTTTGTTACCCTAATGACCGGCGTGGACGTAGATGCATCCATAGAGGCGGATATTCGCGCCACAGTGACGAAAGAAATCGGTCCCCATGCCAAACCCGATAAAATTCAATTTACGCCGGCACTGCCGAAAACACGTTCCGGAAAAATTATGCGGCGAATTTTAAGAAAAATTGCTGAAGCCGATTTGGATAATATGGGCGACACGTCCACATTAGCTGATCCGTCTGTGGTAGATAATCTTATTGAGGGTGCAGTTTAAAAATTAATCGTAGAGAACATAAATCTGTGTTCCCTACAAATTTAGATTATATCCATACATCATTCTCGGCGGTCTTTTCACCACCCGCATCACCGGTATTCACTACCCCTTTGGGTTCAATAAGCATTATTTGGCATTCTGATTTTGCCACCGGTTTATGCTCCACCCCTTTAGGGACTATAAACATTTCTCCTTTTTTTAGATGGACTGATTTATCTCGAAATTCGATAGTCAATTCGCCATCAATTATCATAAATGTTTCATCGGATTCCTCGTGGGCATGCCAGACAAATTCTCCTTCTACTTTGGCTAATTTGAATTGATAATCGTTCATTTCGGCAATGACTTTGGGGGACCAATGATCCGAAAATAATTTGAATTTTTCAGTGATGTTGATGGTATTGGTTTCCATCAGTTTATTTTCTCCGCAGCAGTGGTGTGGGGCACAGGGTTATTCATGGCCCAGATGGCAGGACATCGTTCATCGGTCAATTGTTTCACCTTTTGGATATCATCATCTGATGCATCGCTTTTGACTTTTACCATAAAATGAAACCCAGACATTGGAGGGAAATCTCCCACGCCCAATGCGGCGCGGAAGTCAACACCCAAATCCAAAGAAATAGTCATGGCATCTAATTTGATACCGGCCATAGCTGCTTGGGTGGCAAAGGTAGATCCATAACATGAGAGTGCACCAAAGAAGCAATAGGTGAGGGCAGAGGGGGCTCGTCCTTCGCCACCAAGAAATGGTGGAAAGTCCGCTGATAAAGTCAGTTCACCTTGGGGAAAGGCCACATCTCCTGAAAACTGTACATTATCTTTTTCTGTATGCCAAGTGCCTTCAAAACTGAAAGCCAAACTGGCTGTGGTTGGGTTTTGTTGTGCTTCTTCGACTTTTGCTTGGATGGGGTTAAGTCTTACGTTGTGCATGGCTAATCCTAATTATTTTACAGTTTGATTTAAGAAAGTTTCGAATGCCGCTTTACTAACGGCCTGGCCAATACCTGCCGAATACGGGGCGCAGTTGGTTACACAAAGCTACTGCACACAGTTTTCTCAAAACAACCTTATTTAGTTAGATTTTGGAAGTTTAGCTAAATCTGGAGCTAACTTGGGCGGCTTACGATGAAGTGTACCCTGTTCGTATGCATATGTTAATCGAATTAGTGTGGGCTCGTCAAACATCCGCCCTAAGAATTGAAGTCCAGCAGGCAAATCTCCTGTTGTATAACCCATCGGAACTGTAAAAGCAGGCTGACCAGTATGTGGCGCAATAATTTGCGAATTGTCTCCTTTATAGCCATCCATAAAATCATCAATTAGTGATGGCGGATGGTTCCAGCTTGGATAGATGACCGCATCTATCTCAAATTCATCCATTGCACTTTCAATGGCCTCTCGAAAAGCAATCCTTCGCTTATCAGAATATGCATCTAGGCATTCTCCTGGTCTTGGCTCTTCGGCTATTTTCTCATAGTATTGAAATATAGTCTCAGCATATCCAGAATATCCTCCGTAAGCAACTATATCCTCATACGTTTGCAACGAATCCCATTTCACATACTTATTCAAGTAATCTGTGATGTCCTGTGGGAATTCAGGGCACCATTGGTTTTGACGTAGTTCTTGGAAATCAGCAACCGGAAAAGGGTCGACAACTGTTGCGCCCAATGCCTCAATATCAGTGATTGCCTTACTAAAAAGACTATCAATCTCGTGATGTACATCCGCATCGCTTATTATATGCAGGACACCGATACGTGCGCCTATTAAACCATCTACGTCCAAGAATTGCTGATAATTTTCAGGTACGTTGCCTAAGCTATTACTAGTTATTGGATCATCGACATCGTGACCAGCGATTATCTCAAGTACTTTTGTCGCATCTTCAACAGTGCGGCACATAGGGCCGCCAACGTCATTTCGCAAAAAGAGCGGTACTATTCCTTCACGACTGGTTAGTCCAAGGGTTGAACGGAAACCAACGAGCGCATTGTGAGAAGATGGTCCTCGAATCGAGTTCCCCGTGTCAGTCCCCAAACCTAATGTGCCAAAGTTGGCAGCAACCCCAGCACCCGTTCCTCCACTGGATCCTGCAGGAACGTAGTCAAGGTTATAGGGATTACGCGTTGTTCCAGCAAATGAGCTTTCCGTATGTCTAGGGCTAAATGCCCATTCTGCCATGTTCGATTTAGCAATTATTATAACCCCTGCTTCTTTCAACTTTCTAACTTGGAAGGCATCTGTACTGGGCTCGAATCCTTTGAGGGCAATTGAGCCTGCGGCTGTTTGTAATCCGACTGTATTGTAGTTGTCCTTAACGATCAAAGGAATGCCATGTAAAGGTCTCAGCACCCCGCTTTCCTCGAACTCATGATCTAGTTCGCGAGCTTGTTCAATCGCAGATGGATCAATAATCACAATCGCATTGAGTCCTGTCGATTGGTCTAGCAATTTTATGCGCTTGATATATGTCTTTGTTAATTGTTCTGCGTTGTAATCACCGTTGAGGTAAGCAGCATGGATTTGAGTGACTGTTAACTCATCCAGGTCCATTTCATCAGGAATAGCATTACGCGAACATGCGCTGATTGAAATTGCAAGCAGAACTATTAATAACTGTCTCATCATAGTAGAATCATTTGCACTACCAGTAAATGGGATTGTTGATTTCCTTAACACTTGAACACACCGCCAAAGGCGGTATTGCCGTCCGGTGATGTGAGGGTTAGCCAGATAATTTCTTTTCGTATTTTCATATCATCAACTCTGTATTGCAAGGCGTTATCCCTTTTATAAAATTACAACATCTGCGAATAAAAATGATATAATTGGTAAAACCCAGTATTGAATGCCAGTTCACGAGCAAAGATCTTTGTGGCACTTTTTTCTAATCCCATATTTGAATATGGTCACAATCGCACTAATTTTATTCTTAGAAAATATTTAATTCATTCGAAATTCGAGGATTAAGATGGCACATCTTTCAACAGTAAAACATAGTTCAGCCGATTGGCGAAAGGTCAAATCTGACGCCATTGCGGTTGGTATTTATGATGACCTAAAACTCTCCCGCCAATTTCAGGGCGTAAACCGTGAATTGGGCCGAGGACTATCTAATGCCTTAGCGGCAAAACTCATTAAAGGGAAAGTAGGGGAAGTCAAAACAGTGGTGGGGAAGAAGGGCGCCATTGCTTTTGTATTTGGTATGGGTAAACGGGGTGAACTCAATGCAGAAAAACTTCGCAGAGCCGGTGGCGGTGTCTCGAAAGCCTGCATAGCCAATAAGGTCGATTCTGTAGCATTTATCATGCCTGTTGATGGTAAAGAAAATTATTTTTCCCAAGCCGCTGTAGAAGGGTTGGTTTTGGGCAGTTACCAATTCAACGAATTTAAAACCGCGGATGAAGATCCTTTTGAAATGAAGGGTGCTACAGTTGTAGGCGGCCATAAAACATCGGTAGCCAAGGGTGCTCATATTGCCCATGGGGTGTGCTTAGCTCGAAATGTTGAAAACCGCCCCGGAAACGTGGCCACGCCGACTCACATCGCAGATAATGCGAAAGAGATTGGTAAATCCGGTGGTATGAAAGTGACGGTTTTTGATCGGGAAAAATTTACGAAAATGGGTATGGGTGCTTTGGCGGGTGTTGCATCCGGAACGGATGTGCCTCCAAAATTTATCATTATGGAATATATGGGTGGTCCAAAAAAGCAAAAGCCGAAAGTATTGGTGGGCAAAGGCCTCACCTTTGACAGTGGCGGTATTTCCATCAAGCCCGCGGCCAAAATGGATGAAATGAAATATGATATGTGCGGTTCAGGTGTAGTCCTGGGTGTCATGAAAGCAGTGGCGGAGTTGAAGCCCAAAATGAATATTATCGGTATCATTCCATCTACAGAAAATATGAGTGGCGATAAGGCGTATCGTCCAGGGGATGTGCTCACAGCATACAATGGCAAAACCATCGAAGTCTTGAACACAGATGCAGAAGGAAGACTCATCCTTGCCGATGCCTTATCCTTTGCAACCAAGCATTATGATCCGGAATATATTTTGGATTTTGCCACACTCACCGGTGCCGTTGTGGTTGCTCTAGGGCATGTGGCCACGGGTATTATGGGAACAGATGAAGCCTTGGTTAAAGCCATAAAAATCTCCTCTAAAACTACAGGTGAAAAGGTATGGGAATTCCCCCTCTGGGATGAATACATCGATCAGGTAAAATCAAGAATTGCAGATGTAAAAAATGTGGGTGCTCCCATGCAGGCTGGGACCATTGCCGGCGGTGCATTCTTGAAATCATTTGTAGGTGAAGATATACCCTGGTGTCACTTTGATATTGCGGGAACGGCTTGGGGTGACAAAGATTTACCCTATCAAAATAAAGGGACGGCCACAGGCGAAGTGATCCGGTTGGTTGTGGATTTGCTGGGCATTTAAGAAATGGGTATACCTTCAAGATCAGAAGCAATCGAATTGCTTCATGAATATACCAAAACAGACAGTCTAAGGCGCCATGCCCTTGGAGTTGAACAGGCCATGCGGAAGATGGCAGAGAAATACAATGGCAAGCCTGATGAGTGGGGATTGACAGGACTCATGCACGATTTTGATTATGAAAAATATCCATCTTTAGAAGATCACCCTTATCGTGGGAATGAAATTCTGAAAGAAAAAGAATGGCCCGAATCCATCACTAAAGCGATCATGGGACATGCCACCTATACTGGTGTGCCAAGAGATACGAATATGGCCAAGGCCCTTTTTGCCGTGGATGAGTTGACGGGCTTCATTTTTGCCGTAACTTATGTTCGGCCATCCAAGTCTATTTTTGAAGTAAAGCCCAAATCCGTGAAAAAGAAATTGAAACAAAAGTCCTTTGCCGCTTCTGTGTTGCGAGAAGATATTTTTCAATCCGTAGAAGAGTTGGGTGTGGATCTGACTGAACACATCCAATTCGTAATTGATGCATTAAAAGAGAAAGCAGATGAATTGGGATTAAGAGGAACAGTAGTGGCATGAGTATTACCGCTGGAATAATATTATTTTTTGTTGGCTTGGCTGTGGGAGGCGGGTTGGTATGGTTTCTCAAACAAAAGGAACTGGAAAGTGCCCGATCCAGCGAAGAACAGATTAAAGCTATGATTGGTGATTTGTCGAAACAGGCCTTGGATCAAAATCTCGATACATTTTTAAAACTGGCTGAAAATAAATTTTCTGAATTGGTGAAATCTTCTGATGGTCAATTGGATCAAAAGAAAGAATTAATCGACCAATCATTGGTGGATATGAAGAAAAAACTGGAAGGGCTGGATAAGTCCACTAGTGAATTGAAAGGGCAAGTGGCAACCTCTCAAAAAGGGATTGGTGATTTAGCTGAAACCACATCCCAGCTCCAGCGTGTCCTCTCCAGCTCACAAGCACGGGGCCAATGGGGTGAACGGATGGTGGAGGACATTATTAATTTTATGGGATTGGTAGAAGGCATCAATTTCGAAAAGCAAGCCCAAGCAGGGGAAGGGCGCCCCGATTTCACATTTAAGCTGCCGGACGAAAAACGTATCAATATGGATGTAAAATTCCCCTTAGCGCATTATGAACGGTTTTTGGGGACGGGTAATGAGCGTGAACAAGCATTAGAAAAAAAGGCATTTTTAGCGGACGTCCGCACCCATGTGAAGGCCATTGAAAAACGATCTTATATCGATCCCGAAGGGGGCACGGTGGACTATGTGCTTATGTTCATTCCCAATGAAAGTATATATGCATTTTTAAATCAGGAAGATCGTGAACTTATCGATTTTGCTTTATCGCGGAAAGTAGTCCTTTGTTCGCCCATTACTCTTTATGCAGTATTATCTTTGATTCGCCAGACCGCGTCCAACTTTGCCATGGAACAAAAGGCAGGCGAAGTGCAGCAGCTTGTGGGTGTATTCAGGAAGCAGTATGAAAAATTCTTAGAAAAACTAGATGCCTTAGGAAAGACATTGGGAACGGTTTCCACCCATTATGAGGATTTATCCGGTACACGTCGCCGCGCCTTAGAAAAGCCTATGGACAAGATTAACGAACTCCAATTGGGCGGTGGAAATGACCAAAAGGAACTGGACGAATGAATAAACTTTTATCTTTATCCCTTTTATCTATGATCCTGTCTTGCGTGGGACCTCCTAACCCAGATCATGGATTGGTGGAGAATCTTCCGGCAGTCATTAATAATTCCACTGCTTTTTCGTATAGCCTTCGTGGAGATAATCATACTTTAGAAGAATCCATTGATTTGTCATTAAAATTGAGTGATGGGGAGTCTGTCGCATCTACATTAATTGTTACGGATTATAAAAGTAAAGATACCACAACCGTTCGGCTCGAAGACGCCAATGGGGGCAAGATCTACGAATATATTGTGACGGGTAATGCCACCCGCGTGGATGGATCATCCACGACCAGTCCTAAAAAAGCTATCATTCAAGGGAGTAAATTCACAGGTATTCTTGAATGGACAGTGACAGCCCAGTAATTTTTATACACCCCAACCTGATAAATTGTGGCACCCCTCTCAAAGAGGGGTCGGCTTTAGCCGAGGGTGTAAAAAAAGGCCGTCCCTTTCGAGACGGCCTTAATCATTTTAATCAATCTTGATTGTTTTATATTCCTTGAATAAGGATAATTCTGCGTCTTCTACTTTGGCCTGATATTCTACCCAATTTTCTTTAAAAAATTTATTAACCTTCTTTAACACGTGTTCTGTTTCAGTTTCTGCTGATTCTAATAAATATTCATAAGTTGTATTTGAAACATTGGGGTTATGGAAAAGGTAGGAGTCAATTTCGCCAATTTTAGAGCTAAGTATATCATGTCTATTTACCATACCTTGCAGGTCTTTCTTATTGATAATGAGTTCTTTAAGTGTTTGCAATGTATCATTTAAAGCTATTCCTTGCATTAATAAATCCTCGTGAATTTTATTTTCTTTTTCATCTAGCATTTTATTTACTGAAATAACAATATTTTCCGCTTCAAGTATGCGGATAATAGTTGTATTCACTGATCTAGTTATTTGCATTTGGCGATTGTATATCGTCTGAATACCTTTAAGATTTTGAAAATTAATTCCAACACGTGGATCAGTTATAACGTTTAATTTTTGAACAACCGATTCCTTTTCATGAGTTAGACGAATGGTGTATTCTCCTGGAAGAACTGGAGGACCACTTGGTTCGGATGTATCAAATTTGGTTGATCCTTTATTAGAAAATGATGTAACTAAATTCATTGTTGTAGGAACACCTTTTCGTCGTAATTCCCAGTAAATACGATTTAAGCCTGATTCAACAGCATAATTAATGGTGCGAATTATATTACCACTAGCATCAAGAACTTCCATTTTCACCATTTGTTTTTTATTCTTCTCACTTGGATTAAAAATAAAACTTAACATAGCACCTCGCTTTCGGTTTTCGCCTTCAAAAATTGCATTAGCATTAAACCGAGTGCCTGAAGCTTGGCGGTTAATCGAAAGAACTGCAGTTGGTGGTTTGAAAAAATGAAGTCGCTCATTAAATATTTTTTTTCCTAATCTAGCAATCTCCCTAAGTGGACGAATATCATCCAAAATATATGCTGCCCTTCCAAATGTTCCAATGATCAAGTCGTGTTCTCTAGGATGAATTTTTAAATCCATTGTAGAAACTGTAGGGTATCCAGAAGTCCATTTTGTCCAGTTCTTCCCACCATCAACTGTGACATAGAGCCCAAACTCTGTACCGATAAATTGAAGTTTTGGCTCTATTGGATCTTGAACGTAGCTCAGTACATATCCCCACAGACTCTTTTCATCGGCAATGGCTTTCCATGATTTTCCATAATTTGTTGTTTGATAGATATATGGTTTCCAATCATTTCTACGATAGTTATTAATAACTATAACCGCAGTACCTGAATCATAAGTAGAAGCAACAATTTGGGAAACCCAACTACCTTTGGGAGGGCCGAATACTCGTTTTGCCATGTTTTCCCATGTTTTACCTCGATCTCTAGTAATTTGTATATTTCCATCATCTGTTCCCACCCAAATTACATTTCGATCCAATGGGCTGGGTTCTATAGATATTATGGTAGTAAAGTTTTCAGCACCGCTATCATCATAGGTAAGTCCACCACTTTCATCTTGTTTCTGTTTATCAGGATCATTAGTAGTGAGATCTGGTGAAATAATTATCCAATTATTACCTCGATCAGGACTATAATGAACATATTGTGAGCCATAATAGATTGCATCTTCATTGAATGGATCTTGAGCAAGTGCTGCATTCCAATTAAATCTGAGGAATTCACCGTTTGGATGGGCTGGTTTTATAAGTTGGGTATGTCCTGTCACAAGATCATAACGGCTAAGATTTCCTTCTTGCATCATTGCATAACCATATCGAGAATTACCTGGATGGGATACTACATCAAAGCCATCTCCAAAATATACTTCTTCCCAATAGGAATTACGAATTCCTCCTGATCGCCAAGCATAAGCAGGTCCACGCCAGGAACCATTATCTTGCATTCCTCCGTAAACATTGTATGGCCAATCCATATCATAATTTATATGGTAGAATTGAGCGACGGGTAAATTTTCAACGAATCGCCAGGTTTTTCCACGATCATAAGAAATATTTAAACCACCATCATTACCTTCTATAATAAAATTTGGATTTTTTGGATCTATCCAAAAAGCATGATGGTCCGGATGGACGCCATTAACCCCATAGTCCAATGTTGGCCAAGACCACGTAGGCAAAAGTGGACTAAATGTTTTTCCACCGTCAATCGAAACAGTCACTGTACCATGCAGGTTATAAATTCGATTTTCATTGATAGGATCTACATAGATTTCAGCATAATAGAATGGCCTATCACCAATATTTTTTTCTGATATTTTCTTCCATTTAAATCCGCCATCCTCAGATTTAAAAAATGCATTCTTTTTTGACTCTATGAGTGCATAAATAATTTTCGGGTTACTCTGACTAATCGCGATTCCCATTCTACCCAAATCCCCTTTTGGTAGCCCATCTTTATCAGTGCGTTTTGTCCAGGTTTTTCCTCCATCAAATGTGACGTACATTCCAGAACTTGGTCCTCCTGATTTGAAAAACCATGGCCAGCGTCTAAATTGCCACATATTGGCAATAAGTTTATCAGGATTTCGCGGATCCATGACCAATTCGCCTATACCAGTTTGTTCATCGATATATAGAATTTTCTCCCAGGTATCGCCTCCATCATATGTTTTAAATACTCCTCTATGTTCACTATCGCCCCATGCTGATCCTTGAGCACCAATATATACTTCATCGGAGTTATTTGGATTGATTAAGACACGGTGGATATTTCGGGTTTCACCCAATCCCTTAAATTCCCATGATTTTCCACCATCACTACTTTTATATACACCGAATCCAGCAGTTTGACTATTTCTTGGGTTGCCTTCGCCAGTCCCTACCCAAATTACATCTGGATTTGTAGGGTCCACCGCTACATCTCCAATAGACGCAGCCTTTTGATTATCGAAAATAGGTTCCCATTTTATACCACCACTTGCTGATTTCCACAGACCACCAGATGCCGTGCCAACATAAATGACATCAGTATTAGATAAAACTACATCAATAGCTGTAACCCGTCCGCTCATCCCCGCAGGCCCTATGGATCTTGCTTGCATTCCTTTTAATTTTTCCATGTCCAAACCATCTGCGTAAAGCATGGAGAATACTGTTAAAAAAATAACTTGAGTCATTCGTTTCATGGCTTAATCCTCTTTTTTATTAATTCTGGTTAAATGGATTACTAAAAGTACATCCAAATTCAATACCAATAGGGGAGCCCGGTGGCGCAGCCGGGACTTTAACCGGCTCATAATCATCTGGTTCGTCTAAAAATGATTTAACGCGATTATGGAGCATGGCAAAATGGGCTTTATCTCGAGAAGATTTACCTCTCGTTTTAGTTAATTCTTTCGATAAGGCATTTACCTCTGCCATGGCAATAGATTGGGAGCCGGGAGATGCATTCTTATTGATTGCTAAACTCATTAGATGGTCAAGAACAACAAAATCCACACTGCGTTTGACTTCGCCGCTTAATCCGGCAGGTGTGGAATGAAGAATAGTTTCTTTCACAATGGTGTTTAATACCTTTTCTAACCCCGGTTGATTTCTATCCCGTGCATTGTATTCAACCAATCTTGTAGCTCTTGCTGGATGAAATATCATTCTACATGTGAGATTCGCAGCCGTTTCAGCCAAGCTAACACCATCAAATGTAACACTGGTTCTGGAGTTGAAGGATTCCCTTGTGCGACCACGGCCTGAAGCACGAGGTGGAATCAATGCCAATAAATCTTCACTTAAAGTGAGCGCTTCCGGTTTCAGTGTACCAATCAGTTCATCCAATGCTTCCATTTGAAACTTTGGATCAAGGAATGAAGTGATTTTTTGACCATCACCCCTGAGTGCGTAGGAAAAATCAAGACCGGCCAATACTTTAGCTGCGCCTTCAATTTGAAAGCGATGAAGTAGATAGATTGGGACCAGTACATCTTCAATATCACTATAAGGCTGTCCTTGCCGAATATTATTTTCACCAAAATTATTCAGAGCCACTTTTCGGACAGCCATCAAATTCTCTAATTCTGACACAGGATCTTCGCCATTATCCCAAAGGTGAGCAGTAGGATGGGCAGAGCCCAAGGGGCGCGCATCCTGATCGGTTATAAAAGTATATCCGCGACGTATACCATCTTGGATAATTTCTTCTAATGCATCACTTTCATTTGTCCCCTCGGGGAAATCTTGATATCCGAAGGCTACAGAAATTTTATCCCACTCCCCAATGCCAACATCATAGGCATCGCGCCATTCCACATTCCCATTATTATCGAGTGTTACGGTAGGGTGGGGGTAATCCATAACCGAGGCACGGCCGACTGTACTGGAAATAAAATTGTGGGCCAATCCAATGGTATGGCCAATTTCGTGGGCCACCAACTGCCTAACACGGGATAGGGCCAATTCGCGCATATGATCAGGAACATCTGTCCCATTTTCATACGGAGCCAAAAGTCCCGTAGCAATGAGATAATCTTGACGAAGTCTCAATGATCCGAGTGAAACATTGCCTTTAATGATTTCTCCGGTCCGGGGATCCACTACAGCTCCCCCATAAGACCAACCCCTTGTGGCACGATGAACCCAGTGAATCATATTGTATCGCACATCCATGGGATGAGCGCCATCTGGCAGTACTTTTACTTGAAATGCATTTTTATATCCCGCCGCTTCATAAGCTTGGTTCCACCATAGACCACTTTCAAGCATGGACGTTTTTACCGGTTCTGGTACACCGGGATCAATATAGTAAACGATGGGTTCCACCGCTTCACTGACCCTTGCCTGCGGATTCTTTTTTTCTAAACGATGGCGGGTGATATAGCGAATGTAAATGGATTCATCCAACGGTACGGCATAATCCTGGAAGGACATAGGGAAATATCCTGCCCGTGGGTCATGCTTCCTTGGTGTATAATTGTCATCCGGGAGTTTAACAAAAGAATGATGAAGGCGAACTGTCATGGCCGTCGGTGTGGGTGTAACTTGGCGTACATACTGACCGGGATTGGTTCCCGTATAGGTCATTAATGCTTCTACTTCTGTATTTTTAGGGAAATTCATGGTGGCAGGGAGATGAATAGCCGACCGGCTTTTATCCACTTTATAATTGCCCATTTTTTGATTTTTTAATCGAGATACAATGCCGTGGGCATCTTGGAGAAAGAAGTCCGTCGCATCCACAAGTACACGGCCTTTGGTTTCAGTAGATACCTTAAATCCCCACAGTGTAGATTTGGCAAATCCATCTGCAACTGACTGCTTTTCTTTTAAATCGTTGGTGTTGGCACGGTAACGGTAATTGGGTTGAATGAGTAAAACCTTTGGTCCAATTCGATGAAAATAAACAATCCGTTCATTTCCCAATTGGCCTCGGTCTAGTCCTACATCATTAGAGCCCATGCCCGCCATAAGTGAATTCACATAGAGAAATTCTTTATCAAAGTCAGAAATTTCCATCCACAATTTTCCAGTGGATTCTTCCCAATATAGGTCAATAAAGCCATCCATTTTTTTCATGGAATTGGTTTTATCTGCAATGGATTCGCCACAAACAGCACTGACCAGTAAAATAAATACCCAGATTTTCTTCACAATCTCCTCCTCATTATGATATCAAATAAGACCAATTTAAATGCGGAGATATACATGAAACAGAAAAATTTAGCCATTCAGTTTTTGCCTCAATATGGATTCGCATTATATTGGTAGCTGGATGAAGATAAAAAAATTCATATTCATTCTTCTATTCATTGGATGTGGCTCCGGGCCAGATATTAAACGGGTATCTATATCGGTCGGTGATTCAGATATTCCCTTTGTTTGGGTTCCTGGCGGATCCTTTGAAATGGGCAGCAATTCAGCCATGGCCAGAGAAGATGAAAGGCCGGTCCATATTGTAAATATAGATGGTTTTTGGATGGCAGAAACACCGGTTACCAATAATCAATTTTCCGCATTTGTAAACGAGACTGGCCACAAGACTACAGCAGAAGTTGCCCCAACCCTTGAAGAAATCATGTCCCAAGTGCCACCAGGCACCCCACCGCCACCAAATGAAATGCTTATTCCTGGATCGCTAACATTTATCAATCATCCTACACCAGTCAATCCCAATTCTGCAGTGCGATGGTGGCGATGGTCACTCAATTCGGATTGGCGGCGCCCTTATGGAGAAGAGTCATCCATCGAAGGATTGGATAATCATCCAGTTGTCCAGATATCTTGGTTTGATGCATTGGCATTCGCCGAATGGGCAGGGATGAGTATGCCTACAGAAGCACAATGGGAATATGCAGCAAAAAAAGGGGAAGTAACGAACCGCCTAGAAATGAATATTTGGCAGGGCGTATTTCCTGTGAATAATTCAAAATCAGATGGGTTTGAAAAAACAAATCCTGTCTATGCATATAAGCCGAATAAAATTGGCCTTTACGATATGTCTGGGAATGTCTGGGAATGGGTGGCCGATTGGTATCGCCCGGATACTTATAGCATGGAGGGGCGTGATAAGAATCCTACCGGGCCATTCTCCAGTTTTGATCCTGTCGAGCCTACTATCCCAAAGCGAGTAACCCGAGGTGGCTCCTATTTATGTAATGTTCAATATTGTGCTGGGTATCGTCCATCCGCGAGGATGCGTACCAGTCCTGACACCAGTTTAGAACATACAGGATTTCGTGTGGTCATGAGCGAAAAACAGATGAAAAAATATTTAGATAATTATTAATAATTATCAATATTTAATCATTCTTCCCACGCGGGACAAATAAAATTCTTATAATCACACCAATCACAATGATGACCGGTAGTCG
The DNA here is from genome assembly GCA_002455835.1 of Fidelibacterota bacterium UBA6630. Lineage (GTDB taxonomy): Bacteria > Fidelibacterota > Marinisomatia > Marinisomatales > TCS55 > TCS55. The sequence goes on along the minus strand of DKLW01000019.1, from coordinate 4,249 downwards.
GCTTAAATTCACGATTTCGAATTCCTTTGGCCACGGATTTTATTTCTTCTTCTTTCGCCAATAATTCATCTAGTTTGAAGCAGTGAGATTTCACCGATTTTTCCTCCACACGCAAAAAATATAAACTGGCTGATTCAGGAAGCCCACCAAATTCCGGATTATCTGATTGTTCTAAATACATGGAATAAATGGCCAACTGCATATTGGATTTTGCAGACGATGTGGTACTGCTGGTTTTATAATCCACCACCTGAGTGCCCGTATCTGTTTTGTCAATTCGATCAATCGCTCCAGAAATTTTGATATCTTCAATCATAAAATTGAATTTTTCTTCTCGAGCTATCACATAGGGTGGATCAATCTCAAATGCTGAAAAGTAACGATTTAAAATTTCTTTACCCTGCAATTTGAATTCTTTCTCTTGATCCGGGTAAAAGAATCCGCTGCTGTCCCATTCTTCATCCATCAATTGAATTAGCCGTTCTTTGGAGTGGGTTTCTTGTTGATCATGAAATCGCTGTAGCGTCCTGTGAATAATATTTCCAAACACCAACTGGGGTTTACTCTGAGATTCAGGAATGGAATCCATCTTAGCCAATCGATATTTCATGGGGCAGGTTTGATAGGCCTCAATGGAACTGGCGGATAAATACAATTGCTCAGAGGCGGAGGGATGAAAATCGCCTTTGAGTTTGTTTTGTAACTCCTTTTCCCAAGGGGAATCACCCCAAGAAATTTCGCCTTCATTCTCCAAGGTATGGATACGTGAAATAGCATCCGTAAGATTGGCAATTTGATCAAATTGGTTTTGACTGAGCGCTTTTTGGAGCCGTTGTTCATATTCGCTCCGTAAAGTTGAATAAGGTTGGGGGGTATGATTTGCTCCATCCATGTTGATAATCTCCATTAAGGATTCGGGTAATTCTTTAATAAAAGGGGAAGTGGCTCGTTTTGGTGCCAACAGAAATAATTGTTCCTGTGCTCGGGTGATGGCCACATAAAATAAGCGTCGCTCCTCTTCTATATGATGTTCTTTTAGTGTCAAGTCTGTATCCTTGATATAGTCCAGCCATTCATCGGGCGGCCGGTTAATTTTTTTCTGCGATCTGTAATTCAAAGGAAAACTGGCAGATCGATTATAAGGGATAAAAACTATGGGGAATTCACCTCCCTTAACACCGTGGATGGTCTGGACAGTGACCGCATTAAAATCCAATCGATCTTCAGGAAATCTAGCCGATATTTTTCCAGACGCCATGAGCGCTTCCATAAAGATATTGAAATTCCGAAGACTGTTTTCTCCGGGATTACGTCGTGAAAATTCTTGCGCTTTTTGAATAAATAATCCGCCATTGATGAGGGCCACTTGATCATCAAACGTGTATTGATGGTTATATCGCCGAAGCAATGCGGTTTTATCTAAAATTGAATTAATGACCTCTTCTGCTGATTGGGGTTTGGGATGTTCCCGTAATGATAGAATGATTTCGCATAAATTTTTCATCCCTTTGATCGGTTTGGATTCAAAATGGACCAAGGCATACTCCAATCGTGATGCAGAATCTTTTCGATCAAATTGATTGAAAAATTCATTCACATCCTGTTCTGTACAGAATTGGGTGAGTAACCGATAAAAACCAATATCCTGATATTTCCCGCCACCAATTACTTGACACCATGCGTTCAAATCTTTTACAGATGTAATATCAAAAAATCTGGGGTATCGGGTTTGAACAGGAATACCAAATAATTGAAGGTAGGCCGTGAGGTCAGAAGCCTGTCCGTGGGTCCGGCACAGTACTGCAATATCATTAAAGGACCGACCGCCATCGGTAATTGTATTGATCTCATTGACGATGGTTTGATTCTGTTCTGTTTTTTCACAATAGTACAGTATTGGTTTTTGATCAATCTTCCCTTCAAAAGATTGAAGTGATTTTTCTAAACGATCCACATTGTATTTGATGGAAGCATTGGCCACATCTAATATTTCCTGATTAGAGCGAAAATTTTCTTCCAGTGCAATTTCCAAATAATTAGGGTGACCTTTGTACTGTTCACGAAATAAATGAATATTGTGAATGCTGGCGCCACGGAAACTATAGATCACCTGATCTTCATCACCCACAACCGTAATTTGCTGATGCCTTTTGGCAATCAAACTGCTGACCGCATTTAAAGCAAAATTATTATCCTGAAATTCATCGATAATAATATGCTGAAATTGTTCCTGAACTTTTTGCAGCATAGACAAATCAGAATTCAAAAATCCAAACGCGGTCAAGATCATGTCGCCATAATCCACCACATTCATTTCTTTTTTCCACTGCTGAAAAATAGGGTAAATCCGTTTGAGATCGGATAACTGTGCACAAATTTCAGCATCCTGCGAATCTAAATTGGATGGTTTTTCATACGGTTCTATCAGTTCATCACGGGTGCGATTAAAAAATGGAATAAAGCTTTCTGTTACAGCACGCGCCGGATCTCGTGGAAATTCTCGTGATTGAAATGGTCCTAAATCATTGAATCGGTTTAGCATTAGAAAGGCCGCTTCACTTTCTTCTATTAGAATAGGAGTGGACCCCGATTGCTTAAAATCTTTCACCAGATTAAAGCAAAAAGCGTGAAATGTGGAGACTGTCATTTTTTCAGCCCGCTGTCCGATTACCGATACAATTCGTTCTTTCAGTTCTCTTGCTGCTTTTTCTGTATACGTAATAGCCAGTATTGATTGGGGATTCGCCTTGTGGTGCTGAATTAAACATATAATACGGTGAATGAGTGTAGTCGTTTTTCCTGTGCCTGCACCGGCAAGAATCATTAATGGCGCAGGTCGGTGGATAATGGCTGATTCTTGGCTGGGAGTCGCTTTGAAATTTCCTACCGTATATGGCATATGAAAAATTAGGATAACAAAAATTGTTTATAAAACGATATGTTAAAATAATGTTTGGATAAATGGGATGATAAAATTTTCTAGATAATTATTAATATCTTTTGTTCATTTAACAAATTTATTAAACAGTAACTAAACTGCTAATCCGGAGTTAAAAAATGAAAAGATCCTTATTCTATTTTATAATCACAACATCAACCTTGTTCTGCCAAAAACTTGATGAGGTAATTAATGGTGATCATCGCTCTGCAAAAAACAAAGCCAGAGATATCTATCGTAACCCTCTGAAAACACTCCAATATTTTGGGCTAAAAAATGATATGACGGTGGTTGAACTCAATCCTGGCGGTGGTTGGTATCAAGAAATTCTAGCACCATTCCTTAATGCAAAAGGTCAATATATCAGTGCGACAGCAGATCCAAATTCTGACAATGAAAGGACTCGAAACGCATATCTTAGAGAAAAGAAGCGACTAGATAGTAATAAAAAACTTTACAGCAATGCTAAAATGGTTCCCTTAAACGGTACCATTTATGGTGAAGAATCCTCAGCTGATATGATCCTTAGTTTTAGAAATTACCATAATTGGATTAGTAGTTCAGAATTTGAAAAGTTACGAGCGGTATATAAAACGCTAAAACCAGGAGGTGTTTTTGGTATTACTGATCATCGGAGCAGTACCACTATTGATGCGAAAGGTTATACTTGCGAACCTTGCTTAATCAAGGATGCTGAGGCGGTTGGGTTCGTTTATGTCGGTGCTTCTCAAATTAATGCAAATCCAAAGGATACAAAGGATCACCCTGGCGGTGTATGGAACCTGCCACCAACTTTATCAGAAAGAGGTTTAGAAAAGTCAGATATAACTAAATCCCAAAAGCGATTTAAATTGATTGGTGAAAGTGACAGATATACTTTAAAGTTTGTGAAGCCAAAATAATAATTAGGGGAGTTATGCAGATCAAAATTTTTAACATATCCTTAAGAAATATTTTCTTATTTACGTTGGTTGGATTTTTTTATTCTTGTGGATCTAATTTCGATTCTGAGACGACAATCAATTGGGATCAATATGGCGTTCCCCATATTAAGGCCTCAAGTAAGGAGAATTTATTTTTTGCTCAGGGGTGGGCTCTTATGAATAATCATGGGAATAAGGTGCTTGAACTTTATGGCAGATCTCGGGGTAGGGGGTCGGAATACTGGGGTGAAGAATTCCTTCAAAATGATATGCTTGTCCATACGCTAGGATTTGATAAGTTGGCAGATGAATGGGAAGTACAACAAGATCCTGAATTGAAATTAATCTATTCCAATTTTGTTAAAGGTATTAACGCCTATGCATCAAG
>DKLW01000084.1:0-16366 GCA_002455835.1 Fidelibacterota bacterium UBA6630 | reverse complement strand
CTTTTATTCATTCACTTTCTCGACATATATCCGCACCGAGCAATTGAAATTTTTCTTCAATCCGTTCATATCCGCGGTCAATGTGATAAATACGGCTAATATCTGATTGCCCTTCGGCCATTAATGCGGCTATGACCAATGAGGCGCTGGCGCGGATATCGGTAGACATTACCGGCGCACCTTTCAGTGATTTAACTCCTCGCACAATGGCCACATTATTTTCTAATGAGATATTAGCACCCAAGCGATTTAATTCCGGGACATGGGCAAATCGATCTTTGTATATGGTATCGGTTATTATACTGGATCCGTCTGCGACTGCCATCAAGGCAATCCATTGGGCTTGCAAATCCGTAGGAAATCCAGGGTGGACATCGGTAGTCATATCCACTGCTTTTAAATCATCGCATTTATGAATGGTGATAGAATTTGAAGAAACATTCAATTCACATCCGGCTTGTTTCAATTTTTCCAAAACGATTTCAAGGTGCGATGAATCCACATGGTTTAGGGTGATTTCACCTAATGTGGCTCCTGCCATTAAAAAAGTACCCGCTTCAATCATATCCGGAATGGTTGTGATATTTACCGGATTCAACGATTTTACACCATGAATTATTAATTGAGTTGTACCCACCCCTTCAATATTGGCACCCATATCATTCAACATATTGCATAACTTCACAATATGGGGTTCCATGGCGGCATTGGTGATGTGAGTCGTCCCTTCAGCCAGTATGGCTGCCATGGCGATATTGGCAGTTGCACCTACTGACGGGATTTCAAAATGAATCCGCGCCCCTTTTAGTTTATCTGCACGGGCCAGTATATATCCACTCTCAAGAATAACTTCTGCACCTAATGCTTCAAACCCTTTTAAATGGTAATCTACCGGACGCGGTCCCCACGCACATCCGCCAGGCAATGACACGCGCGCTTCACCAAATCTTGCTAATAGTGGTCCCATAACATAAAATGATGCCCGCATGGTTTTCACCAAATCATAAGGTGCTTCGAGAGAAGTAATATTGGATGCATCAATGGTAAGTATATTATCTGCAAAAGTGGAGCCCGCACCCAATATATCTAGCAATCGGATAAATGTGCGTGTATCCCTTAGGTCGGGCACACGTCTTAATTCTGTTATACCATCTACCAGTAATGCTGATGCCATCATGGGTAGAATGGCATTTTTTGCCCCACTAATTTCGACAGATCCGCTAAGAGGCTTGCCGCCCTGGATGATCAATTTATCCACGGGCCTGACTCCTAAAACGTTTTGCGGAAGATATTCCTTCGACTGATATACTTTCTCCACTAAATAACTCAGCAATTGCTTCTACTTTTTCTGATTCTGTCAAGTAACGCACCATCACATCAGTTTGTTCATTTTTTATTGATTTATGAACATATATATGATGATCAGCCTTGGTGGCTATTTGTGGCAAGTGGGTAATACAAATGACCTGTTTTTCTGTGGATAGGTCTGCCAATGCTTCTGCCACTTTTTCTGCAGCTCGCCCAGAGATACCCGAATCAATCTCATCAAAAATCAATGTTTCCACAGGATCACTTTTCTTCAGCACCGATTTAATAGCCAGCATGATACGAGACACTTCTCCGCCAGAAGCTACTTTAGTCAATGGTTTAGATATCTCCCCTGGGTTTGCACTGAGAAAAAACTCTACTTGATCGTAACCTTTTGGGCCGAATTTTACACCAACACTTTCTTTTTTAATGGGGCTATCAGTTTCTGACTTTGCACTTATGACCACTTCAAAAGTTGCACCAGGCATATTCAACTTGGCCATTTCATCTTCGATTTGTTTTGAAATAGTATTGGCCATTTTCGACCGTTGATTATGCAAAGAATCCGCAGATTTTTGATATTGATGGATTAATAATTTTTGCTCCGATTCTAGCTCATCAATCTTCGCATTCAAACCGGATAATTCTTTCAATTTTTCTCCTGCAGAATTAATAAAATCCTGGACTGCCTCTAATGATCCGCCATATTTCCTTTTGAGGCTTTCGATGGCATGAAGCCGTTCTTCCACTTCTTGGAGGCGATTTGGGTCATTTTCAATGCTATCTGCATATTGGGTGAGATCAGCTGAGGCATCCTGAATGGAGACAGATGCTTGTTTTATGGATTCAATAAAGGAAAGTATAGACTCATCATATTTCGATAAACTTTCTAATTCATTCAACGCAGAAGATAATTGTCGATAAATGGAATGGTCATGTTCCGTAAGAGATTGATTTAACCGCTGAACTGTAGATACCAATTCATCCATATTGTTCAATCGTTTGAATTCTTTCCCCAAAGCGATATCCTCATCGATTTCGGGAGAAATAGCTTCAATCTCCTGCACTTGGAATTGAAGGAGCTCCTTTTCATTGGACGCATTTTCTAAATTAGCTTTGGCTTCCTCTAAGACATGAATATTCTCCACCAATTGGCTATAAATGGTATCGATTTTTTCCACCATTTTTTCAGCCTTACAAAATCGATCTAAAAAATCGATATGGGTATGGGCATTCATGATATATTGTTGTTCATGCTGTCCATGAAAGTCTGCCAGAGATTGAACCGCATCTCTATAATCCAATTCAGTCATAGGTTCATCATTGATAAATGATCTTGTCCGACCACCTTTACTAATCAATCTTCTATAAATCTGTTGATCTGATAATTCCGCTTCCAAAACGGATTGAGATTGTCCGCTTCGTACATCGGTTTTATCCGATTTACCCCCAAGGGCGATGCCCAAAGATTTTAATAATATGGATTTTCCAGCACCGGTTTCTCCTGTAATTACTGTAAGGCCATTTTTGAGTGAAACCTCTGTTTCACGAATAATGGCAAAATCTTTTATATAAATTCGCTGGATCATTCTTCACGATTCCCCAATATCAATAGGGCGCCAATGGTCACACCAATGGTATCTGCCAATACATCCCAACCGCTAGAAAACCTGCCGGAAATGAATGATTGAAGGTATTCGTCAGCAATGCCAAAAGCCATGCCAAAAGGAATCACCACCAACAACATTTTGGATGAAACTGTATTCATACTTTTCATGGCTAATATTCCAAAAATAAAATATTCAATTACATGAATAAATTTATCCCAAGTTAGAAGCCACGTTTTGGGAATACTTTGTCCAGGCAAAGATGACAAGCCTAAGATCAATATCATATAGGCCACCAATAAAATACGAAATGTATTATGATTCATAATCTGATATCACTTTGCCGATTTGGGTTAATAAGTCACTGGCTATCATACCACGCTGACTGATGGCATTGACCAATTGATCTCCTGCTTTTCCGTGTATATACATACCTGTCTTTGCTGCATCTGCTGTAGACATCCCTTGGGCGATAAATGATGCAACCATACCGGTTAGCACATCGCCTGACCCTGCTGTTGCAAGGCCGGGATTCCCTGTAGAATTAACACACCCTTTTGATTCCCATGCAACTAAAGAAGGAGAATATTTTGCCAATAATACACCATTGAAATCCGGCATGAAAGATTCGATGGCTTTAGGATAATCAGTACGCACATTTTCAATAGATTCACCGGTTAATCTTGAAAATTCTCCCAAATGAGGTGTAATGATAAAGTTTCCCTTGATGAAATTGAATAGTGCTTCATTTTCGTAAAATGGACGCAGCCCATCTGCATCAATCACCAAAGGTTTATTCACATGTTGCACCAATTTTTCAACAAGTAATGCAGTGTCATCGTTGCCACCCAAGCCAGGACCGATCACCATGGTATCGCACCAGTCTATCTTTTCCATAATCGTATCATAATTTGATAAAGTGAAGTACCCCTTTCCATCATCCCCACAAGGCACGGTCATACCTTCTGTAATTTTCCTTTCATATACAGGGTGTAATGATTCAGGTGCAAATGTAATGACCAATCCTGCGCCACTTCTTAATGCAGCCATGGATGTTAAGTAGGCTGCGCCTGTCATTCCCGTAGATCCAGCCAGGACGAGCACTTTCCCCTGTACATACTTATGTGTGGTCTTTTTTAAAGGATGAAGTATTGATTGTATATCATCATCTTGAATTACAGACCATTTCCGACCCTTTAAATCATTAATAATATTTGGGAAGCCAATATCTTCTTCATGGATTGTACCACAATGACTTTTCCCTGGTTCGAGTGTCATACCCAATTTTTCAAACTCCATAGTGATGGTTTGACCTGCACGAACTGCACCAGTTGCCACATGACCCGTATTTGCATTGACCCCTGTGGGTATATCTGCAGAAACAGTTATTTGGTCTTCATTCAGCCAAGCTGTCCATAGGAGAAGTTCATTCTTCAATTCACCAGTAAACCCTATCCCTAATATGGCATCAATCATTAAATCAAATTTTGGCAGTATTTTGGGTAATGCAGTAGAATATAAAATTGGGATGTCGTCTCCCACACATTTATCATGATATACAAGGCTATCACCTATCACATCACTTTTTGTCATCAATGCATAAATGGTAATATTGAATCCACGTTCATGAAGTAAATGCCCTGCTGCAAACCCATCACCACCATTATTCCCTTTTCCGCAGATAATACCTATTTCAGGTGATTGGAAACCTCCCAAAGTGGATTGAACGCGGGTAGCGATTTTATCGCCGGCATTGCCCATAAGTGTTTCGCCGGAGATACCATGAACATTCATGGCCAATGTATCTAGAGATCGAGCTTGTTCTCTGGTTAAGATCCGCATTTACAGGATAAGAATTGCCATGGCAATGGCATAATCAGATTCATGGGAAATGCTGACCTTGACGTCAGTAGTGGAAAGATTATTTATGGGGGAAATAACCGGTGCGCCATTGGATGCATTCAGTATTTCGATGGCAGTAAAATCAATTTGATCTATGGCTTCGGACGAAAGAATACATTTCTTAATGGCTTCTTTAGCCGCAAATCGGCCTGCATAGTGAATAGGTGGATTGGCTTTTCCATCGCAATAAGCGATTTCATCCGGAGTGAAAGTTTTTTGTTTGAACCGATTGCCGTGTTTTTTCAGCATTCCATCAATCCGATGGACGGAAACAATATCCGTACCGATGAAAGGATTAGACGTTGTTCAACTCCTTGATAATCTCCACGACTTCATACACATCATTTACATCCCAATCAGCTCCGGATTCAACTGTTCCAAAGGTATCCCCATAGCGAGCGAAAATGGTTTTCATGCCGATTTGTTTTGCACCCACAACATCCCGATCAGGCCAATCACCGATCATGAGCGCCTCTTCCGGCTGTACATCCAGATGCTTTAAGGCCATTTCAAATGGCTTTGGCGATGGTTTGCGAACACCAGTATCATCAAAAGTGAGTACCGGCTCAAACACGTGATGGAGATTTAAATAGTATAATCTCATCCAGGCTTCACGGCTGGGCGCATCAGATACCACTGCCAGTTTGATGCCTATCTTAATCAATTCGATTAAGGTTTTATTGACGTTGGGATATACCAACAAGGTGGCTTCACGGGCACGGCGATATGAGACAATACCTGCAGCAAGAATTTTATTGCTTACCTCTCCAACAGTCTGAGTAAGATAGTCGTCGAAAACCTGTTGATTCTCCCATCCTTTTTCCATGTATAAATTAAATATATCTTCGTAGGCCTTATCTTCATCCACATCTAGACCCGCTTCATTCATAGCGGTGATGGCTGCTTTGACCGCAAACTGCTTCATCTTTATAAAATCAAGCAGTGTATTATCTAAATCAAATATGATGGCTTTTATCATGAGTCATAAGCCAAATTTTTAATTTTAATTTTCGTACTTCTGTGGGTTCTTGACTTTATCCATTTCGTACTCAGCCATTTTACGCCATGTACGATCATTTCGTGCTCTTTCAAATGCGTTCAGAGCTGCAGTTTTATTGCCCTTTCCACCGCACCATTCAGCCATACCCAATTCAAACCATGCACCACCAAAGCGCTGTTTTAACTCTGTACTACTTCTGGCCGCAGATTTCGCTCCATCACAATTGCCTAATGTATTTTGGGCACCCGCCAATCTGAAAAAGCTCATGGCATCACGGTCATTAAGCCCTACGGCCATTTCAAGATTGGATACGGCTTGTTCCCAATCCTGCTCTTCACTGTAGACCACACCTAGGCTGGCATATCCTTTGCTATAGTTCGGATTCACAGTAATGGACATAGTTAACACCTGTTTGGCTTTTTCATAATTTTTGGCACTAATATAAATGTCACCCATTGCGCCGTATGCTTTGTCATATCCGGGATAAATATCTATTGCTGATTCCAAGGCAGCAATGGCACCATCTTTATCATTTATAGAACTTTTGGCTAATCCCAGGGCAAAGAATCCTTTATAAAATTTAGGGTTTACAGCCAATGCTTTCTCATAGGAGATTACAGCTGCATTTTTATCACCCATTTTGGATTGAATTACACCAATCTGGTAATGGGCCTGAAAAAATGACTCATCCACTTTGAGCACGTCATTGTAAGATGCCAATGCACCTTCTAAATCGCCTCGCTTATATGACTGGTTTCCGTTATTAAAATAATTTTTTGCTACATTTCTGATCGCTGCAGAAGCCGTTTTATGATCAGGATAAATTTCTAATGTTTTATGAAAATACTCAACTGCATCAGTGAATTCTTTTTTCCGGAAATGGGTGAGCCCCATATTAAAGACAGATTCAGGATAATCAGGGAATTTTTCATAAGCCACACGGAAAGACTCAAATGCTTGATCTGCATCTCCATTTTTCATGGATCGGTTTCCCCGACTCATGAGGGTATTCAATTCATTCATTTTTTCAAATTCATCACGATATTCCTGATTTTCAGGCTCGGATTCGATAGCTTCTTTTAATTTGGATCCGGCTTCTTTCAGATCTCCTTTTCGTATGGCCACACTGGCAAGACCGAGATAAGCTGGAGCAAATGTGGGATCTGCAGCTAATGCTGCATTAAAACCTGCTTCAGCTTCTGCTATATTACCTGCATCTAAACTGGCTTGTGCCGAATTAAATAACTCGTCGGGTGATTGGGCTAAAACAGTCCCAATAACCAATATCAAAATGGATACTTTTTTAATCATTATCCTTATCATCCTCATTTTAAGTTTTTTGTGCCGAAGGCCGGACTCGAACCGGCACGAGGTTTCCCCCACTGCCCCCTCAAGACAGCGTGTCTACCAATTCCACCACTTCGGCCAATAGGCATTTAATTATTTTGTTTTTCCTGAATGGGCGTTGTGGGTATATCCAGCGTTTCAGTCGGCGCTGCCAAAGTACGTTCTTCTTGCGCTTCTTCTACAACTGAACCGGCACGGCTTGTATCTGGTGCACCAACCAAACTAATCAGGAGCGCCAACCCCATGAATGTGATAGCCAGATAGGTTGTAATTTTACTTAATGCCGTTGCTGCGCTTCGGCCGCCAAAAATGGCATTGGTAGTTTGTCCTCCAATGGAGCCAGCTAAACCACCTCCTTGACTCGCCTGCATTAATACAACTGCAATCAATAATAAACTGATAATAGCATGAATTGTAATTAAAAATCCTAACACGATTTACCTCTTAATAATGGGCTGCCACTGTTTCAACAATGTGGCAAAAACTTTCAATTTTCAAACTGGCTCCTCCAATGAGGAAACCATCTACACCTTCTGCTTGAATCAATGATTTTGCATTATCTGCATTCACCGATCCACCATATAAAATGGGAATGTGAGCACCATTGGCTTCAAACAAGGATGTCAATATACCTTTCACATCTTTATGCGCCGTTTCTATTTGCTCAACAGATGCGGTTTCTCCTGTCCCTATGGCCCATACGGGCTCGTAAGCTACAATGAATTGGTCAGGATTAATTTCCGTTAATCCTGATAGCCCTAATTCAATTTGTGCTTTTAGCACAGCTGACGTCTGACCAGACTGTCGATCTTCCAATGTTTCGCCGATGCAAAACAAAGGAATTAATCCACTTTCAATGACCGCATGGATCTTTTTATTGATCCACCTATCCGTTTCACCAAAAACATGTCTGCGTTCTGAATGCCCAATTATCACATAGTCCACACCGGCCGATTTGAGCATATCTATTGATATTTCACCCGTGAATGCGCCATGGGATTCATGATGCACATTTTGGGCTCCTACACCAAATGGGTGCTGCCCCATGGAGTCAACAATGGGAAAAAGAGCTGTAAACGGCGGGCAGAATATAACCTTAGCATCAACCGTATCCAATATACGATTTTGGATTTTACCGACGAAGGATATCCCTTCTTCGATGGTTTTATACATCTTCCAATTTCCAGCAACGATAGGTATACTTTTCATTTATATCTCCAATGAATAAATTGCAGGCATAGTATTGCCTGATAAGAGTTCTAGTGATGCGCCGCCACCGGTTGATACATGGCTAACATTTTTCATTAAACCGAATTGTTTGATAGCGGCTGCAGAATCACCACCTCCGATGATGGTTATTGCATTATTTTCTGTGGCAGTTGCAATCCGCAGAGCTACCTGCTCCGTCCCTTTATGAAATCCATCTACTTCAAACACCCCCATAGGGCCATTCCACAAAATGGTTCCCGATTCGGATATAATATCTGTAAAAGACTCAACGGTTTCAGGACCAATATCCAGCCCCATAAGGTCATCCGGAATTCCGCCAGCTTGGTGAATTTCTGTATGTTGGGCATCTTTCATGGAACTGGCGCATACAAAATCTTTAGGGAATATTAATTTGGTATTACCGCGAGCTGAAGCCATGATGCGCTTCGCTGTTGTTTCCATCGCCGGATCTACTAATGAATTGCCTACGTCTTTTCCGCGAGCTTTCAAAAATGTAAATGCCATACCACCAGCAATAAGTATATGATCGGCCCTACCAATAAATCGATGAATTAAATCTAACTTAGTGTCAATTTTAGCTCCACCTAATATGACCGTCAATGGTTTGGCCGGATTTTGCATCGCTTTAGATAAATACTGCAATTCAGTTTCTACCAAAAACCCCATACCTTTATGCATGAAATGTTTAGTCACACCAACATTGGATGCATGGGATCGATGAGCAGTTCCAAAGGCATCGTTGATATATACTTGGCCATGTTTTGCCAATGCAGTACTAAACTTACTGTCATTGGTTGTTTCACCATTGTGAAACCGCAGATTTTCCAATAAGTGAATTTCACCCGTCCGCAATCCTAAAGTGACGTCATGTGCATCTTCAGACACACAATCATCTGAAAACTTAATCGGCATTTCTAATAAATCGGCCAATGATTCACCAACAGGAATTAAACTCTTTTCGGGGATAGGTTGTCCCTTTGGACGTCCCAAATGAGACATAAGAATCACTTTTGCTCCTGCTTTTAAACAAAATTGAATAGTAGGCAATGCTGCCCGAATCCGAAAATCATCCACAACGCGGTCGTTTTCAATAGGTACATTGAAATCCACACGAATAAGAACGCGTTTATTTTTCAGATCAAAAGATTTAGGTGTTTTTATCACGAAATTTTTTCTTTTTGAATTTTTGATGTAGCAAGGGTGATCGCAACAACCCGTTCTGCTCCATTTTGTTTTAATTTTTTTGCACAGGCAGACATGGTTGCCCCTGTAGTTAATACATCGTCAACAATACCAATTTTTAATCCATTTAAGGGGCGGGAAGTTACAAATGCATTTTCCATATTCTGAAGACGTTCTTATCGATCCAGCATTGTTTGTGAAACAGTATATTTTTGCCGATGAATTATGGATGCATCAAAAGGGATGCTTACCTGTTCTGATAATCCTTTTCCAATCCACAATGCCTAGTTATAAATTCGTTCTCTTTGCTTTTTTTAGTGCAGTGGAATGGCCGAGATGGAATGGCTCAATTATCTAAATGAACTGCAGCCATTTGCCCCTAGACCTTACCTACTCGGGCACGGTCCGAATATTTCAAATGGTGGATTACCTCCTGCAATGTATCGGTAAACCACCAGCATGCAAATGCTTTATCAATATTTTCCGGAAAAAATATTTCAGAAAGGCGATCTCTTTCATCAATGGGTTACAATTGATTGATACAGAGATTACATAAAATACCTTCATCAGATTTTTCGTTACATGAGATACAATGATTAGGGAAAACCCATTTCATGATCAAAGTATAGATCAAATTCAAAGATGACATAGTTTGATTCTACATAAAATTCTATTTATATCGATCCGAAGGGGCGGTAATTTAATTGGTCAATTATGGCAACGAACCCAAAATCATCAATCAATTTTCAGGATCTCATGCTTTATCGCATCCATGAGATTCTCCTCGTTGCCAGCCCATACGATGCATTCATCCTTGAAGAGGACGGTCGGCTCACCCAACAAATACTCTACGAATATCTGGGGATGAACCTTTCTTATGCCCCAAGGGTATGGCATGCAGATAATGCGACTACAGGGCTGAAAATGCTATCGGACCGCAGTTATGATTTGGTAATTGTCATGATGCGAATTGCAGATATGGACCCCATCACCTTTGGTGAAAAGGTAAAGGCCGATTTCCCCGATAAACCCATTATCCTTCTTGCTTTCGATGAATCTGAAATTACGGCTCTGCCTCAGGCAAGATTAAACCAATCTATTGATAAAGTTTTTATCTGGTCAGGGAATGCCAATGTATTTCCAGCGATTATTAAAAATATTGAAGACCGTGAAAACCTCCGCAGGGATTTTGAAATTGCAGATATACGCGCCATTATTATGGTTGAAGATGACCCTCGGTACTATTCAATCATTTTACCTCGGATTTACCGTACAGCATTAAAACATGCTCGAAGCCTGATTAATAAAAGTCTATCTGATACGGATAAATTGTTCGTGTTCCGAGCACGACCAAAAGTCATTTTAGTGTCTACTTATGAAGAGGCCATCGTGTTATATGATAATTATCGCCATAATATTTTAGGGTTAATTTCAGATGTTCGGTTCCCAAAAGATGGAGAATTGGATTATCATGCCGGCGTAACACTGGCATCCTATGTAAGAGAAAAGGATTCGGATATGCCGATTGTACTCCAGTCCACCAATTCGATGCATGTAAAGGATGCGAAAAAAGCAAATGCATCATTCATTCATAAAAAATCACCCACTCTCCTTCAGGATTTGGAAAACTTTATTGTTAACAACTTTGGGTTTGGCGATTTCATATTTCGAGATAAAAGACAAAAAGAAATTGCACGGGCCGGTGACATGAATGCGCTGCGGTATCATCTAAGTAAAATTCCAGAAAAATCATTGAAATACCATGCATCTAAAAACCATTTTTCGAATTGGCTTGCTGTTCGTGGAGAATTTTCAACAGCATCAAATATTCGACCGCTTAAATTACATAATTTCAGCAATTTAAATGATTTGCGTCAACTTCTTATTGAACAGATAGATATAAGCATTCAAGCCCAAAATGAAGGGCGAATTGTTCAGTATTCTTCAGCATCCAAAGATGAAAGCTTAAACTTTGTTCGACTTGCATCCGGTTCATTGGGCGGCAAGGCCAGAGGACTGGCATTTGCAAACAATCTACTGTCCGAATCGAATATTTCAGATGATTACCCAACAATGGAATGCCGAGTCCCGAAAGTGGCAGTTATCGGCACGGATGAATTTGACTTATTCATGGAAGAAAACAAATTGTGGAAGACAGCCTTTTCAATGAAGAAATCTGATAAATCCATCTTGAAGGCGTTTTTAAAAGGAAAACTTTCAAAAGAACTGACCCAAACCTTATCCAAATATCTGTCAGAAGTGAAATATCCCATTGCTGTGCGTTCATCTAGTTTGTTAGAAGATTCTCAATACCAACCCCTCGCCGGCATGTATGCCACCTATATGCTCCCCAATTCAGACAAATTCAAGAAAACACGGTTGGACCATTTAATGAAGGCCATCAAATTGGTTTATGCATCAACATATTTGAAAGAACCCCGTTCACTCATAGAAAATTCTGTCCATCGGCACGAAGAAGAAAAGATGGCTGTCATTATTATGGAATTGATCGGGAAAAAACATGAAGATCGATTTTATCCTTCAGTAAGCGGATCGGCTCAGAGTTTTAATTATTATCCCATTTCTTACATGAAGCGTGAAGAAGGGGTGGCTTATTTGGCCTTGGGCCTAGGGCGGACCATCGCCGAGGGAGAAAAATCGTTACGTTTCTCTCCAAAATATCCCGGGATTATTCCCCAATACTATTCGGTTCGATCTACCATCGATAATTCTCAAAATCAATTCTACGGATTGAATCTCCTAAAAGGGGTCAAACTCCTGAAATATGGTGAAGAAGAAAATACATCCATTTATGATTTAGACGTGGCTGAACAGGATGGGGAACTCCATTGGGCAGGATCTGTTGTTTCTGAAACGGACAACGTGATTCGAGACTCCCTCCGCCACCCTGGTAATCGAGTCATTACCTTCCCATCTCTTTTGAAATGGAAATCAGCCCCTGTCCCTGATTTGCTCATGGATGTGCTGGCTATGGGCGAGAATGCCTTAGGTTGCCCCGTTGAAATTGAATTTGCAATAAATCTCCATAAGGTTAGTGATACGCCTCATGAATTTGCTCTATTACAGATTAAACCCATGGTCATTGGGGGATTGGATCGCATTCAGGAATTTGAATTCATTCATGATGATGATATTTTATGTAAAAGCCAAGTGGCATTGGGAAATGGAGTCATTGACAATATACAAAATATTATTATGGTCGATCCTGAAACATTTGATGCATCCCAAACCCAAACCATCGCCAAAGATATTGAACACATTAATCATAAAATGCCCAAGGGTGAACAGTATATTTTGATCGGTCCCGGCCGCTGGGGTACAGCAGATCCATGGCTCGGTGTTCCCGTGGAATGGGATCAAATCTCCCACGCAAAAGTAATTATTGAATATGGCATGTCAGAATTCCCAGTAGATCCATCATTTGGAAGTCATTTTTTCCAAAATGTTACATCCATGCGAATCGGTTATTTCACCATAAATCATAATAAAATACAGGACCGATTGGATATGAATTGGCTAAATGCACAGACGGTAAAAGCGGTAACAAAACATACGAAATGGATTCAATTTGATCGGTCCCTAACCGTCACCATCGATGGTCAAACCGGTGAAGGCACAATTATAAAGCCGCTGAATCCAGTCCGAGAGGCTATGGATGAGCACGAAGCATCTGGTATATAAAAAACCCCACGTACCCTGATTATATCGAAGGATGTGGGGTTTTAAGTTAATAAAAGTGCAGGTCGACTTTAATCAGACTACACCTTGATCCATCATGGCATCCGCCACTTTGATGAATCCCGCAATGTTCGCACCTTTCACGTAATCATTGAACCCATCTGAACTACCATGATCTAAACAAGCGCTGTGAATACTCTTCATAATATGGTGAAGCTTTTGGTCGACTTCTTCTCGCGTCCATGAAATTCGGCTAGCGTTTTGGCTCATTTCCAATCCGGAAACAGCTACACCGCCTGCATTGGCTGCTTTGCCCGGCCCGAAAAGAATTTTTTCACTTAAGAAAACTTCAACTGCACCGGGCTCTGAAGGCATATTTGCCCCTTCTGCTATTGTGCTGCATCCATTTTTAACCAATACTTTGGCTTCTTCAGCATTGATTTCATTTTGGGTGGCACAAGGCAATGCTACATCACAAGAGATATGCCATGGACGCTGCCCTTCTAAATAGGTACCGCCGATTTTGTCTGCATATTCGCTAATTCGACCCCGCTTCACATTTTTTAGATCCATCACAAAGGCCAGTTTTTCTGCGTCAATTCCATCGGGATCATGAATCGTACCGCCTGAATCAGACAAAGAAACTACTTTACCCCCAAGATCGTTCACCTTTTCTGTAGCATATTGCGCCACATTCCCTGAACCGGAAACAGTAACTGTTTTCCCTTCGAAGGATTCGCCTTTAGTTTTTAGCATTTCATCTGCAAAGTATACACAGCCGTATCCGGTGGCTTCGGGTCGAATCAAACTTCCACCCCAGTTCAGGCCTTTTCCGGTCAATACACCCGTAAATTCATTGCGAATTCGCTTATACTGTCCAAACATGTATCCGATTTCACGGCCACCCACACCAATGTCACCTGCAGGTACATCCGTATCGGGGCCAATGTGTCTACATAATTCGGTCATAAAGGATTGGCAAAAGCTCATGACTTCATTGTTGGATTTCCCTTTGGGGTCAAAATCGGAACCACCTTTTCCACCACCCATTGGAAGTGTGGTTAAACTATTTTTAAATACTTGCTCGAATCCTAAAAATTTTAAAATACCTAAGTTTACGGATGGGTGAAAACGAAGGCCACCTTTATAAGGGCCAATGGCAGAATTGAATTCCACACGGAAACCACGATTCACTTCTACTTCGCCACGGTCATTCCGCCATGGAACACGAAACATAATGACGCGTTCAGGCTCCGTAATTCTTTCTAAAATTCTTGCGTGGATATAATCAGGATGGTCCTGTAAAAAATCCCATAAAGATTCCACCACTTCATGAACCGCTTGATGAAATTCCTTTTCCCCATGGTTCTTGACCTCAACATGGCCCATAAATTCTTCAATCGAGTTGTACATAGCTCTCCTATGATTGATTCGAGGTTTTTGACTGCATCAATATCTGCTTTTCTAAAGCGACGGAAATTAAATGGTAAATAGGGTAATATGTCACAAAATTTGTTTGAAGAAAGAGAATGATTTAAACTAATTTTCCGAGCTTTTTTGAAGACAATATGGATGGCGGAGTAGCTCAGCTGGTTAGAGCAGTGGAATCATAATCCACGTGTCGGGGGTTCGAGTCCCTCCTCCGCTACTGTCTTTTATTGACGATAGACTTATAATTTAAAGGCTTTTAGCATGAAGCGGTTAATTGGTCAAAATTGACCCTAAAATGTACCAAATCTGCTTCATATATGCTTCACCTTAAGATTAATGTAATACCTTTAAATATTTTCATTTGAGCCAAAGGCGTTTCATTTATTTATCCCAAACACTCCACATACTCCATATAACCAATAACATAAGAAATATGCCAACCAGTCTCCCTTGATATTTTGATGGAATTTTATCCCATAATTTTTTCATAAGAATGCCTTTATATAACCTCGAATGGATGTATCTATTTAGTCTCTCACTTCTACGATTAGTTCAATTTCGACGGCTATACCGATCGGCAGTGATACCATACCGACGGCGGAGCGGGCATGCTTACCTCGTTCTCCAAACACGTCAACAATCAAGTCTGAGAAGCCGTTAATCACTTTGGGCTGATCTGTAAAAGCCGGATCACAGTTAACCATCCCCAACACCTTCACAACCCGTGTGACTTTATTCAGATCCCCCAGCATCGCCTTTAGGACAGCCAGTTGATTGATTGCCGTTACCCGCGCTGCTTCGTAACCTTCTTCTATGGTAAGATCAGTGCCAACTTTTCCCTTAATATAAGTGCCGTCAGCTTGTTTCGGGCCTTTCCCCGCCAAAAATATCAGATTGCCCGTACGAACGCCATTAACATAATTTGCAACAGGCGATGAGGGGCTAGGGAGGGTGATCCCCAATTCTTTCAGACGCAGTTCAGGGTTATACCCATTGCCGGATTCTCTCTTTTGTTGGGGGCCCGCCTCAAGAGAGGACGCTGCCGCCATTGAAATAAGCAAAAGACTGCTGAGCAATACTCTATTCATTTTATTTTCCTTTATTTAAGCCAGAGGTGTTTCATTTGTTAAATCTATTACCCATAATTATCAAATATGGAGTTGGTAATATTATTGAGAATGTGTAACCAATAATAGCTAAACTAGGATTAACTAATAATGATAGAACAATAAATATTAATGTTGAATAAAATGCAACTTGGAGAAAATATTTTTTAAATAAAATTAAAAACCCTTCAATATCAAATTTTTCACGCTGATCTTTAGTCATAGTATTATATCCAGCAACTAAATATTTAGCATTCTTTTTGTTAATACCGAATGCAATAACTATAAAAATAATATTTACGAAAATAATTGGTAATATTAAAATCATTATTTAACCTAGAGGCGTTTCATCAGTTTTTTCTTTGTTCTCTGGAAATACGAAACTGATTATAAGCACCCCAAGCCATTAAGGGAACAATCAAGATTCCACTTCCTATATATAAATAGTCTGTAAATGCTTCGCTAATGATTATTGGGTCATCTCCAGTAATAATTAACATACCAAAAAAATATGAATAAATAATTATAGCATAGGTCCAAATGATTCGCCAAAA
>DKLW01000053.1:0-43184 GCA_002455835.1 Fidelibacterota bacterium UBA6630 | reverse complement strand
AAAATGGTAAGCTATATATACAGGCCAAAATTGGCGCAAATAATTATGCCAATGTATCATCTGCATATACAATTCAATCGGGTGATCTTGGAGCAGATAAAACAATTTCAGTTGCGGCTAATGATTTAGAAGGCATTACGGGATTTACAAATGGTGCTACGGTATCATTTACAGCTTTATTAGAGGATTATGCAGATGGTTCGGGTGGCACAGGAAATCAAACTACTGGCACCGCTTCATCCACTACGCTGATTGTAGATCAGCAAGACCCTGCAGCTTTTACAACAGGTGCAATAACAACACTAACTGAACCTGTCGTTAGTGGATATTGGAATATGCATAACACAGGGTTAACTGTAGCTGTGCCAATTGCAAATGATGCCACACTTGAAGATGGGTGGGTTCAAATCATTGGAAAAACAGCAAGTGGTGCTTATGAAGATGTTGGAGATTCAGTTCAAATCGCAAATGGTGATCTTGATGGGAATGTAACAGTAACATTAACTGCAGCCCAATTTGAGGGAATAACTGGATTAGCAGACGGTGAAACTATTACAATTAACGCTCGAATTGATGATGTTGCGCAAAATGCTACTACAGGAACGGCTAGCACCACCACTCTGGTGGTTGACCAAACTGCTCCTACCATTAGTTATGTCTCATCAGATACATCAGATGCAAATCCATTTAAAATAGGTGATTTAGTACCTATAACAGTAAAGTTTGATGGAAATGTAAATGTTGTAATATCAGATGGAATACCAAATATAAGGCTGGATACAGATGAACGTCCAGGCACAGCAACTTCAAGCGGCCGATATAGTTCTGGAACCGGTTCCAGTGACATTATTTTTCGATATACAGTTGCAGCAAACGAATATAGCGCAGATTTAAATTATACCATAGAGCGCCTTATTTTAAACGGAAGCTCCATCCGGGATGCGGCAGGAAACAATGCTTCTCTAGATTTACCAGATAGAACAGATAACAATGCACTAAAACAGAAAAAAGATATTTGGATTGATGGGGTAGTTCCTGCTGCGGGAACTGTTGATTCCGTAAAGACAACTGGCGGGACCATTATGACCGGATTTTGGAATGCTTCAAATACAGGTGCTTGGGTTAAAGTTCTTTTAAGTTCAACAGATGTAAGTCTTGAAGATGGTGCAGTCCAAATTGTGGCCACAATAAACAATACAGGAGCTAATGTTGGTGATGCGGGCACTATCACTAATGCAGACTTAACTGCCGGATTTAAAAAAATAAGCTTAACTGCTGCTCAAATTGAAGGTCACGCACAGTTTACTGATAATAATAATGTTAATTTAGACGTTATTTCTTTTACTGCTGTTGTTACGGATAAGGCTGGAAATGCAACAACTCACTCTGCAAGTGCAACTACTCTGACTGTTGACGAAACTGCACCGGCAGCTTTCACGGTCGGCGATGTGATTACGGTTACTGATGAAGTGGTTGCAGGTTATTGGAATGAAGACAACACAGCAATTAATGTATCTATCCCTGTCGCGAATGGAGATGCAACCCTTGAGAATGGTCGCATTATGATCGAATCTGAAGCTGACGGAACTTTCGAATATATTGGAGATGGTTCACTCTACAATAATGCAGCATATGTTCCTGCTGATCATGAAGATTATTATAAAGATTGGACAAGAATATCCAATAGTGATCTAAACACAACAAAAACACTTACAATCAATGGTGCACCGACCTCTGGTGCTATTAGAGAGTTAGAAGAATTGACAAACTTTAGTGATGGAGATGAACTAACCTTTAGGGCAATAATTATGGATGCGGCCGGAAATTCTACTGCTGGTACTGTTTCTTCAACGTCCTTAATTGTGGATCAAACAGATCCATTAACTCCGACTATTGTATTAAAACCAAGTTCAGATACGGGTATTGCCAATTGGGATAAACTTACCAATGATGCAACTCCTACATTTACTTTAACAAATGTAACAAATACTGATATGATCCATTTAAAGGTTGCAACGGACGCCGTAACTCTAGCAGATAATACCCTTTCAATTTTAACCCAAAGCCAAGCTACCTCAAATACAATAGATTTGACAGCCACGACCTTAAGTAATGGGGTGACTTATTTAGTTACAGCTGTTGCAAAAGATTTGGCAGGTAATTGGGGACCTGATGCTACAAATACATTTGTTCGAATTGATCTAAGTGCTCCAGATGTACCCAATGCCCCTGATTTACTCGAAGCTGATGATACTGGCTTTAAAAATAATGACAATATAACAAAAGTGACCCAACCTCATTTTATTTTTACGAGTTTATCAAACACAAGGGATTCATTAAGGTTAGTGATAGATGCTGGCGCCGTTGCTGGTAGAGATTCAATCATGTCTCAAGTAACCACCGATACATTTAAAGTGAGCACTGCATTGGCCAGTGGATATCATACCGCCGGGGTTATTGCTATTGATTCTGCTGGCAATGAACAGAATACGAGTGCATTACTAGCTTTTGTAGTCGATAATGTGGCTCCACCTGTCCCAACCATACCAGATATGACTGCTGCAACGGATTTTGGTATGAGCGATACGGATAATATTACTAAAACCCAAAAACCAAATTTTGATATCACAAACTTAGAATTAGGTTCATTTATTAATCTTTATCATGTGAATGCAACGCCAGACACTACTTTAGCAGATTCTGATACAATTGGAGTCGGCGTAACTACTACAACAAGCATACCGGATATCAATATGGCAGATGGAACTTATACACTGTATGCCACTGCAGAGGATACCGCAGGGAACATTTCCGAGAGTAATGATCTTTCAAATGTAATTATTGATGCAACTGTTCCCACAATAATAGCAAACTACCATAATAAGACTATCCAGACTGCATATAATGGTTTCACCAATAAATTTAAAAACGACTCAATTAGGGTTGGAAAAGGCGGTGATGAAGTCGATTTTATAGCAACGATGAGTGAACCAGCTGGCACTAACCCAGAGCCAACCTTAGATGTGACTTATGGCAACAGTGCAACTCCGGCAGTTAATGATATGGCCAAAACTGAAAAAGCTAACAATGATGAGATATGGTCATGGAAAATCACTTTACCTACGGGAACAGCAAATAATGGTGCGGCGAAAGTTGTGTTCACAGCGTCTGATGTGGCAGGAAATTTAGCGGTTGCATTTACTGATACTCAAAAATTTACGGTAGACAATACACCACCGGCTGCATTCACTACAGGGTTGGCTTCCGCTTTAGGAAATACCAATGTATCTATGGTAGTCGAATCCAAAACTGGTTGGTTTATAAATAATACTACAGATAGTATAAAAGTTTTAACACCAATTAGCACTACAGATAATTCTTTAGTCAATGGAGGGTACGTTGATATTCAGGCACGTGTTAGGAATAAAATGGTTAATACTTGGGCAACTATTAATTCAAATGTTGCTACAAATCCTTTTTTCCCGCAGGATTCTACAGAATCACTTGGTACGTCTATCCCTTTATACAGAAAAAAATTAGATATTATAACAGCATTGACAGGAAACGGATTGTTGCAGGGCGACACAGTTGATGTCCGAGCTATGATTTATGATAGAGCCCTTAATTCAACAGCAGGAACACAAAGTGAATCATTTTTTGTTTTAGATACTTTACCACCAACTATCGGGACATTTATTACCGATACTTTATATACTTTAAATGGTAAGACAACACGCTTAAGAGTTAATCAAGATACTACTTGGACAAATGATACAATAAGTTTTGCTATTAAGGATTGGGTTGACCCAGGTAGTCAAACAGAAAAACCCTCAGGTATTCATAGATATGAATATGCTTTATATCAAAGTGCAACAGATGCTAATTCCAATTATTCGCCATTTAGGGATTATAAAAACCAAATCAATTTACTGGATTCAGTATTCATTGATACGTTTGCTTTAACGCACGATCGAAACTATTATGTTCGAGTTAGAGCTGTAGATGTTGCAGGAAATACATCATTAACAAATGGTGATAATTCTAAATCAGATTATGTATTGCGACATAATGCAAGGCCAGAGGTAGACGAGATTATTGAAGAGCTTATTGCAAAGGAAGATGTTCTCTTAGAGCAATTATTAACGGTAAATGATAAAGATTTATTGACTTTACGTTCCGATAAATTCACATATTCACTTACTACTATAAAATTGGATACAACTCAAACGCCAATTGATTCCTCTGTAGTAACAAATTTAACTGCATCCGTTTCTATCAGTGGAAAGATAAGCTTTACTCCTACAAAATTGGATACAGGCAAATATGTTTTCACGACTATTATCTATGATAATTGGAAGAATAGCAAATCCCCAACAGGGTTAAACTTTGCAGATACATCTAATATTAATATTCGTGTATTGCCTGTTAATGATCCACCAATACTAGATCTTTCATCAATTACAAAATTGAATTTTTTAGAAGGCGCTAATAGTGACTCTATTAATTTGACACGTTACGTCTATGATGAAGATGATGATACTTCTGCAATAGATTTTTCATTTCGAATTGCATCAATATTACCAGCCAATATTGGTTACCCAACAGCAAAATTTGGTTTTTTATCTGATTTTAGTAATGATTTTAAAAAATCATTTATTAATGATCTGGTAGATGAGTTCCCAAATTCAACCATAATTCAAAAAAACAATGCATTCGTCGTTTATCCAGGTAATGTTACAGAATTTCGTGATCCAATAAAACTAGACTCCTTAAGGCAAAGCGATTCTCTATATACTTGGATTACTCAGACAGATTCAACTTCAGCTGATACCAATTATTATACCCATTCAGATATGATTGTAGAATTTACTGCGAAAGATCCTGGTGGATTGGAAGGGAAGGATACAGTCACATTCTTTATTAATCCCATTAATGATCCGCCAGTATGGGCCGGATTGCGGGATACGGTGGTGAAAGAGAACGATTCCCTTTATCTGGACTTTGCCAATTATTTAACAGACGTAGATGATTCGACGCTTACTTTAACTATTCTCCCCTTGACATATGACGCCAATGTAACGGTTGTACCATCTAAAACATTTGAGAAGAAAGCCACCGGATATGAGTATATCAGTAAAGCGAGAAATGATACGGTAAAATTCAAACCGGATGCATTATGGTTTAAGAAAGATGCTGGGCCATGGGACCCTACGGATACCACCAGTAATCAAATAAAATTCAAAATTACGGCCGCTGATGGCGACACATCTGCAATAGATACATTTGTCGTCAAAGTCCAGCGTGTACCACGTCCTGAGATCCGCATGTACGTTGTCCAAAACAATGCGTTCACCAATTACTACGAGATCTTTCTTGTAGATTCGGTGGGTAAAACGAAGGACCTTACACTGAAAGTTCAGTCAAAAGCTGTGACACTGGACACAGCGGCCGCATTTACTTACGTAGGGCATTATAGTTTTCAAACGAAGGGAAATTATTCCTTTGAAGTGGCTGCGTCAGGCGTGGTGGGCGATACTTCCATTACGGAAACGGTTGGTCTCACATTGGCCAAGATGTATGGAAAATGGTCCGGTAATAGTGCAGATGGACAATTCCAGGTGATTGGACAAAATGGATCCGTGGATTTCGATCAGTCCATTATGATTCTTGATTCAACATTGTTTGAACCCTATTTTAATGATCGTGCATCTTATTTGCTTGGGAATGATGCATACCGATTTAAAAAATCCGTGGAAATATCCATGCCCGGCGACGATGATGAAATGGCAATATACAGAAGATCTACTGGTAGTGGGTGGATTGAATTACCTTCCATCACTATGGGGAACCGTGTGAATGCCTATACCGAAAAAATGGGTTATTTCCGAATGGGACCAAAAACATTAATCGTACCGGGGCAGACATCTCTCCATCAGAATTATCCAAACCCATTTAATCCTGTAACAACCATTGAATACGATCTTGGATTTGTTGATGGACCATTTCAGCGCGTGACTGTTACTGTTTATGATATTTTAGGTCGGAATGTAAAAACATTGGTAAGCGAAGAGCAGAGTATTGGACGGTATCGTGTTCGCTGGAATGGTAAAGATGGAAATGGTGTGCCTGTCTCATCCGGTGTTTATTTTGTTCATTTGTTAACGGATATGGGCCGTAGTCAAACGAAAAAAATCATGTTAATGCGATGATTCACCGTATCCAAAGACCAACACTTTTTTTCCTGTTGATTATTGGGTTAATCACTGTGGATGCTTGTCGTAAAAAATATTATGCCACAGCTGAGGATATGGCTGAATATGGTTGGGTGCTATATGAAACAAAAGACTATCTTAATAGTAATGCCTGGTTTAATGATGCCATATTAAAAGATTCAAAATGGAAAGATGGATACAATGGATTGGGTTGGTCCTATGCAAAACTTATGGTATTGGATAGCAGTATAGTCCATTTCAATACGGGGCTCCAAAAGTCCCAGGATGCATGGAACCCAACGGATGTCCATTCTGAGATTTTGGCCGGATTAACATTTGCACACCACGCCAATAAAAATGATGCTAAAGCGATTCAATTTGGACGAACATTTTTAGATTCAACTGTAAAACCTTTAAAACCCGGGTGGGTGTTTTCCCATGATTCATTACTAAATTATCTTGATGTCCGTGTGACGCTCGCTGCATCCTATTTTGCAAAAGGGAAATTTGATTCTACTATTATTCAGGTAACCGTTATACTGGATTCATTGAATTCTAGTGATGTCGCCGTGACGGACACTACATTGGAGGGACGCCGACAAATGGCTGCACAGATTACTGGCCTCCAAAAATTATTATTTCAAAAGTAACCACATCATGAAGCAAGATCATGCCTATTGGATGAAGCAAGCGCTCGTACAAGCGGGAAAAGCATTTACTGCTGAAGAAATTCCTGTTGGTGCTATCGTAGTAAGAGATGGAAAAGTGATTGGCCGGGGTTATAATCAACGTGAACAGCTAAATGACCCAACCGCCCATGCAGAAGTCATTGCAATTACTGCCGCTGCAAATACCATAGATGATTGGCGACTGACGGATAGCACCTTATATGTCACTAAAGAACCATGTCCAATGTGTGCAGGTGCAATCGTGAACGCGCGGCTTAGAATGGTTGTTTTCGGTTGTTATGATGAAGAGGCGGGTTGTTGTGGGTCCTTGTATCAACTATGTGGTGATCCCCGATTTAAGACTAAAGTAGCGGTTAAAGGTGGCGTAATGGAGGAACAATCGCTAAGCATTATTCAAGAGTTTTTCGTTAAACGCCGAACAAAATCAAATTAAGAATTACCGTTATATTTATCACAAAATAATATCGTAATTTCGCGCTCAAATTTTAGGAGAGATGGCAGAGTCTGGCTGAATGCGCCGCACTCGAAATGCGGTATATCCTATGGGTATCGGGGGTTCAAATCCCTCTCTCTCCGCATTAGACCAAATTAAAAATATAAAGACAGAATGAAACACGTAATTAAAATCACCATATTATCCTTTTTTATTGGGTGCTCTAAGCCCGTATCGATAAAAGACCTTGAAGGGAAAAATGGATTGGCCGTCAATCCAAAAACAGGTCAATCTTATACTGGAGAGGCCTATCTTGATTTTTATGACGGGAGCATACGCATGAAGGGTGAATATGAGTTGGGACTCAAAGAAGGTGTCTGGAAATATTATTTACAGGGACGTGAAGACAGATTTTATAACATCACTTTTGAAAATGGAGATATGATCTCAGTTGATTATAATGATGATGACAAATCGTGGACAGGCATACCTATCATGCATAAAGACTCAGTTATTGCTAATGGTACATATTTGGCTCAAACAGGAGACAGT
The DNA here is from genome assembly GCA_002455835.1 of Fidelibacterota bacterium UBA6630. Lineage (GTDB taxonomy): Bacteria > Fidelibacterota > Marinisomatia > Marinisomatales > TCS55 > TCS55. The sequence goes on along the minus strand of DKLW01000053.1, from coordinate 35,298 downwards.
CTCTACAATTTTAATTTATCTCCTGAAGTTTATGTACAAATGATTAATAACACATCCCATGGCGAATTGGTGCGCTGGTGGCCTAATGGTGAAATTTATTCTATAAGTCATTATATGAATGGAAAAAAGCACGGAAAATTTGAATGGTGGTATGATTCTGGTACTTTAAAAGAATCTCGATTTTGGAATGATGATAAACCTGCAGGAATTACAACTCAGTGGTACGAAAATGGAAATAAATATGCAGAAGCAACCTATAAAAAAGGCGCCCTTTCCGGAAAATTGGTCTGGTGGTACGAAGATGGTCAAAAGAAAGAAGAAGTAAATTTTATTAATGGTGAGCGAGATGGTTTTGCCTACTGGTGGTATTCAACGGGAAATAAAAAAGCCATTGCTGATGTTTCAAGTGGTGTGGGCAAAATTACACTTTTTGCTGAAGATGGGACATATTCCAAGCGGTACGACGTGAAAAATGATCAAATATTTTGCAGTTCTGGTGAGATCTTTTATTCTATAAAAAAAGTGTCCACTGAAGCAACACTTCTCATCGGAGATGGCACTTGTGATTGTGCCGATTGTTCAGACGAACCCCAATAAAATATTCGTTCAAATTTAATTTATATCCCTATGATTTAGTCAGTTGTGATTACTGTCGCTAAAGGGTTATTTTTAAGATTATCCTTATGCGAAAAATTTGTATCACACTCATCTTTTTCACCGCACTCCTTTCTGCGGATGACCATACTATCGCTGTCCTCGATTTTACCGGCGAAAGTATCCATTCAGATGAGCTGAAATCTCTCAGTGCCCAATTCAGGATAGAATTGTTAAAAATGGATACCTTACGTGTTTTGGATTATGATGAAATGCGTAAAACACTATCCATTGCAGGCTATGAGACTCCATCTTGTCCAACTTTGAGCTGTGGCGTTATTGTATCCATGCTATTAGAGCAGGAATGGTTGGCTAACGCTCATATTGTGAAAATCGGAGACGCATATATAGTGGAAGCTCAACTTTTTGATACAGAAACGGGTCGGGTAATTAACATTATCAATTATGATAAAGAAATTTCATTAGATGGGCTCAAAACGCGTGGCATGCATAATGTAGCAGAATTATTACTTTCGACCCGAATTCCATTAGAAGTTCACCAACGGCAAAACCTTGTGTATATCAAAACAAAACCCAGTGGTGCCATGGTCAGAGTTGGCCGTGATACATTGAGCGGCCAAACGCCCATGGCATTGGATCGTGTATTGGTAGAAAGCCGCCCGATTATCATTATGAAGGAAGGGTACGAGTCTTTTCGCGTTAACCAATTGCCTGATGATGAATCAGATATTTTATATATTGAACTGCAGCACCGAGTACCGCAAATTGGTCACTTGGCATTTGGAGATCCCGTTCCTGAAGGGATTGTCATCGTTTCCTCAGATGGAGAAGATCGGTTTTTAATAGAAGAAAAGGCAGTTGAATTTAAGGATTTGTCTGCAGGTTCATATTATTTGGAATCAAGAAACCATATTATTCATAAAGGGGAATTTAGAATTCGTCATCGCCGGACGACTCAGATTAATCCGGAGATTCATTTGATCTCTGATATTGAAAAGCAAAGAGATCGATACAAAAAGAATCGAAATATCGTCATGGGTGTTTTAGGTGTTAGTCTAGGATATAGAGGATTTTTATCCGGAGAATCTGAAAATATGTATAAACAATATTCATCTGAAATTCCTGAGGGAGATATCCTTCACAAGCAGATCGAATCGATGGATAAGCAGAAACCCATTTTTGATGTCATTTCTATCGGATTGGTTTTCCCCATTATTTATTACCATGTCAAATATGTACAAATGAACCGGTGGCTGCTACAGTGATTCGGATAATCTTTATTCTTCTGATTTTGCTTTTAGCATGCGAAGATGTGAATCGAATTTGGGATAACCCTTATGACCCGAGAAGTGATCGTACATTATGGACACCGGATAGTCTTTTTGCTGATACCAGTGTCGAGGGAATAATCACCTTAAACTGGCAGCGAAAAGGCAGGGACTTTGACGGATTTAGAATCGATCGCAAAATTGGGGAAAATGCATGGTTAGATTCAGTGGCCACACTTTGGGACTCTACCTATACTTGGGAAGATGATTTAAATATGAAAATGGTTATTGGCCCAAATGCATATTATACTTATCGACTCTATGCATATGCGGACACCAATCGATCAAATGTAGTGATGATTACCGTAAATCCATTGGTTCCGGACCCGCCTGGGCCGCTTCAAGTCACATCAATCAATTATGAGGATATACCGCCAAAAACATTGACTGTAAAATGGACCAAATCTTCTGATGGTGATTTTAAATTTTATCGATTATATCATGCAGAAAAAAAGTCGAGCGAACGGCAGCTATATAACACAATTTCGGATATAAATAAGATATCTATGGATACGACTAATTTCACAGTACTGAAAGAAAATTGGTTTTGGATTGGTGTCGTTGATACTATGGATAGAGAGACGATTGGGGATGGCTTAGGGATACCCGTTGATTCACCGCCGCCAGCAGTGGTTTTGGATTCAGTAACTTATGCCAATAAGCAATTCCATTTTAAATGGACGCAATCGTCAATAACCGACTTTAGCGATTATACGATCGAGCAAATTACCTTACCCGATTCGACGGTAGTAAACAGTGATACAACTAATTTAATTGGCACATCCACAACTGCTATTACCGCACCAGAAGATGCAGAACAATATTATCGATTATCATTAAATGATATTTGGGGGAATCAGACTAGAACAAGGGTTTGGCCTGTGTCCTCTTTCCAACGGGTGGTGAAAGTGGATTATATTCGTGATATTGGGGATGATATTACCATTCGCAACTTGGGACCCACCTTACCATTTACTCAATTACTGTCCAATGTGAACGCACAATTTCCGGTTTGGATACAAAATGGCAATAAAATATTCGCACTAATCGATGGCGGAATGGGATTAATTGTAAACCAAAATGGATCGGGATTACGGACAATTTCAGGCGAAGTTCCACAGAATGTTGCATTTAATCAGGATCAGACATTGGCTGTTTATGCAGGTGCAGATCACAATATCTATCTTACATATTTAGAGAAGGATCAGGGCCCCATCCGCATCACCAATTCAACCAATAATGAATGGTATCTCGACCCGGAATTCTTTGAGAATGGAAATAAAATTTTATACAGTCAGCGGAAGCATCAAGCCAATAATAATGTGGGTGTAATAGATATATTTACGATGGACTTGGATGGACTGAATATAACCCAAATTACCACCGCGCCTAACGTAGATAAATTTATCATGCCACGATTAAACCCCGCGGAGAACAAAATGCTTTATGTGAAAGAAGAAGATGGTCTCTATATTTTAGATTTTCCGACACAATCAATTGGTACGGTGGTACTCAAATCAGGGAATGTAAAAGTCGTGCCAGAGTCCAATAGCAAATTCCGGAATATTCGATGGTCTCCGGATGGAGATAAAGCAGTCCTGTGGTCTAAAGAAAATGGAACATATTTTCTTTATATATACGATAATAGTGCATCACCGCCCTTGAAACTTCTTCAATCTGGTGGACGATACGGTGATTGGATTAGCAATGATACAGTGTTGTTTCAATATGAATCGAGTGATGCAATGTATAAAAAAGCAATTACAGAAGATTCGGGTTCGGATCCGATCCTATTTTATGATGCCTCATGGGCACAACTTCAACCAAGGCAATAGTTAATGGAAATGCGAACATTAAGACGAGAGGATTTTGATTATATTATCAATATGGAACCGCGATGGCGGGACATGGATGGATTGCGTCATATCAACCATGCCACCTATCTATCCTATTTGGAAACCGTAAGGATTCAATATATGGAAAAGTTGGGTTATGATGTTAACGATTGGGATAGAAAACGCAGTTCTATTTTGGCCAGTATGAAAATTGATTACCATCAGCAATCTGCCTTTCCAAATCAGTATGAAATTGGAGCAAGAGTTATTCGAATCGGTAATAAGAGTTTTGACATTTTAAATGCGCTGTTTGAACAAAATAACTCTGTACCTGTGGTAACGGGGGTATTTACCGTTGTAGGATTCGATTATGCGGCACAAGAAACTATTCCGGTTTCTGAGCGGATTAAAAAGGAATATAGACCCTTTTAATGCATATCTCTACTGGTATATCATCAGAACGGTGGTCCACACGACTCATTGACCGGTTAGCCTATGCCCACGATGCCAGCATGTATCGTTTGGTACCAGAGGCTGTGGTTAGGCCTGAATCTGAGTCGGAGGTACAATCCCTCCTTGATCATGCCAATAATTCAAAGACGTCTGTTACATTTCGAACGGCTGGTACCTCTCTATCAGGGCAATCCATAACAGAGGGTATAATAGCAGAGATAATAAGAGGATGGGAGGATTACGAAGTACTAAATCAAGGGCAATCCATTAGATTGTCCCCTGGTGTGATTGGCGCCAGAGCAAATTTATACCTATCACCCTTTCAAAAGCGTATTGGCCCGGATCCTGCCTCCATTAATGCAGCAAGGATGGGCGGGATTATTTCAAACAACTCCTCAGGAATGGTTTGTGGTGTAAAGCACAATGCCTACCATACCATGAAGCATATACGCTTTATGCTGGCTAATGGCCGTATATATGATACGCGTAATTCGGAAGATTATGGGCGATTTGTTTCAGAAGAATCCACCTTGTCTGAAGGCATTTTAGCTTGTAAATCTGAGATTGAATCCAAACAAGAATTGGAAAATATTATTAGGGATAAATATCGTATTAAAAACACATTAGGATATTCACTTAATGCATTAATTGATTATACCCACCCCCTTGATATCTTCGCACATTTAATTATTGGAGCAGAAGGAACATTGGCTTTTTTCTCATCTGTTGAATTAGAAACAATTGATGACCCCCCCATTAAGTCCGCTGGTCTGGTATTGTTTAATTCTGTAGAAGCGGCCGTATCTGCATTGCCCATTTTGGTGGACGAAGGTGCGGATGCAATTGAAATGCTGGATGATGCATCTTTACGAACAGCCAAGTATATGAAGGATGCCCCATATGATTACACTATGATTCAGAATCAATCGGCAGGATTATTATTTGAATTCCAGAAACATGATAGCGAATCGATTGCATCACTGAATAAAAGCATTCCCCGCGCGCTGAATGCAGGAGGGGGTGAGTTGCCTTTAGGGATGACTGCCGATCATAAGGCAAGATTGCAGTTATGGGATATTCGTAAAGGCCTCTATCCTACCGTCGGTGCAATGCGGGCGAAAGGCACCAGTGTGATTACTGAAGATTTATGCTATGATTATCGGGATTTACCGAAAGTGGTGCGAGAGCTCAAATCCATTTGCAATCATTGGAAATATCATGATGCAGTTATTTTTGGTCATGCAAAGGATGGAAATCTCCATTTTGCTGCTTCCATGGATTTCAATAGTGCTGATGGCGCCAGTCGATTTGAAGGCCTATTGAATGATATGGCCGATTTAACAATAGATAAATTTAATGGTTCTCTAAAAGCTGAGCATGGTACGGGTAGGAATATGGCTCCGTTTGTACAATATGAATGGGGTGGAGACTTATATGATATTATGTGGAGAATTAAAAGATTGGCCGACCCAAACCATATTTTAAATCCCGATGTATTGCTGACAAAGGATGACAAAATTCACATCAAAAATTTGAAGCAAATGCCCATTGTTTCTAATAAAGTGGATCTTTGTGTCGAATGCGGTTTTTGCGAACAGGTATGTCCATCAAGTGGGTTGACTATGACCCCACGTCAACGCATTGCTATTCAGCGGGAAGTGGCAATGGGAAATACCGATTCATCCGTACTTGAGGATTATGCTTATGACGGGGTCGATACGTGTGCAACCGATGGATTATGTGAAATTGCATGTCCTGTCAATATTAACACAGGTTCTTACATCAAATCACTTCGTCAGGATGAACATTCACCATTCACGAATAGATTAAGTTTATGGGCGGCAAATCATTTCGATTTTGTTCAATCCATTGCTCGATTTGGATTGACAGTGGGAAAGGGAATGGAAGCACTTGTTGGCACTTCAGGCATGAGGGTAATTTCAAAAGGAATGCATCTCATTTTCGGTACACCAAATTGGCATTCCAAAATGCCGACAGTCGCACACAAATTCAATAGCGAAACTAAAGATCAAAATGCCAAATGGGTATATTATCCATCCTGCTTATCCAGAGTATTCTCAGGAGATCAATCATCTTCATTGATTGAACTGATGCAAGACATAGGAGAGAAGACAGAGCAAATATTAACGATCCCAAATGGCATTCAATCTACTTGCTGCAGTCAGCCATTTTCATCAAAAGGGTATGCAGATGCAGCTGCTCTCATCCAAGAAAAAGCAATCAACCTATTGTGGTCGTTCTCCAAAGAAGGTACATTGCCTATTGTCGTAGATACGTCACCCTGTACTTATCAATTTTTACGTCCCAATTCAAAATTAAATGAATTGGCAAAATCTAAGCTTTCACAATTAAAAATTGTGGATATTGTAGAGTATTTATCGAAATGTGTGACAGCTATTGATTTACCCAAACTCCAAAAGGTTATAGCCCTTCACCCCACATGCTCAACTGAAAAAATGCGTGATACAGGATCAATGGAAATATTAGCGAATGCAATCACAGAAACTGTTCATAAACCAATTCATTGGGGCTGTTGCGGATTTGCTGGTGACAAAGGGATGAATACACCGGAATTAAATCAATCTGCTGTAAAAAGAGAGTTAAATGAAGTTGGGGGTGTACCAGAGGGTTATTCAACCAGTAGAACATGTGAAATGGGTATGTCAGGAGAGAGTGACCCATATTATCGTTCGTTGGCTTATTTGGTTCATGAATATTTAAATCAACCTGTGAACTAACGCACTTGAGGTCTGCATATTCTATGGTAAATTCTGCTGAAAATTTTATTAATAATACGTCATTTTTATGACAGGGAATCAAATCCTATTATGATTAAAAGAATTACAATACTTTGCCTCATGTTGGTGGGGTCGATATTAATGGCCGAAACCATAGGTCGTGTCATGAAAGCCAATGGCGAAGTGCTGATTAAACCCATTGGTGGCAGAGCTTATTCTGTAGTGGTGAAGCCAGGACAGGCGATTGCCAATGGAGACGCCATTCGTGTAGGAGAGTCCAGTTTTGCCGTTGTCATATTCTTAGATGATAAATCCGTAGTGAAAATTCGCGAAAATACGGATTTCCAGTTTGTAGAGACATCCAACACTAGAAGTTTAATTATTGAGCAGGGGACCACTCTCCATAATGTTAATAAAGATAATCGAAAAAAAACTTATCGTGTTGAAACGCCTGTATCTGTTGCATCTGTAAAAGGAACAGAATTTTCTGCGTTTCATGATGCCATCGCGGGTATTGATAAATTTGTTGGTAAAACAGGGAATTTTGAAGTATTTAATACTATTAGTGGAATGACCGTTAATGTTGGTGCCGGACAAAAAGCGGTTTCTAATGCATTGGGCCAGCTGATTCCTGCCCCGGCCCAACCCGGTGATTATCCTGAGGATCCTGAAGGTGATGTTCCAGATCAACAGCAAGAAGATCCCCAGGAGTCTGAAGAACCACAACAGGATCAACAACAAGATACACAAAATCAACGGCAAGATGCGCCAAAAGAAGCTCAAACTACAAACGATAATCAACGGGAGCTGGAAACAACATCTGAGCCTGCAGACACACAACCTGATCAGCCACAAACTGGTGATACCCCCAAACCAAAACCAAAGAAACCATTAAATCTTGGATTGGGTGTAGGTTCTGCAACTATTGACGGGAAATTGTATAATCAAGTGGCTCTACGTCCGGAACTATCCTTTGGAAAATTGGGTATTGGTCTTGATCTACCGATCTATATCGATAATGAAGGCAATATCCGCGAAGATGAGTGGGATGAAGCTTCAGATATCATCGACAAATTCCTATACATCAGTTGGGGACAAAAATCTGATCCATTCTGGTTCAAGTGGGGTGCACTGAATAATGTAACCTTGGGATATGGTGGACTGTTGGGCGGTTATTCTAATATGATGGAATTTCCCTCGGTTCGAAAAGTGGGGATTAATACAGGAATGACCTTTGGCAACTTAGGTACAGAAGTATTTCTATCGAATATGAAAGAATTCACTCGAGGCGGTACTCTTATGGGGTTACGCGGAACGTATAAATTATCCGATGCTATTCCGCTTACATTCGGTATGAATTTCGTCATTGATATGAATCAATTCTCCGGTTTAAAAGATACGGACGATGATACATATCCGGATATTTTTGATGATTTCCCTAATGATAAAGATTATTGGAATGATACAGACGGTGATGGATTAGCAGATAAAGATGGTGGTAACAAAGAACCGGTTACAGGCTGGGATATTGATGCAGATGGTGACAATATTCTGGATACTGTTGATGGTGATGTGAAATTGAAACCAACCCCATTCAGTCTAAAAGATAATAAAGCCACGGCTCAAGGGTTTGCTCTGGATTTAGGATATCCTGTCATTAAGAGTAAAGCCTTTAGTCTGGAAGCATATATGGAATATAATAAATTGATATTCCCAAAGATTAAGGGTGATCCTTATTATAGCCGTAAAGCCATGGATGGTACAGGGATTACCGTTCCAGGTGTGCGGGCCAACCTTTTCAGTTTCTTGAATGTGAGTTTCGAATACCGGATTAAAAAAGGTTATTTTGCCCCGCAATTTTTCGACGGGAGTTATGACCTGTCTCGCGTAGTAGCTGAGTTCAGCGAATCAGGTACTGTCATCCGTACGAAAGAGCAAGTGCTCTTGGTAGATTCGTCCAATACATCCGGTATGTATGGATCTGCTTCAGCCAATTTATTCAACCTGTTAAGCTTTAATGTAGCCTATGCCAGCATGAAAGGTGAAGGCGATACGGAATTCAATAGTTTTAATGCATTGGTTAATCTGAATGCGGAAAAGATTCCTAAACTAAGTGTGGCACAAGCATACTATCAGCGGAATAACGATAAAAACCCATTTGATTTCTCCAATCCATCTATCAATACCATTTTTGGATACAAGGTGGGATATGAAGTGAGTGGCGGCGTGAGTCTTATTTGGGATTTTCGTCAATTCTATAGAGACACGGGTACGGGTTTAGAACCAGTGAAACAAACTACTATCGAAACGGCATTCAATTTCTAATGGATGACAATCTCAAGACGGTTTATCGTTACGATTCCGGTGGAAAAGGATTTCGAAAAGCGGCACTCATCCTTATTGGATTGGCAAGCGTATTGGCCGTACTTGGTGTATTTTGGATTCAATCATGGCTCTAAGGAGGTAAAATGAATATTATGATCGAATATTGTAACGCATGAAACTACTTACCCAGGGCGGCCAGTCTGGCCACCAAGATTTTAGAAAAATATGGGAATGGTGTCTCAAGATTACAGTTGATTCCATCGGGGGGCGGTGTATTTGAAGTGACGAAAAATGAACATCTCGTCTTTTCGAAAAAACAAGAAGGTCGATTCCCGGAAATTGATGAAGTATTTAAGTTATTGGCCAAGCCAGTTTAGATATCTAATCTATCCACTATTCTTTGTTCTCATAGTTGGGCAAGAACGAGATGTGGTGAATATCACGCGTCATATCGGGCATACATTGGATGCAGAAGAAAATCTCCACTATGATATATTTACAGATATCCCCAATTTTGAAAGTGCCCAGTTTTTTGAAATAAATTCAGATCAATATGAAGCCAGAATCTCCTATGTGGATTATACGAATACAAAAATAAGTAAACGGGCATTTACATTAAAATCATTCGCTGAACTTCAATTTCGTCTCAATCAAATGCCCCAGATTACCGATGAGATTCGCGAATCATATCAAAAAAACCTGACTTATCTCCGCACAAAAGACATCATAGAGGGTATCCCCACAGGCCAATATGTATCGGTAAAGCATATCAGCGGTAAATGGATCAGGGGTACTTTATTATCCTTTAACAAAAACATACTCAAATTACAGACACCCTTTGCGGTGAAAAGTGTCCCTATTACAAAAATGGAACGTATTAATTACCGAGAAGAAATCATGAGTCGACCGGAATGGAAATTATCAATTTATGGAATTGCAGCTATCATGGGCTTGGGAATGATGGAATCTTGGAATCGACAGACGATACCGGAGTGGGGACCTAAATGGCATAATCGATTTATGGGCAGCATTTTCGGATTGGTAGCCGGGGCCGAGGTTTATGACACCTCCATGATATTATTATCAAAGAAAACTCAGTTTGGACTTACACCATCAGAATTGGATAAATTAAACCGTTGAAAAACCGGAGATAATGTGCCAGAGACTCAAAAAGAATTCAATCAAGATTATCTAGCTGAAAAGCTCCAAGCCATCGGAGATAAACTGGGGGATGCCTATGGGGAACCCCTCATGGATGAACTCATTAATCGCATGGAGAGGACCGTGGCTCACTTTAATGAAGAAGTGGATGTAATGGTCAATACGCTCAAGAGTAGAACCAAAAATCAAAGGGGATTGTTGGCATCCATTCGGGGAGAAGATCCTAATGCTGAGCTAGTTGAGTTAAGCGATTTGGAGAAAAAACTTGAAGCTGATGGTAGTGGTGAAAAGAAGCAAAAAAAAATAGTCGAAGACGAACCAAAAAAGAAAAAGTTTTTTATATTTAAGCGAAAAAAGAAAAAATGATATCGATCCGCAGGGGGAAGTGGGTCAACTGCATTATTTTCTTTGTAATATCCTCTGCAGCCGTTTCCCAAGAATCCAATCAAAAATATACTGATTTTATAGCACTCACCAAGCGTGTATACCATTTTACCAAAGTAGAATTCATCACGCCGGAAGGTGAATTCAATGATGCTATATGCACATTAGTTATTGAGAATTTGAAAGAAGAAAGTCCGCCCTATGTGGCAATCTATTATAAACGTGACAATTCGGATTGGTTTACGGAATCGCTTTATCGAAAGCGCGTCCGATATAGTTATAAGGATGGCATTATCAAATTAGACCGATCAAACTTCTGGGACTGGTATGAAGTAAATGAAATCAAGGTGGTGGTTATATATTAAGGGTAAGAACCCTTGCTTCCCGACAGAATATTCCGGTAAATTTAATACTGTATATTTGAAAATTTGGTCGTGCTAGATGGGGAATTAGCGGTGCCCTGTAACCTGCAATCCGCTATAGCAGGATCGAGGCTTGTATGCGGCAAATGCTGAGCTTCGTACTCAAATTAAGTGGTGATGAAGTTTCAATTCTTCGCAATGGTTTTACACTAAACCCCGTCAGGACCGGAAGGGAGCAGCGGTAGGTGATTAAAATTTTGTGCCGGAGAACCTCTGGAATGGAGCTAACTGGTTTGATGTATGTTGTCCACAGATTTGTCAAGTTCGAGTGCACGGCCATCCTTATTTGAGGAAACATGTCATACCAAGTCCTATCCCTGAAATGGCGCCCCCAATCTTTCGGGGATGTGATCGGTCAAGATCACGTCACCCAAACGCTGATTAATGCATTTAAAAAAGATCGTGTTGCCCAGGGATATATTCTCACAGGACCTCGCGGTGTAGGTAAAACCACTACCGCCAGAATCATTGCCAAAGCCCTTAATTGTCCCAATACAAAAGATGGGGTTCCTTGCAATGACTGCAATAACTGTCAGGAAATAACTGATGGCAGAAATTTGGATGTTTTGGAGATTGATGGTGCATCCAATCGAGGTATTGAAGAAATTCGGAATCTTCGTGAGCAAATCAAATATGCCCCCATGAATGCACCCTATAAAATTTTTATTATTGATGAAGTTCACATGCTCACCAATCAGGCCTTTAATGCATTGCTCCGGACATTAGAGGAACCGCCGCCTCATGGTAAATTCATTTTAGCCACAACAGATATTCACAAAGTTCCTTCCACCATTATATCTCGTTGCCAACGGTTTGATTTTAATCGCATTACAGAAGCCACCATTGGGGAACAATTATCCACTATTCTCGCTTCAGAAAACATTTCAGCAGATGAAGAATCCATTAATGCCATCGCCCGAAAGGCAGATGGAAGTATGCGCGATGGATTGAGTCTGATGGATCAAGTTATTGCCTATGCTGGTGAATCTATTAAAATTGATGACGTGTCAGCAATTATCGGGTTGATTCCGCTGGATGTCTATTTTGAATACTCCACTGCCATTGTTGAAAAAGATGCATCCAAAATGATTACCGTACTCCAATCCATCCGTACTATGGGACTGCCATTGGAAGATGTGGCCCAAGGGTTGAATCATCATTTCCGGAATTTGATCGTTGGTTTAGTGCCTGATGGAGAAAGCCTATTGGATTTAAATGAAGATCATAAAATACAATATATAGCCCATGCAGCATTATGGGATGGAAAAGACCTCCTACGGGTGAATAAAGAATTAAATGGGCTAGAATTCAGCTTAAAACGGGTAACGCAGCCGATGATTCACTTTGAAATGACAGCAATGAAATTAATGGAAATGGATACGTCCGTTTCTATTGGTGAATTACTGTCAGGGGCTAAACCGGCAGAAGTAAAAAAAAATCCTAAGCCCGTAGTCGAATCAATTGAAACCGCTCCGGAAAAGGTTGCGTATCAGCCGGTAGAAGCTGTTGCACCAAAAGCACCACCGCCACCACCAGTTGAAGAAACAACGAGAGAAACAGCGCCTCAAGAGGAAACGTCAAAACCCAATGGTAAAATATCCTTAGAAGCTATAGATGAGAAATGGGGCGGACTCGTGGGCAAAGTCACGAAAGAGAGACCATCCATTGGTACAGCTTTAGAACATAGTGAGCCGGTTCAACTCGATGGGAATAAATTGATTATCAATGTTTATGATTTACCCAAATTTAGCGTGGGCAATTTGAATCGGAACAATCAGGTGATTGAACAGTTTGTGGAAAAGCATTATGGTGTAGAACTCAAAATAAAAGCGGAACATGTGGAACGAAATGGAACGGACGCTCCCAAAAATCCAATGGCAAAGGAGCCACCCATATCCGCTGCACCCTCACAAGATGGGGAGACAGTTGTATCCCGTGTGTTAGAAGTATTTGATGGGGAAATTCTAAGATAGGAGAAAACATGTTTAATAAAGGTAGCATGTCTAAAATGTTAAAACAGGCACAAGAAGTGCAAAAGCAAATTGAAAATGTACAAAATGAATTGGACGACTTACATATTTCAGGTGAATCCGGTGGTGGTATGGTTAAAGCAACCGTCAATGGAAAAATGGAATTGCTCGATCTCTATCTGCAGGATGATATCTTGGAAGAAGATAAAGATATGATCGAAGATTTAATCATATCTGCAGTGAACAATGCCATGACCAAAGCCCAGGAAGAAAGCCAAAATCGCATGAATGCGGTTACGGGTGGTATGATGGGAAGTATGAAAATTCCGGGTATGTAATTGCGTTCTATGCCCGATAGTATTGTTCGATTAATAGAGGAATTCTCACGATTTCCAGGTATTGGTCGCAAAACGGCTCAGCGGATGGCATTCCAAGTATTGAAGTCACCCAACGATCAGGCGGTGCAGTTAGCTCAATCGGTCATGGATATGAAAACCAAAATCCAGTTTTGCTCTGTTTGTCATGGGATTACTGAAGATGATCCTTGTGGTATATGTACCGATCCAAAGCGAGATCAGTCATCCATCTGCATTGTTGAAGATGCTGCGGATGTTTATACATTCGAAAAATCCAATGTATTTCAAGGTGTGTACCATGTGTTAGGCGGTGTACTGTCACCCTTAGATGGCATTGGTCCTGATGATCTGCATATTAATGGATTAATCGATAGGGCAAAGCCGGGCACAGAAGTGGTGATCGCTACGAACCCCAGTATCGAAGGTGAAGCTACAAGTTTGTATATTGCAAAGCTCCTGAAAGGGAAATCTGTAAAAGTGACGCGACTTGCACGAGGATTACCTATGGGTGGCGACTTAGAATACATTGACGACGCAACCATTATGAGAGCCATGGAAGGCCGAACAGCCATATGATCACATTACCCAATATATTAACCTTCGGACGGATACTATTGACTCCCGTATTTATTGTATGTCTTTTTGATGATTTTGCCGGCGCACAAATTTGGGCGTTGGTCATATTTATTGTAGCATCAATCACGGATGCGTATGACGGCTATTATGCGCGAAAAAATAACATGGTAACAGATACGGGGCGTTTTTTGGATCCGCTTGCAGATAAAATTTTGGTATCGTCTGCGTTTATTTCTTTCGCCATTATGAATCTAATCGACTTTTGGATGGTTAGCCTTATCATATTTCGTGATATGTTTGTCACTGGGCTTCGGGTGATTATGTCTCGGTATGGGTTTACCATGATGACCAGTAAAATTGCAAAATCCAAAACTGGAGTCCAGATTGGGATTATTATATTCACATTACTCTTCCTGAGCTTAAAGGGATTAAACTGGGTATTGTCCAATGAAATTCATGGATTTATCCATGAATATGAATTGGTTTATTATTTGACGCTCATTGCAGCATTATTCACATTATTTACGGGATGGACTTACATCCAGGAAAATCGTAAAGCGATTAAAGAAATAATGAATTAATCCATGAATCGTCAGGCAGCCGAATGGATTGGAACTGTTTTTAATATTGGTAAGCTGCCATTAGCCCCCGGTACGTGGGCCAGCCTCATTGCCACCATTTGTTGGTATCTTCTATTCCAAAATCAAGATCCAATTCTATTGCCCATTATCACTGCCTTTTTATTTTTGTTAGGTAGTCTTGCAGCAGATACGATAATTCTAGATTCAAAATATCATGACCCTTCGCGTATTGTCATTGACGAATGGGTAGGACAATGGATTGCATTTACCATGATGCCCATTAATCTGACCACAGCAATTGTCGGTTTTTTAGCTTTTCGTATTTTTGATATTACAAAAATTGGTCCGGTCAGACGGATGGAAAAACTCCCTGGCGGTTGGGGAGTGATGGCGGATGATGTAATGGCGGGAATTATGACTTATTTTGTCATATTGTTCGTTTATTGGATGATGAATTGAACATTGGTCTCATCACCATTGGGGCAGAACTATTGAATGGTGCCCGCACAGATACCAATGCAGCTTGGATTGGGCAGGAAGTCATCCCCGTAGGCGGTCATATCAAATGGCATATGACTGTGAATGATGATAGGTTATCTATTGAATCAGCTTTAAATGGTGTACCAAAAGAAATTGAGTTGGTGTTATGCACAGGCGGTCTGGGTCCGACGCATGACGATATAACTGCTACGATATTGTATCAGTATTTCGGTGCAGAAGCTGAATTTGATGAAGCTTACTGGAAATTATTAACAGAAAAGTTCGCAGAGCGAGAAAGAGTTATTCCAGAATCAAATCGAAACCAAGCCATGAAACCGAATATAGGAGAAGTAATTCCTAATCCGGTGGGTTCTGCAAGGGGTCTTCATTTTAGTAATGATCATTTTCATTTATTCGCCATGCCCGGTGTGCCCGCAGAAATGAAAAGTATGATGAAAAATACGGTACTTCCCTGGATTAACGATAAATCAGACAAAGAATCGGTCGTAACCACATGGCGAACAACAGGCATCATGGAATCGGTCTTATTTGAACGTCTTGATCCAGTGCTGAAAAATCATCCGAAAGTACACGTTGCATTTTTACCAAAATTTACCGGTGTTGATTTGCGCATATCATCTGACAGTCAATCATCCATGGAGGAATTTTTAGACGAAGCAAAAGCTATTATTAAAAAATATCATTTTGGTGATGAAGGGACAGAACTGGAAGATGCCTTGGGGGCCTTATTGCTAAAAACAGGAGAGACCATTGCCACGGCAGAATCCTGTACTGGTGGTTTAATCGGAGATAGACTGACCAATGTGTCTGGGAGTTCATCATTTTATAAGGGTGGTGTGGTTGCTTATAGCAATCCAATCAAAGTGAAAGCACTGAATGTAAACCAATCCACTTTGGATAACCACGGTGCCGTGAGTGAAGAAACAGCCTTGGAGATGGCCAGAGGTGTGCGAATATCAATGGATGCAGAAATTGGTTTATCCACAACAGGAATTGCAGGTCCAACGGGCGGCACAGATGAAAAACCGGTTGGGTTGGTTTATGTGGGAATTAGTACAGATGGTTATGAAAAAGTTTATCGATTCAAATTTACGCCCCACCGTAAAACCAATAAATTGATGACGAGTCAGGCTGCATTAAATATTACACGGATTTATTTATTGAATGGATCATAAACTGATTCGGACATTTGTTTCTGTTCCGGTTCCAGAGCCCGTATTGGCATTACAAAAAACCCTTCGCTCTACAATTGATCCAAAACGGGGGCAAATTAAATGGGTCCGCCAGGATCAACTCCATCTTACACTTAAATTTATCGGTTTTACACCAGAGTCTTCATTTGATGATATTCGGTCTGTATTGGATGAAATTGCAAATAATACACGCCCAATTCAATTAAACATCGAAGGGACGGGTTGCTTTCCTAAAAAAGAAAGACCGCGCGTACTATGGGCCGGCATACAGGGAGAGATAGAAAAGCTCAATACCCTGGTAAATGCTACTCAATCTGCGTTGGATCCACTTGGGTTTTTTAAAGATGATAAGCCATATCACCCACATATTACATTGGGTAGGGAACGATATCCCCAAAAAGATACACCAGATGTATCATTCTTTTTAGACGCTCCGTATTCCGGCATTCCATTTGGGGTAGAAAAAATTCAATTTATCAGCAGTGAACTCTTCCCTAATGGGCCAGTATATACTATTTTAAGCACTCACTTTTTTAAGAATAATTCAGTTTAGGAGCGTACATGGCTGCCACAACAGATAAAAAAACAAAAGCATTAGAACTGGCAATTACCCAAGTGGATCGACAATTTGGCAAAGGATCAATTATGCGTCTTGGGGGCGATCAGCCGGTTATGTCTTCCAATAGCATTTCAACGGGGTGTTTATCTTTAGATGTGGCCTTAGGTGTTGGTGGAATTCCTCGCGGTAGAATCATTGAAATTTATGGCCCTGAATCATCGGGTAAAACCACATTGGCTTTGCATATTGTAGCTGAAGCCCAAAAGGCTGGTGGGTATGCTGCATTTATCGATGCAGAACATGCTATGGATCCCCAATATTCCAAAAAGCTCGGCGTGAATTTGGAAGAACTACTCGTTTCCCAACCAGACACAGGCGAACAAGCGTTAGAAATCACGGAGACACTTGTTAGAAGTGGTGCACTGGATGCGATTGTGGTCGACTCCGTAGCTGCATTGGTTCCTCGTGCCGAATTAGAAGGTGAAATGGGTGATACCCATGTAGGTCTCCAAGCGAGGCTCATGTCTCAAGCATTACGCAAATTAACTGGAACCGTGAGTCGCTCCAATACAGCTGTCATATTTATTAACCAAATTCGTGAAAAGATTGGTGTTATGTTTGGCAATCCAGAGACAACTCCTGGTGGTCGTGCCTTAAAATTTTACACATCAGTTCGAATGGATATTCGCCGTATTACCACTATTAAAGATGGACAGGATGCGGTGGGAAATCGCACTCGCGTAAAAGTGGTTAAAAACAAAGTAGCCCCCCCATTCAAGCAAACTGAATTTGATATCATGTACAACCAAGGTATTTCTGTTGAAGGCGACATTATTGATTTGGCCTTAAAAGGTGATATCGTGCAGAAAATGGGTTCATGGTTTTCTTATGGTGATATGAAAATTGGTCAAGGCCGTGAGAATGCGAAGCAATTCTTAATAGATAATGATAATGTTAGAGAAGAAATTGTCGAAAAGGTCAAAAACTTTATGGGCTTAGAAGAAGTACCTCCAGAGAATGGCGAATCGTAAGATTGTAAAAATTAAGCGATCAACTAAATATAGTGATCGCATTATTGTTTATTTAGATGATAAAAGCGTCTTCAGGATTCCTGAGGACGTTTTTGTTTTGAACCCATTACAGGTGGATGATCAAGTCTCAATAGAAACAATTGAATCTTACGGTAAAAAGATGCGCCTTCAAGAAGCAAAAGATGCTGGGTATCGCCTTTTGGGATTTCGTATGCGTAGTATTGCCGAAATGCGGAAACGGCTCAAAGAGAAGGACTTCATTGAAGATGAGATTGATTATGTCGTGAATCAAATGATTGATCTAAAATATTTAGATGACAATGCATTCGGGAAGGCGTTTGTTCGAGAAAAAGTGAAAAATAAAAAGATCGGTCCCATGGCATTACGGTCAGACTTGATACCCCATTTTTTACCTTCGGACTTGGTGAATTGCTTGATTCGTGACATATATACTGAGTTTGACCCACATGAGTTAATTGCAGCTCATTTAAAGAAAAGGGGAATAAAACGGGAAGAACCCTTAGATCAAAAATCTCAAAAACGAATGAATGACTTTTTAGCTCGAAAAGGCTTTTATTGGGATTCTATTCGTGAAGTATATTTAGAATGGGGATTGATTTAGACGTCGGGAACCCCTTTGCGTATAAAGTAATATGAAAACAACAGACACTTCCATTCAAAAAGTATTGGGTCGAATACCCAATAAAGACGAATCTCAATTTTTAACGGCATTTCGACAATCAGTTTCACTCCAAAATACATATCAACGCGAAACTGAACAAATTCTCACCCAAAGTTCTTTTCAATCTCCACTTATGCTCATTACCCAGGGAAATGAAGATGTACGTGGGCAGATGGCTGTTCATACACTCAATGCTAAGAATGGTACTAAAATTAATGCCATCAAAACAACTGATGGTTCTGTGTTGATAGGGAAGGTGTCTAGCGAGAATGATGATCGTATCCCTAAAAATGGAAAACTTTTCTTTTTAAAGGGGGCCAAACAAGAATCAATTGTCAATGCATTAGAAAAAATGAATTTTATTATGAAAATGATCGCCATACCTAAATCTGGATTGGGGCATGGTTTATTTACCCTTTTAGATGGAAATAAATGCGGTATTTTACTGAATAAGTCTGTGATGCCATATATTTCAAGTAAACGAGGGCATGGTATTCTAATTCATGTGGATAAGCGATCAATCTCAGATCTGGAGGCGAATGCTTCATTGCATCAAAAACTCCTCTCAGTAGGATCGATAATAAGGGAATCAGCCATAAATATCGCGGAAAAAGACCAATCGATAGGCCATCTTCCTCTGCAGTTATTACGGATGATGGCGAATTATGATCGATCCACAGATGAAATCAAAATGCAGATAGAAATGCCACAATATGATTTACCCTCTATCAAAGAAAAGAAATCATATAATAATGAATTAAAGGGATTATTAGCCGATATTCCGAAAAGGAGCGCTGTTTACATAATTACAAAAAGGGGTGAAGCCTATGGATACGCAACACACACCAATGATTATATTCGATATGAAGATTATGAAATGGGTGCAATTGCTGCCATCACCAATGGGGTACGCCATTTAATATGCAGAGGCATCCGTCCGGAAGTGGCGACGGGGTTTCTATCTTTGCCTAAAGGAAATACACCAGAAAAAGGTTCGTTTCTAAAGGGCGTTAAAATGGCCGGAAACGCATTAAATATCACAATGGATCATTTTGCCTTTGACGATATTACAGATCAACCATTAGGTCAATTTTACGTGGCAGGTCAACGGATAATTCATTCGGATTTCCCCAGTACTTTTCAATCTTCAGATCAGTTTATTTCCATTTTAGGCAGTCATCGAGGTGAGCTGGGTGGGAGTCGGTATTTGTCCCTGCAGAAAATGGATAATAAAGGTGCAAAGCCCGCAGTTGATTTGACCATGGAATCTCGCTTGCAGGATGTGGTGTTAACGGGGATTCAAAGTGGATTGATTCAATCGGCTCTGCCCATTGGTCGTGGGGGGATTGCCACCACCATCGGTCGGTCATTTTCTTCTAAATCATCAATAGGTGCTCGGATTCATTTTTCACGGAAATTGACGGCGCCAGAACTACTATTTGGCGAAACGCAGGGATTAGTTTTAGTCACAATTAATGAAATGGATTTAATGGAATTTGAACGGGTATGTATGAATATTGGTGTTCCCGCCACAACCATTGGCCGTGTTACGAACGATGGACTATATACATTTAATGAATTCATAAAATTGTCTGTAGATTCACTACTCAAATGAGTAGCCCATATAAAATTAAATCTCCTGAAGGCAAAGTAGTTTCGGTGCGGAATATTTATTGTATCGGCCGGAATTATATCGATCATATTCAAGAATTGAATAATGAGAAACCGGATGCACCTTTCTATTTTCAAAAATCACTCTCTGCCTTGAATACAACTGATATTATTCAATTGCCAAAAGATCGTGAAATTCACCATGAATTAGAAATAACGGTATTAATCAATAAAAATGGTGAATCAATTCCCAGTCAAGATGCAGGCTTATATATTGGTGGATATGGGTTGGGTTTAGATCTTACGGACCGTTCTTTACAAAATAAATTAAAAGATAAACAATTACCCTGGTTATTGGCGAAATCATTTAAAGGGTCGGCGGTGATTACCGAATTTCAAATGGAAGAGATTACAGATCCTTTTTGGCTAACCATCAATGGAGAGAAAAGACAAGGGGGAGAAGTGACGCAAATGATTCATACTATTCCGGATCAAATTGCATATTTATCGAATATGATTCCCTTAATGAAGGGCGATATTATATTTACAGGTACACCTAAGGGTGTGGGGCCTATTCAATCAGGTGACGCTCTCGAAATGGGAATTGGAGCTCAGTCCGTCAAAAGACTAACGGCTCAATGATGCAACCATTGGTGATGTAAAATGCAACATGGCTTCGTGAATCGATCCATTGGACGCTAAAATTTGTTGATTGTGGATGGAAAAATCATTTCCATCCATTTTCGTAACCAAACCACCCGCTTCTTTAACCATCAGAATTCCTGCCGCTGTATCCCATGGGTGGAGATCAAATTCCCAAAATCCATCCACCAAGCCAGATGCTACATGACATAGGTCAATGGAAGCCGCACCTAAGCGGCGTACACCTTGAGTAGAATCTGTAAATGCTTTGAATAAATCCATATTGGCGTGCCATTTATCTTCATGTTCATAACCGAATCCTGTAACCAATAAAGATTGACTTAAATCTATTGTATCTGATACGTGGATCGGTTTATCATCACAATAGGCGCCTATACCTTTGGCGGCCGTATATAAGTGATTGGCGGGTAATTCGAGGACAACACCAACAACAGGGTTATTCTCATATAGACATGCAATGGATACACCAAAGGATGGATATCCGTGAACGAAATTGGTAGTGCCGTCTAAAGGGTCAATCACCCATAGAAAATCGGAATCTGAGTCGCACTCCCCACTTTCTTCGGCCAAAATGCTGTGAGAAGGAAAAGCGTCCGTTATGTGCTCAATGATGGTGCGTTCTGAAAGTGTATCCGTTTCTGTGACCAAGTCCGTGCGGCCTTTATGGGCCACCATTCTTGGTTGATCTAGTGCATCCAATATATGTTTCCCAGACGCATTGGCTGCATCTGCGGCGCGGGATAAAAGTGAATTATAGTCCATAAATAATTACCCCGCCTAAACAGGCGTGGTAATCTTTATCGGTTAGAGATATTAATCTACTTATATGCTTTGTGCTCCATTGAAAAATAATCATTGGTCATTTTCTTCAAAACGCCCGATAATAGAATAATGGATATCAAGTTGGGGAACGTCATGAATCCTAATGCGGCGTCACCGAAGGACCAGATGACCTCTAGGCTGGCAATAGCACCGATAAAAACAAACAGGATATAGAACATTCTATAGGTGGGAATGGATTCTTCACCGAATAAATATTCCGTGGCGCGATCACCGTAAAATGACCAGCTGATTACTGTAGAAATGGCAAATAGTAACACGCCCAGTGTAATGATCTTATCTCCGTATGGAAAAATCCATGACAGACCCGTTTTGAAAGCCAATGAAGTGAGCAAACTTCCATTCAAAAGTTCACCAGCAAAAGCTGGGTCAATTCGGGTGGTGTAGAATTCGGTATGATGCCAAGTGCCGGTGACAATGATTGTTAATCCTGTAAGGGTACAAATGATTATGGTGTCGATAAATGGCTCTAACAATGCAACAACACCTTCACGTACCGGATATTCCGTTTTGGCTGTAGAGTGGGCGATGGGTGCGCTCCCTTGACCTGCTTCATTGGAGTATAATCCCCGCTTTACACCCCAAAGCATTGTATTCATAATCACCAACAAAGTACCCCCTGCTACACCGCCAACAGCTGCGGGCGGATTGAATGCCATGGAGAAAATTTTACCAAATGCAGCAGGAACATCTACGATATTGGCCAACAAAATCAAGACCGCAGCAATAAAGTAAATAGCGGCCATAAATGGAGCGAGAAATGAGGTAACATTCCCGATTCGTTTAATACCGCCAATAATAACCAAACCGGCGATTCCGGCTATAAAAGTACCATTAATAACTTGCTGGATTGAAACGGCATACCAATCGGTCAATTGATGCTTTAACGTTAGCCAATGTTCAGAACCGACCATTTGGGTTACTTCAGAATAAAGCTGATCGGAAAGGGTAAATGATTGAATAGCATTTCCGGTTGCGAATGAGCAAATCACAGCAAAACAAGCAAAAATGATAGCCAGCCAGCGCCATTTAATTCCCAAACCACGTTCAATGGTGTACATGGGGCCGCCAGCCGTCATTCCTTGATTGTCAAAATCTCTATATTCAACGGCCAGGGTACATTCAGCATATTTTAGGGCTGAGCCAAAAAATGCAGTGATCCACATCCAAAATATAGCTCCGGGCCCGCCATAGTACAGTGCAGTGGCTACACCGGCAATGTTTCCAATTCCGACCGTAGCGGAAAGAGCAGTAGTCAATGCTTGAAAGTGATTTAAATCACCCGCTTCATTTGGATCGTCATAAACACCCCGTGTGACTTTAAGTCCATGTTTTAAATATCGTATCTGAGGAAATCGAAGATAAAATGTGGTAAATATTCCTGTGCCCAATAGACCGATCACCATAAAGGGGACCATTCGTCGTGAGGGAAAGGACCAAATGCCTTCGAAAAATTCTACACCGAATGCATATAAGAATAGAATAATTATGCTAAAAAATATGAGTGCGCCTGTCTTTTTACTCATGAGTCTGTTTTCCAATCAAGGTTATGTTTTGGTTTATGGTTTTACGGGAGAAAATGCACTTTTAAACCGTTTCTCTGTATAGCCAATCCACTGGGACAAAGCCGACTGAGATATTCTTGCTTATCCGTGACATCTTGAATTTGGCCAATAATATTATCCATGGAGAGAATTTCATCTTTGGTATAAACTGTGAGCCCTTCTCAATTTCCTTCGATATGGGTCAGACGTATTACCGGCTTGCCATCCACGATTGAAAATTCCCCATCTGAAAAGTATTGGGCAGAAATATTGTTGACGGATTGAATGGCTTTGATATCTTTAATGCTTTTGTTCAGAGAAATGAGGACTTCTGTGAGAGATTCCACCAATTCTACATAATTGGTTGGTTTAGAGAACTGGAGTTTTATGGCATATTTTGAGGGGATACTATTGGTCCGTTTCCAGTTGGAAACAGCCTGTGTGGTTACGCCAAAATATTGCATCATATCCTTTTGCCGGCGGATACGATGGTGTTCATACATGTAGTCTAATAGCTGATCGAAGGTCATTTCGTACTCATTTAACCCCCAAGCTTAGAAAAAGTGAACTAAATAAACAATTCCTGAAATGCGCAATTCTGGTTCAAAATTAAAAATACGGTTATATTTGCCCTATGTCATTTAATTTTAGCTTCTACAGGATGCCATTTGGCGCCGTATTCACAGGACGGACCCTTAAGGCGCATTGTGGATGCGATCAAACGGAAAAGAAATCAGAGAAATCCATTGGAAATAATTGCAGGTGTTGATGAAGCAGGGCGAGGTCCCCTAGCCGGTCCCGTAGTGGCTGCAGCTGTTATTCTGCCAGAACACCATAATATTGAAGGACTGGCAGATTCTAAAAAACTGACGGCCAAAAAAAGAGAAATACTGTTTGGGCAAATCATGGATGTTTCTGATGTGGGGGTTGGCATTATATCCCACCGCACTATTGATAAAATCAACGTACTTCAGGCAACCTATAAAGCCATGCGAAAAGCTATTGGTGCACTAACTCAAGCGCCGAATAAGGCATTGATTGATGGCTATGGTCTCCCTGATCAATCGATCAAAAATGAAGGTATTGTGGACGGAGATAACCTTGTAGAATGCATTTCGGCAGCATCCATAATAGCGAAAGTAACGCGAGATAAATTTATGGCATCTGTGGACCTTATTTTCCCTGAGTTTGGTTTTGCCAAACACAAAGGATATGGAACGAAACAACATATGGAAGCACTTCAAATGCATCGTGCCACACCCATTCATCGAAAATCTTTTGAGCCGGTGAAAGTGAACCTCCCCAATATGGCATGGCTAAAATATAACAAAAAGGTGGGACAGCTGGGGGAACAACTGATCGCCCTAAAATATCTAAATAATGGATATAAAATTTTGGGAATGAATCGAACTTGCAGTCATTATGGTGAATTGGATATTATTGCAGAAAAAGAAGGCGAAACTATTTTTATTGAAGTCAAAACAGCAACTCGAGATCAAATGGGCGGTCCTATATTAAAGGTGGATAGCCATAAATTGAAAAAGCTGGAATCGGCCATACAATATTATTGTTTGGAACAGGAAACGGAATCGGATGTTAGACTGGATGTGGCAACAGTCATCCTGGATAAGACTCCCATCTTAAAAACCTATAAAGGCATTAGTTTAGATTAATGATAAACGGGGTAATAATTGCTTCAGTCTGAAAGGGAAGAGGCCTAACTTCGGCCGACTATGAATTCAAAAAATTCACGCGTAATCAACGAGATTCGTTCACTATTTATTCTGGTCATTATTGTTCTGACCCTGAAAGTGACCATTTTCGAATTATATATTGTCCCCACCGGCAGTATGGAAAATACCATAATGACTGGCGATTTTCTTGCGGGCAACCGATTTGTCTATGGCATGCGCACTCCTGAATGGATTGGTATCCCCTATACGGATATTGGTTTTGATGTACCATCCATCAAGTTCCCTTCCTTTAAAGAACCCAAAAAAGGGGATGTGATTATTTTTAAGTTTCCCAGGGATGTTAAACAAAAGTACGTGAAGCGTGCTGTGGCTGGCCCTGGAGATATGTTAGAAGTGAAGAATAAAGTGATTTATCTCAATGGCGAGCCGTCCGCATTGCCACCTAATGGTAGATTATTTTTGGCGCCTCTTTCCGATACTTTCACTCAGCAGGATATCTTTTTGGGAGACCAGGGTAATAAAGATCATTTCAAAGCTTTGAGAATGCCTAAAAAAGGAGATCAGATTGAAATCTCCTCCCAAAATGCAAAACTCTTGCTTCATCTTATGTTATTGGATGGGCATGACCTCACTCTTAAAAGCGGTAGTAAAACATACCGGTTCACCATGACCAGTCCTGATGAACTATATCGCCGCAAGGGTGAAATGAGCGTATATCGTCCATACTATCCTGAAGGGGATCTATTGGTGCCATGGTCCGATAATATCCCCAAGGGAACGCTGCTAATGGATGGTAACCCATTAGGCAACTTAACTCATTATACTGTTGAGGATGATTATTTTTGGGCCATGGGTGACAATCGAGATAATAGTTTGGATTCCCGTTATTGGGGATTTGTACCTCGATCTCATATTCTGGGTGAAGCACTTTTTGCATATTTTTCATTGAACCTGAAGACTTGGGTTCCTCGTTTTGAACGCATCGGCACCGTAATTCGATAGGGCTTGACTGAGAGAAATCTGACAGTGTATTTTAACGGTGTAAAAGGAGCAAGGTAATCCAAATGAAACCCATCATTTCTATTATTATACTTTCAACATTCATTTTTGCCCAGGATGCAGATACATCCGAAACGTCCGTCCAACCTGAAACAGCTTCAGATACAACAACACAATCGGTGCCATCAGGATTAGAGTCAGGATATAAAGGGCTTGCTTGGGGTAGTGTAAAAGGTAGCGAAATTTCAACATCGTTTACCCCTATATCTAATTTGGATACGCTTTCTTCGAATCAATCATTCGTTGGCTCATTGGGTCCTGATTCAGTCAAAATCACTTATTTCTTTTCCGATAGTGGATTTTGGAAAGTTGAAATCGATTTCGTCATGGAAAGTGGATCTTTAGAAAAGAAAATATCCGATTTCAGACGATTAGAAAAAAATATTTCAGCTGTGTACGGACCACCACAAAAGTTGAACCATAAAGAATCGGGTGCATCAGGCGGATATGGCAATCTATTGGACCAAAAATTTGCCACTGCATTTTATCGATCCACTTGGAGCTTTACTCCGGCCATGATTGAATTATTGTTGAACTCCGCTGTATTATTGCCCTGGTCTGATTTGCCTATATTTTCCGGGAATTTTAGTGTAATGAAACTGGTCTATTACAATCCGGATTTTATGCATTCATCTCAACCGATGCCCGAACCAGAAGCGGTGCCATCCATTTTTGATATCTATTGATTCGAATTCGTAAAACCGTCAAAGCGGTTTGTCTTCTCGTATCTTTTTTATTTATAACCCAATGTGCCCAACCGCCGAGAATGGTGCGGGAATTTGAGTACAATATGCCAAAAGATGAACTGCTGGCTCAATGTAAAAGTGTATTAGAATCCTTGGATTATGAAATTGACATTTATGCGCCTGAAAGCTATACACTCATTACAAAATCCATTCAATTCAGACGGATTTTAAGACGTTATAATTATGTAATCTATGTTCAGGTTACCGATAAGATAGATGTATATATTGCAGCAGAGCGGAGTATTTTTAACCGAGGATCAGAATCATCTTTAGCGGGGACGGGTATAATTATTCAACAACCAGAAAATGCATTGCCGGTACGGTTGCAAAACCGCATTTTTTCTCCCATTGAATACGGGTTAAGTCGTAAAAATATTAACCGAATTCAAATGTTGCAATAAAATCCCATTTAATTAGAATAAAACTGTATTAACTTCGCGTCCGTATTTATAATTTTTGTAATTAATTTGAATTCGGTTTATGAGTATTGATTTCGGAAAAAAAGAAGATCGGGAAGGATATCTCCAATCGAAATTGGATGACTTACTGGATGGAATAAACGCGTCCTATGGTCAGGCACTTCTAGATGAATTAATGCTTCGTTTAGAAGCAACGGTGGATGATTTCAATAAAGAGGTAGATAATTTAATGGGAACCCTGAAAAAAAGTTCTGCCCAAAAAGAAAAATTAATCCAGCAAATTAAAGCTGGGGAGAGCCCAAAAGCGGAGGCAGGGGAATCGGATGGTGAATCAGTATCTACAGAGGAACCTCGTGAATTAAGTGAATGGGAAAAACGATTAGAAGGTATTAGTTAACGACTATAAGAGGATAAAATGAACGTTAAGGATAAAATTATTTTCGGATTATTGATCGTGTTGATTGCTGCCGGCGGTTACTTTCAATGGATGGCAGATGACATGAAAGCCCGGATGGATGAACTGAATCAAAAAGACCAAGAGCATTTGGACGTTATCGATAAAGAATTTCGGGAAGATCTCCGGAAATTAAACTTGCGGTTTGAAGGTCGTGGAAAACATATCCGCAAAGCACAGCAGGATATTATTGCCAATACGAATTTAATCAACCAGAAAGCTAGTGAATTGAACGATATGATTGAAGAAGTCCAATACAATTTGGATGAATACAGTCGTATCACAGATAAGAAAATTGATCGAACAAATAATGAATTGGCCGATCTCCAAGATTCATTCAATAGCCAAAACCGTCAGAATCGCCGGAAGTTCTCTGATCTTGAGCAAACCCTAACTCAGTTAAGTAACAATGTGAAGGAATTGCATGAGCCTAAAGAAGAACAAGAAGAAGAAGGTAAAAAGAAGCGGAAGCGGTAAACGCAAAACTATTAATCGTTTGGTAAAAGGGTCATCTCAATTATCTGAGGTGACCCTTTTTTATTAATGTTAAGTGGTAAAAAAGAATTTGAATTATTTGATATAGGTATAAAAGCCTTTAATGAGAATTCCTATGTGAATGCTCACCATGCGTGGGAAGCGTTATGGAAAATGATAGGGCACCAACCGCGAAGGGCCGGATTAAAAGTCTTTCTTCAGCTTACGGGTATTTACCAGAATATTGAATTAGAAAAATGGGATGCAGTGCGCTATGGAATCCGGATTGCAAACCAGCGGTTAGCAGAAAATCGAGGCTCTATTAATCAACTGGTTGAAGTCGATTCTATAGAAAGATTTCTTCATTTATATGAAGATAAAGTAATATCACTTAAAGTATTTAATGAGCTTATAATAGAAAGAAAATGGGGTAGAGTTCACAAAGACCTCGGAACTAAGTGAACGTCTACCCCTTCCACATACCAAAGGTACCAAGCCAGCACCTTGATGGGTTAAAGTAAAAGTTTAATAAACTTTTTGCAAGCTATTTTTTTGAGGGAACAAAATAAGAAAAAATGTGCCGGAGGGGGGACTCGAACCCCCACACCTTTCGATACGCGAGTTTGAGTCGCGCGCGTCTACCAATTCCGCCACCCCGGCAGGATTACAATAAAATATTTGCCCAAAACTATCACTAACTTAATCACCTATCCAAATTGTTAAATGGTAGATTTATTCCTATATTATTCCTCCTATAACCAGAGCAAATTTATTTTTCATCGTTAATATTATTTTAGGAAGTCATCATGGAACTAATACCACAATTAATTTTTAAGAATATGAGAAATCTAGCGGATAAACCCGCTATTTCAACTAGAAATGATTCGGGTGTTTGGGAATCTACAACCTGGTCTGAATTTGGTAATGAGGTTAATGCTGTTTCTAAGTCATTAATAGCCATAGGAATGAATCCAGATGATAAAATAAGTATTTATGGTTTTAATGCAAAATCATGGTATAGTACTTATTTTGGTATGCAAGTGATTGGCGGCGTTTCCGTTGGTGTCTACCATACATGTTCATCTAATGAGGTAAATTGGATTGTAGGCAACTCAGATTCAAAAGTTGTTTTTGTTGGTCAAAATCCAATGGACAATGGAGATTCTAGTAAAATGCCAAATCAAAGATTATTAGCATCCTTAGAGGAACTACCAAATGTGGAGGCAGTAGTTATGTTTCCTGGGGTAGAAGTATTAAATCACCCAAAAATGATGACTTGGGATGAATTTATATTGAAAGGTTCAAATATTGAAGATGATGCTGTTCAATCCAGATTAAACTCACTTTCTAGTGATAGTGTAGCATGCCTCATATACACTTCTGGCACTACAGGGAATCCAAAAGGAGTTATGTTAACTCATGGTAATTGGTCTTTTGAATTAGAAAGTGGCCAGAAAATATTTGGTATAGAAAAAGGTGAAAGATACATTTCTTGGCTTCCTTTAGCGCATGTTTTTGGTCAACTGATTGATTTGAATTACTGGGCGTATAAAGGAATGCATCTTCATGTGTGTAATAATCCCTTAATGGTGGTGGATTATGCAAAAGAAGTAAAACCCCATTTTTTCATCGGTGTTCCAAGGATATATGAAAAAATATTTTCGAATCTAAACGCGGCTATTTCAGAAAAAGCCATTTTGAAAAAAGGTCTCAAATTGCCTCTTTTAGGAGGGCTTCTAAGAAATAAACTTAAAGAAGCGGTTGGTTTTTCTGACACAAGGATCATGATCTCTGGGGCAGCCCCAATTAATACAGATATTCTTGAATTGTTTCATGATTTAGGAATCCCGCTCTATGAAGGGTACGGCATGACCGAAAATACAGGTGGTGCTTCAAGTAATTATCCTGGGAATAATAAAATTGGAGCCGTTGGAAAACCGGTCCCAAATACAGAAATCAAGATCGCAAATGATGGAGAAGTACTCATTAAAGGTAGCCATGTAATGAAAGGATATTATAAAAATCCTGATGCCACTAAAGAAACGATTATCGACGGATGGCTCCATACGGGTGATGTGGGTGAGATGGATTCAGATGGTTATTTAAAAATAACTGGTCGTAAAAAAGAAATATATGTTAGCTCTGGTGGAAAAAATATTGCTCCTCTTATTATCGAGGAGACAATGAAATCTATACCTGTAGTTTCTCAATGCTTTTTGGTAGGAGATGGACGTAAATATTGTTCTGCATTATTTACTTTAGATGTGGGCGCCTTATTGCGTGATAAACTTAATGTAGATGCGCAAAAGATACCTAAAGACCCAGTTGAACAGTTAGCAATGTTATCCTCTAAAGGTCATGATTTATCTGATTTTACAGAAAGTGAAGATATTAAAGTTGAAATCCAAACGCAGGTAGATAATTTGAATGGACAATTTTCAAATCCAGAACAGGTCAAGAAATTTTCGATTCTGCCTAGAGATTTTACAATTGATGATGGTGAATTAACGCCTACATTGAAAATTCGCCGGATTCAAATCCGCGAGAATTGGGCTCATATCATCAACGCCATCTATACTGACTAAATTTGGGAAAGATTTCACTTTTAGGTTGTGGCACATGGGGTAGTGCTCTCATACAAGGATTGGCAGAAAATGGTCATTCTATTCTTGCCTGGCATCATAAAAAAGATGTTGTATCTGTTATGGCAGAATCAAGATACCATCCTCGTTTAGACGAATTTGAGTTTCATCCGAATATTCTTTTTGAACCGGATTTATCTCAAGCTGTAATGGATGCCGATCAAATCATTTGCGCTGTACCCTCCCATGCAGTCCGTGAAGTTATGACCCATTTAAAAGGGAAGATTTCAGGAGAAGCCATAATAGTGAATGTGGCTAAAGGTGTAGAAAATGGTACTTTAGATACTATGAGTAATGTCATTACTCAAGCGGCAAACCATAGTCCTGAATATATTGTATCTCTATATGGACCCAGCCATGCTGAAGAGGTTATTGACGGTCATCCTACTACATTGGTATCGGCCTCTTCTTCAAGTAAGTCCGCTGAAAAAGTTCAATCTTTGTTTTCTTCGAATATTTTACGCGTCTACACGAACCATGATATTCGAGGTGTAGAGTTGGGTGGTTCTTTGAAAAATGTCATTGCCATTGCTGCGGGAATTTGCGATGGCATTGGTTTTGGTGATAATACCAAGGCGGCCCTAATGACACGGGGATTGACAGAAATGACCCGACTGGGTGAAGCCATGGGAGCAGATACGGCCACCTTTTTTGGGTTGAGTGGTATCGGTGACCTCATAGCCACTTGCCTAAGCCAACACAGTCGAAATCGTTTTGTGGGGGAAGAAATTGGCAGGGGCAAAACATTGCTAAAAATTTTATATGAAATAGATATGGTAGCTGAAGGAGTGAAAACGACTCAATCCGTCCATGATCTTGCGGAAAAACATCAGGTAGAAATGCCCATATCTGAAGGTGTTTATCAGATTCTATTTAGCGATAAAGACCCCAAAAAGGTCGTTTCATCTCTTATGACGAGGGATTTGCGGCACGAACAGATATTTTCATAGATATTCTCTTTTTTCTTCTGTTCACCCATTCATGATCCGCAGTAATTTCACAGGCCTGCCCCTGTAGTTCAATGGATAGAATAAATCCCTCCTAAGGATTAGATACTGGTTCGACTCCAGTCGGGGGTACAAAATAAAAATTGGAGATTAATCCGTATGTTAAAACCTAAGCGAAAGACATTTAGGAAAGAAATGGAAAGAGATCCATTCTTGGAGAGTATATTGTCTGCTAAATCATTTATTGATAAGAATAAAAAACGCTACATAAAAATAATTGGCCTTGGTATTACTGCCGTATTGGTTTTTATACTATACTCGCAAAATCAAGTATCCAATCAGGATGCAGCCGAATCTACACTTAGCAAAGCGATGATGTATTTAGAAGAGGGAGATGAGCAAAATGCAATGATTCATTTGCAGGAAGTTGTGTATGAATTCAGCAGTACGAGTGCAGGCAAAACGGCTGGATACTATATTGGCAAGATTCATTATGACCGGGAAAATTATAATTTAGCCCAACCTTATTTTGAAAATTATGTATCCAATGGTGATAATATTCTTTTGATTGGTGCAGCTAGCCAGGCAATGGTAAATATATTTTTGAGCAACGGGAATATTGATGACGCCATTCGTTATCAAAAACGTGCTATTGAAAAAGCGAATTCAAAAGTAGAAGGTGCGTTTGCATCTATTCGATTGGCAGAAATATATATAAATGATAACAACCCTCTAGAAGGGGAAGCCATTTTAAATAACCTATTAACTGATTATGAAGGCAATTTTGAGGTTCGCCAAAAAATTGATCAAGTATTCGGCCTAATTAAAGCAGGGAAGTAGGTTTCTTTACCCCTTTGTTTGGGTATAAATAACGTGTAAATTTTGAGCCGAAAAGTGGGTTGCCCAACCCACTTTTCTGTTAAATAGACATGGATACATTAAAACAGAAGATTGTAGCTGCCATTCCAGATCATTTGGTTTTCATTGATTTAGTGGCTGATAAACACAATTCACGTGTTAAAATTGTTGTGGATGGTGCCCCGGCTGTGGATTTGCAAACCACTACTTCAATTGCCCGTGAAGTTCGTAATTCTGAAATTTTGGCCGAAGATTTCCCTAACGGCGTGCAGCTGGAAGTGACGTCACCCGGTATAGATGCGCCATTGGTACATCCGGTGCAATATGAGAAAAATATAGGCAGAACGTTAAAAGTATTTACTATGGGTGATTCTGAACCGGCAATAATAAAACTTATCCGTGTTACTGATTTTGGATTTGAAGGTAAAACATCATCTGGCGAAACGATTACGTTTAAATATGACCAGATTGAATCAGCTAAACTAGAAATAAAATTTTAATCCATTTTTGGAGGTATTTTGGTTAATAGAGAATTAATAGAAGTATTTTCTGAAATCGCTCGAGAAAAAAATGTCGAACGATCAGAGCTTGGATCCATTTTGGAAGGATTGTTCCTTCACCTTGTTGAACGTGAAAGAGGAGACGCAAGTAATTGCAGCGTGATTGTAAATCTGGATAAAGGTGAGTTTGAGATCTATGTAGAAAAAATAATCGTAGATGATGTGGAAGACCCAGTGATGGAAATCACATTGAATGAAATTCGCGAAGTTGATGCTGAATTGGCAGAAGATTTAGAAGTAGGCGATTCATATGTTGAAATTATTGATCCCATGATATTTGGCAGGCGGATGATTCATGTGGCAAAGCAATTCTTTTCTCAAAAACTGCAGGATGTAGAGAAAAAATATATTTACGAAGATTATGCCAATCGTGTGGGTGAGATTGTAATTGGCACTGTACATCAAGTCCAGCGAGACAACGTATTTGTGAATATTGAGCAGGCAGAATTGCGAATGCCGAGAAAAGAGCAAATTAAATCTGAACGTTATCGTCGCGGTGATTCTATTCGATCTATTATCAAATCTGTAGAAATTACATCTCGAGGTCCCGATATTGTGATTTCACGAAGCGATAACCATTTCTTGTATAAAATGTTCGAAATGGAAGTCCCAGAAATTGAAGATAATGTAATTGATATTCGTGCGATTGCTCGCCAACCAGGAGAGCGGGCGAAAATTATTGTTCAATCCCATGATCGTAGAATTGACCCTGTAGGGGCCTGCGTAGGGATGAGGGGAAGTCGTATCCAGGCTATCGTCCGTGAATTGAACAATGAAAAGATTGATATTGTAAACTATAGTGAACAATCAGAAATCTTGATTTCTCGTGCATTGTCTCCTGCTAAACCACTGGATCTTTATATTGATGATGATCGCAAATATTGTATCGCCATTTTTGATGATGACGATCTGGAGTTGGCCATCGGTCGGGGTGGCGTCAATGTGAATTTGGCTGCAAAATTAACGGAATACCGCATCGATACATTTGGCAAAAAAGAATACGAACGCAAACAAATAGAACAAGAAACACTCTTGGCTGATATCGATGGCATGCCCGCTAGAGCAGTAAAACCTCTAGGTGAATCGGGTATTTCTTCCGTTTCTGATCTTTTAAATAGTGATGAAGATACGCTTTTAGAAATCAAAGGTATCTCAGAAAAGTCGTTGGAAAAGATTTACGATGCGGTTCAAAATTTTGTTGAAGCCAATCAAGTAGCAGCTGAAGCAGAAGATACAGAAGAAAAAGTGCAAGAATACGAAGTCGATTTAGTTGAAACTGGTGCTGTTGATGAGGCAGTAGAAGCGGATACTAATTCCGAACCAGAAGTAGTAGCTGCAGAACATGTACCAGGCGAATCTGAAGAAACATCAATAAAAGTAGAATCATAACTATTATGGCTAAGCGTCGCATATTTCAAATTGCTAAAGAACTGAATATTTCTCATACGGAGATTCTATCCTTTTTAAAAGGAAAAGATATTGTTGTGGGCAGCCATATGGCTCCCGTTGAAGAAGATACATATCAGATTATCTTAGCAGAATTCCATAAGGATAAGGAATCAGTTGATCGTTATCGCAAAGAGCAGGTACGACGGGAGATTCACGATACCCGGATTCTTGAGCAGCAAAAAGCTCATAAAAAATTAAAACTATTAACACTTCAAGAGCAGCGTGAGCTGGAAATAGAAGAACGGAAAAAAGCTGAAATCGAGAATAAGAAGAAACAAGAAGCTGCTCATCTTGCTGCACTTGAAGATGAACAAAAAGCACAAGAAGAAAAAGTCCGCAAAGAAAAAGAAGAGGCTGAACGCAAACTGCGAGAAGCTAAACGAGCAGAGACAGAAAAAGAACGGAAAAAGAAAGAAGCTATCAAGCCGAAGAAAAAATTTAGAAAAATTGATCTTTCTGAAATTGAAGCTCAAGTTGGTAAAGGAACGACTCATCGCCGCACAGCATCTAAAAAGAAAACGAATATTAAAAAAGAAAGATCAGCTGCTGAAACTGTTCGAAAAATCACAGCAAAAATTGATAACAAAGCCAAAAAGAAGGTTTACCG
>DKLW01000067.1:0-10253 GCA_002455835.1 Fidelibacterota bacterium UBA6630 | reverse complement strand
AAAGGATGGGCTGTAACGATTTTGCCGGTGGACACAGAAGGCAGAGTGAATCCTGAAGACCTGAAGAATGCCATTATAGATGAAACAGTTTTGGTTGCCATCATGCATGCTAATAATGAAATTGGCACCATCCAACCCATTGACAAAATCGGTAAAATTTGCAAAGACAAGGGCGTTCTATTTTTGGTGGACGCCTGCCAATCCTTTGGGAAAATTTCAATTGATGTGAGTGAAATGCACATTGATTTGTTGGCCGCAACAGCACACAAGATTTATGGCCCTAAGGGAATCGGTATGTTATATACACAAAGCAAGGGTCCCAAAGTAAAAATGGTGGAACAGATTACAGGTGGTGGTCATGAACATGGCCGGCGGTCGGGTACCCTGCCTGTCCATCAAATTGTGGGATTTGGGAAAGCGATTGAGATTTGTGATCCGGCCGAACATAAAGTAATGGCTGACCTTCAAAAAACGCTGATTTATGGCATTTCATCTATCCATCCGGATGTGGTAATGAATGGGAGTTTGGATCATCGATTGGCAAACAATATTAATATAAGTTTCCCCAGATTGGATGCAGAGACGCTCATCATAAAAATGAAGGGGATTGCCTGTTCTACCGGTTCGGCCTGCAGCAGTGCCAACCTGGAACCATCTCATGTGTTAAAAGCGATCGGACTCAAAAATGAGATGGCACATAGTTCAATCCGCTTTAGTCTTGGCAGATTTAATACTGAATCAGAAATTCAATCAGCTATTCAAGAAATAAATAAAACGGTCACTTTAATAAAGGAAAAATCAACGCATTATCAAATGATGAATGCTTAAATTAGGCTAGAATTAGTAAACAAATTCTTTTAGCCAACTGACCTAAACCCAACACTATGGACATGGTCTGCGGCCGGTACGGTTCTGACGGAAACATCAGAATTTGCTCCCGATTCCCGATCCGCCAGCTGGGATGACTTGGAATGAGAATGGAAAACACAACACACATCCATCCACCCATGGATCGCAGTGTTACGTCTGCGTATCCCACGATCGTAGATCGCCACGATCGCACATTCAATTACCTTCGTCTCGCTGTCAATGAATATTGCAATCTCCGCTGTATTTACTGCATGCCTGAAGAAGGCGTCCCTTTTCGCAACAAAGATCAACTTCTCTCCAAGAATGAGATTAAGCGGTTGCTCTCTGTGGTTTCGAAACTGGGTGTATACAAAATTCGATTCACCGGCGGAGAACCCTTACTCCGAAAGGATATACCCGAATTAGTAAATTATACAAAAAATCTTCGGGGAGTTGAATCAGTCCATTTGACGACGAATGGCATTTTGCTCCATGAATATATTGATGATTTAGCGGATGCCGGTCTTTCCGGAATCAACATCAGTTTAGATACATTGCAACCGGATCGGTTCCAGTCCATCACCAGGAGAAGTGGGTTGGACCAGGTAATAGCAAATATTCATCTTGCAATCGCATCTCAAATCCCTTCAGTAAAAATTAATGTGGTAGCCATGCGTGATTTCAATCATGATGAGTTGGTGGATTTTGCAAACTTGACCATGGATAACAACATTACAGTTCGCTTCATTGAACTCATGCCATTTGATTCTCACCAAATATGGAAGACGGGAAAATTCTACCGAGCCGAACATATTGTGGAAGACCTGCATAGCCAAACTGATCAACTCCAATCTGTGGACGGATCAAGCACAGAACATTATATTTTTCGGATGAAAGGCGCCAAGGGAAAGATCGCCGTTATTCCTGCTTTTTCGAGAAATCTTTGTGGTGCATGCAATCGGATTAGAATCACGGCTGATGGGAAATTATTGAACTGTCTTTATAGCCAAGATGAGACCAATTTGCGAGATGCCATGCGTGATGGGGCATCGAACGAAAAAATTCAATCTATGATTGGGGCATCATTTTTAAATAAACACGTGGATGGTTGGTCTGCCCAACAAAATAATGGAGTGCATCGAGAATCCATGACACAAATCGGTGGTTAATAAAGGAAATATTATGAGTGAATTTTCACATATAGACAAATCAGGAAACGTCAACATGGTAGATGTGACGGATAAAGATTCTACTGTACGGATGGCCAAAGCGGAAGGTAAAATTTCCATGAAACCGGAGACTATTTCTGCCATTCAGGATGATGCAGTTCCCAAAGGAAATGTGTTGACCACGGCAAAGATTGCCGGCATACAGGCGGCGAAAAAAACGGCGGAAATGATTCCCATGTGTCATCAATTGAATCTATCATTCGTGGATGTTGAATTTGAAATTAGCTCTGATGTTATTTTGATTCGTTCAACAGTTAAAACGAAAGAAGCAACGGGAGTAGAAATGGAAGCGCTCTCGAGTGTATCCAGTGCTGCACTCACCATTTATGATATGTGCAAGGCGGTGGATAAAACCATGGTAATTGGTGAAATCAAATTAGTGAAAAAGCTTGGTGGAAAGTCAGACCATGCATCGGAATACCGTCCAAAATTTGGGGTGATCACGTTAAGTGACAGCGTAGCCATGGGCAACAATGAAGATAAATCTGGTGAAATATTAGCCAGTGGATTTTCTGACTCTGGTTGTGAAGTTGATCATCGCTTGGTTTTGGAAGATGGGTCTAATCTATTGGTGCCCACTATTCAAGATTGGATCGATGGCGGAGTTGAATTGATCCTAATCACTGGCGGCACTGGGTTGGGTCCAAGGGATTTAACCATTCAAACTGTAGAGGCATTATTTGATTCAAAATTGCCGGGGATCGATCAGGCCCTCCATGCATATGGAAGGAGTAAAGTGAAAACGGCCATGCTTTCCCGACTGACAGCAGGTGTGGTGAATGGAGCAATAGTGATATGCCTGCCCGGTAGTCCCGGTGCGGCAAAGGATGCGGTGCAGGTGTTGATACCAACTATTTTTCATTCATTTCATATGATGAAAGGTGAAAGGCATTAATGGAATATTTGTTACCCATTTTATTTTTATTTGTTGCCTTCATTTACTCTTCAGTAGGATTGGGTGGCGGTTCATCCTACACGGCACTCATGGCCATGTTGGGTGTGAGTTATACGTTAATCCCCACAACATCCCTTACATTAAATTTGGTGGTGACCTTTATAGGTATGGTCAACTTCTGGCGAAATGGACACAGCCGACTGGATTTAATCGGACCGTTCTTAATTACATCGATTCCGATGGCTTATTTGGCAGGATCTTTGGATTTGCCAGAATTCATTTTTCAGATCATACTCATAAGTACATTAATTCTGGTAGCTATACGGATCTATGTTATTAATGGATTGACCTTTTCATTTCAATTATCCAATGGACAAAAATGGGCCATGATCATTGGGTTGGGGACTGTTCTCGGATTTATTGCCGGAGCAGTCGGGATCGGCGGGGGAATCTATCTTGTCCCCTTGATTATCATGTTTGGGTTGGGTACAGCAAAAGAAGCGGCAGCAGCTGGAGCAATATTCATTTGGGTGAATTCATTGGCGGGCTTTATAGCAAGGTTTCAGGCTGGTACTTTTGATTCTGATTTTATTTTTCCATTAATCGGTGCAGTTGTTGTGGGAGGTTTCGCCGGATCTTATTTCGGCTCGGTTAAATTTGATGCAAAGACCATTCAAAAAGTCATGGGCGGTATCATCATTGTGGCCATCATCTTTTTAATACAGAAAATGATATGATCTCATTTCAAGAAGCCAAGTCAATTGTTGATGAAAATCTGTTTCAGTTAGATCAGGATAAAGTACCTTTAAGTGATTCAACAAATCGGGTTCTGGCCGAAGATGTGGAGGCGTCCATGCCGTCTCCACGGTTTGATAATTCTGCCATGGATGGATTTGCAGTTTGTGCGGCAGATACAATTGGCGCATCCCAAGAAAATCCAATTGAATTAAAAATGGTCAGCGTCAGTTCAGCCGGATCGCCATCGGATGTAGTGATTGATCCCGGAGAATGTGCCCAGTGTATGACTGGTGCAGCCATCCCAAAAGGTGCCGATGCGATTGTGATGGTTGAAGATACCAGCGGATTTACCGATAATAAAATAGTTCAAATCATGATTGAAACCACTCCCGGAAAACATATCCGAATGGAAGGAGAAGAAATCAAAAAAGGGGACGTGCTGATTAAAAAGGGGACAAAAATCACACCCGGCGAAATTGGCACGTTGGCCACATTCGGGATTGATAAAGTAAGCGTATCAAATAAACCGCGTATCGCCATTTTTGGAACAGGGAATGAATTGGTAGAGGCTGGGAATACATTAGAACCGGGACAGATCTATAATTCCAATTTATATGTATTTGCGGATTTGGCTGAAAAGGCCGGCACGGAAGTAGTCATGCGGGATGTGATTCAGGATGATAAAGCATCATTAAGACATTTTTTATCTGACGCATTGGACTCATGCGATGTAGTGATTTCATCTGGCGGTGTGTCCATGGGGCGGTATGATTATGTCCGGGATGTATTTATGGAATTGGGCGTGAAAGAACATTTCTGGAAGGTGGCCCAAAAACCTGGGAAGCCACTCTTCTTTGGCACAGGTCAGGACACATTAATATTCGGATTGCCTGGCAATCCGGTCTCATCTTATATAGGATTTATGGAATGGGTTTGGCCAGCTTTGGAAACAATAATGGGGAAAAACACTTCGGAACCATTGACGGGAAAATTAACAGAATCCTTCCCCAGAGAGCCCGTGAAAAAACGATTTCTTTTTGGAAAGGTATGGATTGAAAACGGCCAGTTGGTGTGTCGTCCCGCATCAAAAGTGGGATCCCACATGCTCACATCGTCCTTGGATGCGAATTGTATATTAGCTGCTGAGCCCGGAGATGGAATATTAAATGTAGGTGACAACATATTGGTAAACGAGTTACCGTGGAAGAATCTTTCATGATTATAACCCCCAAAGAATTAAATGAACGAAAATCTGAACTGACCGTAATTGACGTCCGACCAATTGATCAAAGGACAGAATTTCCCATGGAAGGATTGAATACTGTCCTCACCCGAAATGGCGCAGGAATTAATGGCCAAAAAGTATTGGTGTGCCAATTCGGAATTGTGACGGAAGGGATGATCATTGAAGATGAATTAGACGATACATTCAGTTTGTTGGGCGGCGCACAGGCATGGGATGAATTTTATCTTGAGCAGAAAGATTTGAGCCGATGGTCCCGTCAAACTGTTTTGCCGGAGATTGGAATTCAAGGTCAGAAAAATATCTTGAATGCAAAAGTGGCTATCGTTGGTGTGGGCGGATTAGGATGTCCGGCGGCTCAATCATTGCTCACCGCTGGTGTGGGGCATCTCCAATTAATTGATGGAGACGTTGTTTCATTATCCAATTTGCATCGCCAGCCTTTATACAGTCCCGATGATGTGGAAAAAAAGAAAGTAGAAGTGGCAAAAGAAAAATTGAATGGGTTTAATTCAGAAACTTCCATTCATATTTCAGATGCATATTTAGATGAAAAAAATGCTAATGAATTTTTGGCAAATGCGGATGTAATCATTG
This sequence comes from Fidelibacterota bacterium UBA6630, assembly GCA_002455835.1. Taxonomy (GTDB): domain Bacteria; phylum Fidelibacterota; class Marinisomatia; order Marinisomatales; family TCS55; genus TCS55. The sequence continues at coordinate 4,702 of DKLW01000067.1, read as the reverse complement.
ATGCAACGGACAATATTCAAACACGCCAATTAATTGACAAAATATCTAAAAAGAAAAATACTCCAATGGTCTATGGTGCACTATTTCGATTCGAAGGACAGGTATCCGTGCTAAATATGGATGGCAGTCCCGGTTATGCTGAATTATTTCCCGAACCGCCTTCTAGTGGAGATACTTGCGAAGACGCAGGCGTAATGGGAATGCTCCCGGGAATTATTGGGAATATCCAAGCCTTGGAAGCAGTCAAATTAATCGTCGGAGTAGAACCCAATTTGATCGGGAAACTACTTATCTATGATGGCATGAATCATTCAACAGAAATAATAAAAATTTGAAAATGAAGATTAAAATTAAATGCTTCTCCCAAGTCAAATATGCATTGGGTGAAAATGAAATTGATTTGGAATTAAATCCGGGAACTACCACAAGTGATTTAGAGCAGATCATCCGGGAAAAATCTGATGGGAAACTGGATGGCGTCTCATTAAGAGTGGCCGTAAACCAACAATATCAGTCAGAAGAAACGATATTAACTGATGGTGATGAAGTGGCTTTCATCCCACCTGTTCAGGGTGGATAGATGATTACCGTTGAAATTATCACCGGCCCCATTATTCCATTCCCATCCAATGATGATCACCAACAAGATGGGGCAGAATTGGTCTTCAACGGTCGCGTTCGGGATTCAGAACATGGCCATAAAATTATCGCTTTAGAATACGAGCAATACGAAGGTATGGCTGAAACAGAACTCACCCGATTGGCAGAAGAGACCTGCCAAAAATTTCCCATCAATAATCTGTTTTGCAAACACCGAATGGGAAGAGTTGGGATTGGTGAAACAAGCCTTAATGTATCCATTTGGGCCAAGCATCGGAAAGAAGCCATCGAAGCCATAGATTGGTTCATCTTTGAACTCAAGAAACGAGTGCCCATTTGGAAATGGGCCATTCATCCGGACGGTACAAAAGTCCCAAGTGAATGTGCGCACTGACAAATAAATTGTACTAAATTGATTTCTTAAATGTTAGGATTTTCGAACCAAACTATCGCCGATCTCCTTTATTGGGTCACGCGAAAAAAGTGGCTGATTGCCGCATTTGCTATCAGCATTTTTCTATTTTATTTCCCATCACCGGAATCCTTATCTCCCGAGGGTCATCGCACGCTCATCATTGTTGTCATTGCGCTCATTCTGATTATCGGTGAAGTGATTCCACTGCCTGCTGTGGCCATTTTAATCCTGATTTTAGAAGTGGTGTTTGGGATTGATACGCCCAACGGGGTGGCCACATCATTCATGAGTGATGCGGTATTTTTCATCATGGGATCTCTCATGATGGCCGTAGCCATTGTAAGCCAGGGATTGGACAAACGGTTGGCTCTGGGTATTATTAAACTCACAGGGAATAAAACATGGCGTATCGTTTTTGGCTTTGTAGCCATTTCATCCATTCTATCATCCTTTATAGGTGAACACACAGTGGCAGCCATGATGCTGCCCGTGGCATTGACCTTGATTCGAAATACAAGTGATGATCCCAAAACTGTCCATCGATTGTCCACCATTCTATTATTTTCAATTGCCTATGGATGCGCCATGGGCTCCATAGGCACCCCATCCGGTGGTGGGCGTAACGTGATTATGATAGGATATATTTCTGAATTTGGATTGGGTACTATTTCCTATTTGGATTGGATCAAATATGCCTATCCAATGCTGTTATTGGAAATCCCCATCGCGGCGGCATTGCTCTGGATGACGTTTAAGCCCGATCAGCGAATTCTTGATTCAGCCGTACGGAAGCTAAAGGTCAAGGTTACGAAAGCTGGAAAAATGACCGGTAATCAAATGATGGCCATTGGCATTTTCGTTCTCGTATTTCTTGGATGGATATTTTTGAGTCCTTATCTGGGGCTGGGGATTGTGGCCTTGATTGGTGTATTTCTTTATCTATCTTTTGGACTCATCGAATGGCATGATATTAATCGTAATACAAACTGGGGTGTAATTTTATTATTTGGCGCAGCTATTTCACTGGGGATTCAAATGAAAGAAACCGGTGCTGCAGAATGGGTGGCAACTCAGTCAATTAACGGCATGAGTATTTTCATTAATGATCTCGGATTTATGCAATGGTTCATTTCCGTTTTTCTCACAGGCATACTCACCAACTTTTTAAGCAATGCGGCTACTGTGGCCGTGCTTGGACCGGTCGTTTTAGACATGGGCGGAAACCCAATTATTCTCGGTATTTCCACATCCATCGCATCGGCCTTTGCCTATTTAACAATTGTAGCATCACCCACATGTATGATTATACATTCCAGCGGGCTGGTGAAATCAAGTGATTACCTTAAAGCAGGATGGAAGCTGTTTGTCATTTCTATTTTCCTTCTTTTCTTAATCTCAAACTTATACTGGCCATATTTATCATGAAATTTCTCATTGCAGTCGGAAGTAAAGACTATTCTGGTCCCACCCTTGAATTAGGCATGCGCGTTGCCAAGGCATTTAACGCTGCTGTAGATATCGTCTATGTGGGCGATAAGATTAGCGCATTCAGTACATCAGAAGTGATTCTCGCTCAGGAGAACCTTGCGAACTGGGAGTTGGACCGGCAAGGTGTAGATGTACTCCAATGGGCTTATGAATATTTAGTTGATAATAAATATATCAAATCTAAAAGTGATGAATTCAATACGGATAAACTTGTCCAAACTGATGATGATCGATGTGAAGTCCATCTAGAAGGGCGAATGACGCAAGAAGTGGGACTCATCTTAAGAAATGGGGAAATTATCCAGCAGTTGAGAGATGAAGTGAAACGGAGTGAAATAGATGTGACCTTTATTGGTGCCAGTAAAAAACGGCGTATGATCCATGACCTTATTCAATATATTGATAGTTCAATTTTTGTGGTGAAGAATTATGATAGGGCCCGAAACTATAAATTGTTATTGGCTGTGAACGATGCACCCAATACTAAAAAAGCACTAAAATATGGCGTTAGGGTGGCGGAAGCATTTGAATTGGATGTAAATGCCATTACGATTTCAAATACTGAAGAATTTAGATCTGATTATCGAGAAGCCTCGAATTGGGCCGATAAATTTCTACGAAGGGCGGGGGTAGATCACCAAGTGAATTTGGTTCACGGTAAATTTATTAACTTAATGAATGAAACTGCAAAAGATGATCATATTATAGTTATGGGCAATTCTACAAAAAGTCCCCTGACAAAATTCTTTACAGGGAGTAAGCCACTCAATGTGTGTGAACAATGTGATTGCCCTGCTTTAATTGTAAAATAATAAGGAGTCTAAAATGGCTGTAAAAGTAAATAACCGAAAAGCCGGTGATGACCAATTTGAGCGAGCGGCTGAATTGATTGGCCTAAAAGATAATATCAGGGATTCCTTGAAGATGCCCGACCGTGAATTAATGGTTGAAGTACCTCTGCGAAAAGATGATGGTACATTACAAAGTTTCCGTGGTTACCGTGTTCAGCATAATAATTCTAGAGGGCCGTTTAAAGGAGGTATCCGATATCATCATGAAGTGGACCTGGATGAGGTCCGTTCTTTAGCATCTCTCATGACATGGAAAACGGCATTGGTTGATATTCCATACGGCGGTGGAAAAGGAGGTATCACGGTTAATCCTCATGAATTGAGTGAGCGGGAATTGGAACGCCTGTCTAGGAGATTTTTTAGAGCTATTGATCCGATTATTGGGGTAAATAAGGATATTCCTGCTCCTGATGTAAATACAAATGCACAGATAATGGCTTGGTTTGTGGATGAATATGGACAGCTCCATGGTCACACGCCTGGAATAGTTACTGGAAAGCCAATAAACCTTGGCGGTTCTCTAGGCAGGGAAGCTGCAACCGGTAAGGGTACCGCTATTATTACTCGTGAAACTGCAAAACGCTATGATATAGATTTAGAAGGAGCGTCTGTTGTAATACAGGGATTTGGTAATGTCGGATCTTATACAGGTAAATTCCTCTCAGAGATGGGTTGTAAAATTATTGCAGTTAGTGATGTGCATGGAGGGTTACATGAGCCAGATGGTTTTGATGTACCATCATTGTTTAAGTACAATTATGATAATCGGACGGTAAAAGATTGTGGACAAGGTAAAACATTGAGCAATGAAGAATTACTGGGCCTAGAATGTGATTTTCTCATTCCTGCCGCATTGGGAGGGGTGATCCATAAAATGAATGCTGATCAATTAAAATGTAAAATTGTTATAGAAGCAGCCAATGGACCTATAACACCGCCTGCATCTGAAATTTTATATGATAAAAAGATACACGTGGTACCAGACATTTTAACAAATGCAGGTGGCGTAACTGTTTCCTATTTTGAATGGGTACAGAATCTCCAACAGTTTCAGTGGGATGAAGATGAGGTGAATGAAAAGCTGGCGAAACGTATGGTGAGAGCTTTTAATGAAGTCAGTTCATTTTGCGATGAGAAGAAAACATCACTGCGTTTAGCCGCTTTTGGTGTCGCTATTGATCGGGTAGCTCATTCATTCGAATTAAGGGGTATCTAATTCATTTACTTTAAAAATGATAATGAGTGTAATTTCAACCATCATTTGTTTCAACAATTTCGAAAATAATTAGGAGAGAAACATGGATCTGATACATCCAATATTTAAATGGCTTCATATTATTGCCGGCGT
>DKLW01000002.1:17485-17710 GCA_002455835.1 Fidelibacterota bacterium UBA6630 | reverse complement strand
ATGCTAAAGCATATGGAGTGGTTAAAAGAGAGTGGCTGTGCTTAAAATTGAATTTACCTTACAGCCGGTTTCAAAAGCAGTTTGGTCAGGTACTCTCCAACAGATCGATTAAAGATTTCGCCCTATCTCAAGAGCTTTTATGGCTAGAAAATCATTGGCACAAGCAAGACCATTGTTCTGTTTGTCCCCTAAAGGAATTTCATGGAAGCACTATCCATAACTGAA
>DKLW01000002.1:6616-17101 GCA_002455835.1 Fidelibacterota bacterium UBA6630 | reverse complement strand
TTGTGTTTACCAATGGCTGTTTTGATATCATTCATAAGGGACATAAAACCTATTTAAGTGGGGCAAAGGCTTTGGGCGATTTTTTAATCATCGGATTGAATTCTGATGCCTCCGTAACAAAATTAAAAGGGCCTGGTCGTCCGGTGAATGGCGAAGCGCTTCGCGCGTCCAACCTACTAAAATTATCCTATGTGGATGCGGTGACCATTTTTTCGGAAGAAACACCGAAGTCACTCATCGATGAACTTCGACCGAATATATTGGTGAAGGGAGGCGACTATGATACGGATAACATTGTAGGTGCAGACCGGGTCAGAGCCGATGGAGGAGAAGTGGTTACACTGCCATTTGTTTCTGGATTTAGCACAACAAAAATAATAGAAAAACAGGCGGGAAAAGGCTTGACTGGGGAAAAGGTCTCCGACTAATTTCGCCACCTAAAATTACCCTAAATATTAATGAAGCAGACATTTACACGAATTATTAATCTTATGATTCTGGTGGCCGGCATTTCTTTTGGCCAAGAAACAAATCAACAGATTCAAGAGGATACCCAATCCTATGAAAATGGTAATGGGATTGATATTACTCAGAACCGATTGCCTCAATTATTAAGGGATGTGAAAGTACTTCTTTCTGATGCCCTCATTGCCGATGTGATGGATGATACTTTAGAAGTGGTATACACATTAAACCGAATTTTTGATCTGTTAACTGAAGCAGAACAATATGGTGAAATGGACGATGAAGATCATGATGAGTTTGACCGTTTTGAATCTTCATTGGTAGAGCTATATATCCATCGGTTTAATACATTAGATAATGAAGATGCAACCGTAACGGCCGAACATCTACGAATTGATGTAACGTCGATGACAGAGCCTCTAGAGGTGGAAATGGGTGCATCTCAGTTTACAGTTCTTGAAGATAGGGATGGGCATATTCCACTGGTTCGAAATAAAAAAGTAGATCAATTTATCAATTATTTTCAGACCAAAGGGAAGAAACAATTTGAAATTTGGCTTGATCGGTTAGATGTTTATGGACCCATGATTAGTCAAATTCTAGATGAGTGTAATTTGCCTCCTGAATTACTCTATTTGGCCATGATTGAATCGGGTCTCAATCCAAAAGCATATTCAAAAGCGGCCGCCAATGGCATGTGGCAATTCATTTATTCCACCGGAAAAATATACGGCTTAGAACGAAACTGGTACATTGATGAACGGCGAGATCCGGAAAAGGCCACACGTGCGGCTTGCGCATATATAACCGACCTTTATAATGAATTTGATAATTGGTATTTGGCCTTGGCTGCTTATAACGCAGGGGAGGGGAGGATCAGACGTGGGACACGGCTACATCAAACATCTGATTTTTGGCAGCTCCATTCATTGCCGAGAGAAACACGAAATTATATTCCATATTTTTTAGCCGCAACCATCATGGCAAAATCACCCGAAAAATATGGATTTTATAAAAAAGAAAAGCGTCAATTACCCTTGGATTATGATGTGGTGACGATTGAAAAAAGTGCTGATTTAACTGTATTGGCTAGTTCGGCTGAAACATCATTTAAAACAATTCAAAAATTAAATCCAGAATTAAGGCAATCTGCCACACCCACAACCGCTTATGAATTAAAAATTCCCAAAGGGAAAAAATCTATATTTGCCCGAAATTATAATGCATTGCCCGAGAATGAACGATTTGCACCTCAGTTTATTGCGCATAAAGTAAAAAATGGCGAAAGTCTTTGGACGATTGCTAAGAAATATCGGGTCTCTGTTCATGATTTAGCTGCAGTGAATAAAATTAGAAATCGCAGTATGATTCGGATTGGTCAAAAGCTGACTATTCCCGTCCCGGGCATGAATCTAGCATCGGTCCCCAAATCGGCTATGCCCGGTTATAATAAGGTTACCTATAAAGTGCGCCGAGGAGATACGTTAGGTCATATTGCTGAAGATTACGGCACACGTGCATCAACGATCCGAAAATGGAATGGCCTCAAATATGGTCAGCATATTTATCCCGGACAAAAGTTAACATTATGGATCAAACAAGGCTAACACCTCCTAAAAATAACCTAAAATGGTTATGGTGGGGTTTGGGGAGCTTTTTGGTCCTTACCATTGTATTTAAACTGGGGGCATGGTCCTCAGGTATGTCCACAGATGGTGTGGGTAAAAAAGTAGGCATCGTCCACATTAATGGGCCCATTGTGAATGCAAATGCTACAGTAAAACAATTAGAAAAATTTAGATCCAGAAATGATGTTTCTGCCATTGTCGTTCGTATTGATTCTCCCGGGGGATTGGTATCACCCACACAGGAAATCTATGAAAAAATTAAATCCGTCAAAAGGGAGAAACCCATTGTTGCCAGCATGGGAGTGGTGGCCGCATCCGGCGGCTATTATGTGGCCCTAGAAAGCGATACCATTATGGCTAACCCCGGCACCATTGTTGGGAGTATCGGCGTGGTTATGAATTATCCTGTCATGACAGAGTTGCTGGATAAGGTGGGTATTGAATTTGAAACAGTAAAAAGCGGAGATCTTAAGGATGTAGGTTCCTATTCCAGAGCAGTGACGACAACCGATCGAGCACACCTTAATGATATGGTGACCGATATGTATGATCAATTTGTCGGTGCAGTTTCGGCGGGTCGATCTATGGAAAGATCAGATGTGGTCTCCCTTGCGGACGGCAGAGTATATACAGGATTAAAATCAAAAGAATTAGGTCTCATCGATGCCATTGGTACGTTTGAGGATGCCATTGCATTGGCAGGATCGATGGGTAAGATCAAAGGAAAACCAAAGACAGTCCAAGTGAATAAGAAACGCCCCTCTTTATTGGACTGGTTTTCAGGAAATTTGGGGCAGGCCATGGGTAGTTGGGTCGACATGATTCCCGCCTATCGGTGGCGAATGGAGTAGAGACCATGACCAAACAAGAAATTGTAAATATTGTTTCTGAAGCAACAGGGCTAACCAAAGTAGAAACAGAAGCGGTGATGAATGGCGTAATGACCACCATCATTGAATCTTTGGGGCGAAATGACCGTGTTGAACTTCGTGGTTTTGGTACATTTGGTGTAAAACACCGGATGCCCAAAAAAGCACGAAATCCAGGGACAGGTAAAACAATTTTTTTGCCCGAACGCCATGTGCCGACTTTTAAACCGGCAAAACATATGCGTTTACATGTAAACGAAAAACTGACTAAATAAAGAGGTGACATGCCCTGCGGTAAAAAACGTAAACGGCGTAAAATGAATACCCACAAGCGGAAAAAACGCTTGCGCGCCAATCGTCATAAAAAGAAAAAAGTATAAGGTTCCTTTAATATGAAATGGGCCAACTTCATATGGCTTTTAACCGTACCCCTTGTCTTGACATCTTTTGTTGGGGCATGGGGAGATGATGGTCATCGTCGAATCAATTATATGGCATCTCGCCAACTCAGTGGACCATTCGGTCAATTTCTGAGACAACATTCTGAACCATTAAAATGGTATGCAGCAGCGCCGGACTATAATAAAAAAATAGATCCCGGTGAATTTCATCGTCACTTTATTGATTCAGATCATTATGATGTATATCCCTTTAATCAAATCCCCAAGAACTATGATACACTCATTGCCACATATGGCGAAGATGCAGTTAAGAAATACGGTATTGCCCCATGGGCAATAGAAAATACCTGCAATCTCATCATCGTTATGATGAAACAGGATCGATGGGATGATGCAATATATTATATGGGTGTATTGGGTCATTATATCGCGGACCTCCATCAACCCTTACATACCATTATTAATTATGATGGACAGTTCACTGGTAATGACGGCATCCATTTTCGATGGGAAGAACGGTTGGTAGAAGAATATATAGACATCATTAAACCGGTGGGAAAAATTGAAACTGTAGATCATCCATGGAATTACGCCATGAAGATCGTCCGTGAATCTTTTCCACTTCATCAACAGATTCTAGAGGCAGATAACAAAGCACGTCAGCTTTTGTCTGAAGATCAAGCAAAGGCGTTGGATACATATGATATCCTTGATTTTGAAAAACCATACTTAGATGTTCTATATAAAGAAACGGAATCTTTACTAAAAGATCGAATGGGTCGTGCAGCAGTCCGTCTTGCATCCATTTGGCAGTATTGCTGGGAACAGGCCGGGTCCCCTGAACTACCATGAGCCAGTCCCGGCCCGCTTTATCGGTATCTGAAATCACTGCCCAGATCAAGGGGCAGATCGAATCCCAATTTACCCACGTTTGGGTTCAAGGAGAAATTTCAAACTTTAAGCACCATTCCTCCGGTCATATGTATTTCACTGTGAAAGATGCAGAGGCCGAACTCCGCTGTGTTATGTTTAGAGGATTTAATCAATCCGTCCAATTTAAGCCGGAAGATGGGATGGATGTATTTCTTCAAGGAAAGATTACTGTCTATGAACCGCGAGGGCAATATCAGCTCATGGTTCAGCTTATGGAGCCGGCAGGAATCGGCACCTTATTTCTTGCTTTCAAAGCACTGAAAAAACAGTTACAAGATGAAGGCCTCTTTGACCCATTCCTGAAAAAACCATTACCACAGCTTCCGAAAAAAATTGGGATTGTTACATCCCAAACCGGTGCTGCATTCCAAGATATGGTGACTGTATTAAACCGCCGTGCACCCTATATAGAAATAGTATTGCGCCCAGCCTTGGTCCAAGGGGGTGATGCAGCAGAAGATATCGTTTTTGGAATTGAAGAATTAAAACAGATTCCCAATGTAGATGTAATAATCGTTGCCCGTGGGGGCGGATCATTAGAAGATTTATGGGCCTTCAATGAAGAACAGTTGGCACGGGCGATACATGGATGTGAAATTCCAATAATTTCCGCTGTAGGGCATGAGACAGATGTAAGCATTAGCGATATGGTGGCAGATTTAAGGGCACCCACACCCTCTGCTGCCGCAGAATTGGTGGCCCCCAGTGTGGATGATCTCCATGGTCAAATCAACCATTATCGCATTCAACTGGATCGATCCATTAAGAATCAATTGAATCACTTTTGGCAAAAGATTGATAATTTTTCTGATCGTCATGCTTTACAAAACCCCCAACAGAAATTGGATCGGCAAAAAGAAAAATTATCCATTTTGCACCACGAATTATCCATGGCCATGACCCACATCGTATCTCTGGCCAAAGCTAAATTGAAGGGGTTTGAAAAAGAATTAACAGTATTGAGTCCATTCGATATTTTACATCGGGGATATAGCATTGGGTTTACTCCAGACGGTCGCATTATTCGGAAAACGGATGACCTTTCGGAGGGAGATTTATTTATATTGAAAACAGGGGATGGTGAATTTGAAGCAATAAAGAAAAAGTCTTTTGGTAAGGAGAATTGAGAATTATTCATATATGGATTAAATTTAATTATGTCTAAAAATAAATCATTTGAATTTGAAGTGACAATGGCCGAACTGGAAAAGATTGTTACATCCTTAGAAGGGGAAAGTGAATCTTTAGAAAAGAGTCTGGCCTTGTTTGAATCGGGGATGAAACTTACAGAAGCTCTTCGATCCCATTTGGATAAAGCAGAACAACGCATCCAAGTATTGACCGATGATGCGGCAGCAAAAAATGAATCGGGTGAATCAGAAACATAATGGCACACCGGGTTAAAAAACCGAAGTCTTTTGGAATTTGGGGGAATACCGATAAACTCCGATTCTGGGAATTGCTGGATCCCATTTTGGCATGGGCGAATGAATCTAATTTAACACCCTATATTACCAAGCGAATTCAAAAACAAATGGAGGATGAACCATCCCATCCATATTCAGTCATTCATTCGGCAGAAGATTTTTTTAAAACAGATTTTTTACTGACCCTTGGCGGTGACGGTACTATGCTATCAGCTGCCCGTGCTGTCGGTCATCGCAAGACCCCTATTCTCGGCATCCACCTGGGAGAACTTGGGTTTATGGCTGAAGTTACTATAAATAATATGTTTAATCGGCTGGACTTGGTCGCTAAAGGTAAATATGGCCTTCAAAAACGGATGGTTCTGAAAGCAGAAATCATTAATGGAGATGGTTCCAAAGTATTTTATGCACTGAATGATTTTGTCATCGATCGGGGAAAGTCCCACCGCGTGATTAATATGCGGCTCTTGGCAAATGATCGATTTGTGTCTGATTATAAAGCAGATGGAATCATTTTCGCCACACCCACAGGCTCCACCGCCTATTCCCTATCTGTAGGTGGACCTATCGTTATGCCTCGTATGAAGGCCATTGTGGTGTCGCCAATTAGCCCCCACACTTTATCCCTGCGGCCCATCGTCTTACCCGATGATCGTAGTTTAGAAATCCAATTTCCTGAAGGCGGTATGGCTGAAATCGACTTTGCCGTGGATGGACAAGTCAGCGAATACTTGAATCAACATACAAAAATATTTATTCAAAAGGCAGGATTTGGTATTCGCATGATCGATTTTGAAGATTCCAATTATTTTCACACCCTTCGCCTGAAAATGGGATGGGGGAAACGAGGGGAGTGATTAATTATACCGCACTTCATCAAAAAACAGGACCACCACATCCAAGTTTTTAAAGTGAAAGAGTTGAGAAATAAGAATGAGGTCGGTTAGCGTCATGGCATAACCAGTTAGTGGTCTGCTAGACGCGCCAACGCCTCGTTAAGGTGTTGGCGATAGGTGTCACGATCTTCGGGTTTTAACCACGCATTTCGCTGGTCCACTTGACGCCAAATCTCTTGAATCACCTCAGTCAGGAACGCGGCAGATGCTTTTGAAGCTTTGTTGGGTTGGGCATTGGAAAAATACACTGGGGTGGTGTGCGCAAAAGTATAATTGTCGCCAGAGTACCGAGCCTTCCCACCCCATGCCCGCACTGCAATCCAGCGGGCTCCATTCACCGGTATGGATTCTTGTACTTCTAGCCGGTTTTGACCTTCTGGAATTGGTATCATATGTACAACTTTGCCATCTATGATGATTTCGATCACTTCCACAGGTGCAATAGTCGCGAGTTCCGCAGACACCGTCACATGGTCCCTACCGCTAATGGTCGAACCAGGTTCGTGACCATCCACGTTAGCCATCAAGAGTGGTCCATTAGTGGCAAACGTACGCCCAGCTCTGACTGCTTCGATCCACGAGTTCCAGGTGAGTGGACCATTAAGTCGAGCATAGGTACGTGCCGTTCCACCGGATGGATCTCTCCATACATTGGAAAAGTTGTCCGTACCTCCGGTTGCAGATAGCTGAGCACCCACATTAAGCATATGGTAATACATCTTAGCACTGGATATTTCGTCCGATGCTATGGAGACCACATCATAGAAATTACCTCGTTCCAGAATGACGTGAATGGGTATGTCAGATTGGGCTGCGCCCTCAGCGGTGTTAACATTACCGTTGCTAGGAGTGTAGGGATGTAGAAAACCGCCTAGACCTCCAATGACATTGATGCTGTCTAGATACATGATTTTTAGACCATCTGCGGGGTACGGTGAACCACGAGTACCCCCAATGAGGGGCATAATGAAATCCGTTACTCCAAGTAATGCGACATGACTGAACGATCCGCGAAACTCCTGTGCATACCTTAGGATGTAGTTGTCAGTAGATCCGGGATAATCCTCACCCGTTAGATCACTCCATCGCCCCATAATCTTGGTTCCATCCATGTGGATTAGATCATGGGTCACATGAAGATCATCAGCACGTAATTGATTGAAAAATTCCTGCTGAGTTAAGCCATATCGTCCCTCGTGGAGATCGTGTACATGAGTGTCGCCCGACACCCAGCTGGACGCGTAAGGATCGGCGAGCCGTTCCATTTGAAGTTTGACCGTCATGGTTTTTCCTTTGGTAGCATAGATGGTTATATCGGCTGGAATCCACTCGAATCCCCGAATTGCTTCAACACGGACTTCACCGGCTGGTACTGTGACTTCGAATTCGCCTGTTGAGTGAAAGTAGTGTATCTCGTTGACGGGACTCACTCTGTGAAATATTCCGTTGGGGACGTAGCCTCGTCCGTCCGATGCTAGGAGTTGGATGCGGGCCGGTACAATCCTGCCATTGGGTCCGGTCACTTGCCCCTGTAGTGTGGCTGTTTCGTATTGTGGCGATAGTTGGAGCGGCGTGATTGGTTGCCATGCCTGGTTTCCATCGCCAAATTGGGATGTCAGGTACAGTGTAGTAGGGCCATTTTGATTACTGACGAATGCCACTAGTTTGCCGTCGGGACTCACTGCCGGTGCAAATTCGTCGTGTGCCTGCGAGGTCAAACGAACTCGATTGCCTCCCGCTGACGGAACTATTGCGAGATCATAGGACCCGGCCGCGTCCGAAGCAAACACGATGTTGGAGCCATCGGGTGTCCAGGTTGGGACAGGCCGGTAGCTGGTTTCTTCATAGTGAACGAGTTGGGATTTTCCACCTGACATGGGCATTGTCCAAATACCACCACTTCCCAAGTAACCCACAACCTTTGCTATGTATGCAAGTTGTGTGCCATCTGGAGAAGGAGCAGGTTGGAACTGGTTGCCGGGTCCGCCTATAAGTGTATCAATGGAGCCGGTGGCTACTTCTAATTTCATTATGTCAAAATCCCGCTCGCTGGTTGAAGCGAACACTATAAAGCGCCCATCGGGCGTCCAGGCAGGTTGAATATCCACCGCAGTATTAGAGGTCAGGTTTCTAAACGCCGTGCCATCACCTCTTACCATAGCGATGTCAAGTTGACCATTAATATCTACCGTTAGAGCGATCCATTTACCGTCCGGACTCCATGCAGGCTCAAAGTGATAGCCGGGCCCTTGAGTGATTGCCCGAGCATGGTTTGTCCCGATGGTCTGAACCCAGATATCACCGCGCATCGAGTATGCCAAGGCTGAACCGTTTGGGTGCCAGGTAGGGTCGATCGGTGTGCTGGTGACAGCCGGAAGCATGTGGAGTTCTACTCGGGTCGATAGCCCATATCTAGGTATCTGGGCAGTCCCAACAGAGGTAAAAATGATCAATGAAAACCAATTAAAAATAAAGAACTTGTGCATCATAACGATTTATACCCATGTAATGTAAAAAAGACCATTAGCCGGTCAAAATATTGTTTGAATACTTGAAGAACATTTTTATTAACAAAAGGATGTTATTTAAAAAATTGTTAATTATTACTTTTTAATTTCTAACGACAGTTGCCGATGTCGTCGTAGCATACAGTCATTCATGACAACTAATAGCCCATTATTTTCTGCAAACTGTGCCGCTTTTTCATTGATTACATGATCCTGCAACCAGAGGGCTTTGGCACCGATTTTAAACGCTCCTTTTGCGATAGGAAACACAAATTCAGAACGCCGGAAAACATCCACTATATCTACTTTTTCTGAAATATCCAAAAGTGATGGATAGCATTTCAATCCTGCAATTTCACTATGGCCGGGGTTGATCGGAATGATTTGATAACCATTTTCCTGTAAATATAATGAAACATAATGACTGGGGCGCTCCGGTTTGGGTGACATTCCCACCACAGCGATGGTTTTTAATTCAAATATGCGTCTTATGGTGTCCAGTGTGTTCATGTTCAGGTAGAATATACGCCAACACGTAAAAACATTAACACGTTAACACTTATTTCTTAAACCAATTCCCCATTACATAAGAAATAATTTTCGGATTTTCCTTTAATCGCCGGACGGAATATTCAAACCAGGCTTCACCAAATGGCACATAAACGCGGACTTTATATCCTTTGGCTTTTAATGCTTCGAGTCGATTTCTCATGGGGACCCCATAGAGGACTTGAAACTCAAACCGATCTGATGGAATATTTTCAGATTCAATGAGGGCCTCTAGCCGGTCAATAAGGGAGAGGTCGTGGGTGGCGAAGCAGGCATAACCGTCGCCATTCAAAAGCGTTTTTGCCATCTCCACATAATTGTTATTAATGGCAGTTCTATTCTGGATGGCGATTTCAGGAGACTCCTTATATATACCTTTGCAGATTCGGAGGTTGAGGCGGGGGGAGTCTAGCGATTTAATATCATCCAAACTGCGGTATAAGTAAGCTTGAATCACCGTCCCCATATTATCATGGATGGATAAGGCCCTTTTATATATATCAAAGGTCTGATAGGTATAGGGCGAATTCTCCATATCAATGGTAACACCCACCCCATAATCTTTTCCGGATTGGGCCAATGCCATAATATTGGCTTCACCCAAGGCATCATCCAGGCCTAATCCCAAGTGGGTTGGTTTTACGGAAATGGTACTGTCCAATCCATACTCAGCAATGCGTTGAATGACCTGAGCATAGTCATCTTTGATCTGATTCGCTTCATCTGTGGATTCCACAAATTCGCCCAGAATATCCATGGTGGCTGCATATCCTTTTTTATTCAGATCTCGGACAATATCTATGGCTTCAT
>DKLW01000002.1:0-6233 GCA_002455835.1 Fidelibacterota bacterium UBA6630 | reverse complement strand
TAGGGAAGTAGGGCATGAGTCCAGCTATGAGAGAATTAAACGCAAACATTAGGCGACGAATTTAGTGAGGTAAACTAGGGGACATCAAAGGGAATTCATTTGAATTACGAAAAATTGTATACCGACGGAAAAAATGTCCAAAAATTCGTGAAGTTTACCTTGACGAATCTCAATTTTAAATTCTAAATTCGCTGACTCTAAACGAGCCGAAAAATCAATGTATCGCGACTTCGGAACCATATTTATTTTCATCCTCATGGGCATTGTGCTGGTCTATGTGCCGTTGCTCATCCAAAAGCTCGTTGCACCCAATAATCCCAATCCGGATAAACTGGCCACCTATGAATGTGGAGAAGAATCGGAAGGTTCAGCATGGGTTCAGTTTAATATTCGCTTTTATGTGGTCGCCCTTATTTTCCTCATTTTTGATGTTGAAGTTGTATTCCTTTTTCCATGGGCTGTCGTCTTTAATGATCTTGGCATGCTCGCTTTTGTTGAAATGGCCATCTTCCTGCTTATCCTTATTGTTGGATTGGCGTATGTATGGAAGCGCGCCGATCTGGACTGGGTCAAATACAATGTGAAATACGGTCGCGGACGATATGCCAGCCTGATTGAGAAACCCAAAACTTCGGAGGAGGCATAATGGGTGTTTTAGAAAATAAATTTCAAGATAATGTAATTGTAGCATCCTTAGATAAACTCTTGGGATGGGCTCGATCCACATCACCATGGTATTTCCAGTTTGGGTTGGCTTGCTGTGCCATTGAGATGATGGCATCTGCAGCCAGTCGCCATGATTTGGAACGGATTGGTATGATGCCCCGCTCTTCACCTCGCCAAGCGGATGTGATGATTGTGGCGGGTACGGTGACCATGAAAATGGCCCTCCGCGTAAAAAAATTATATGAGCAAATGGCGGATCCGAAATATGTGATCTCTATGGGAAGTTGTGCCACCAGCGGCGGCCCATATTGGCAGCATGGATACCACGTATTAAAAGGCGTTGATTTGGTGGTGCCTGTAGATGTGTACGTCCCCGGATGTCCACCACGGCCCGAAGCATTGATCGAAGGCCTCTTAAAGCTTCAAGAAAAAATTCAAACTGAGCGTCCGCTCACCCGAAAAATTGCATGACATCAGCCGAAATTAAAGCGGCGATCGAAAGCCAATTTCCCGGCACGATCGTTGAACGAGAAGATCTGGCCGACCATCAAGTTGAGCTCAAAGGAGATCAATGGTTGGATATAGCTACTTTTCTGAAAAACGATCCCAACCTGTCCTTTGATCAATTGGAATGTCTCACCGGTGTAGATACTGGAGAAGAAGGTCATCTAGAAACTCGGTACAATCTTCACTCCATGGAGCATCGCCATAAGATTGAAGTAATCATTTCCCATGATCGTGAAAATCCTAAAGTGGCATCCATCGAGCAGTTATGGCGGATCGGCGATTGGTTCGAGCGTGAAACATACGATATGTATGGTATTGTATATGAAGGTCACCGGGATATGCGAAGAATTTTATGCCCTGATGATTGGGAAGGTTGGCCTTTGAGAAAAGATTATGAAGGACAAGAGTCCTACCATGGAATTGTGGTTCCCAAAATGAAGGAAGAAGACGGATGGGAGTAGTTAAAGGCGATCAAATGATCCTGAATATCGGGCCTCAGCACCCCAGTACCCACGGTGTGTTGCGACTTGAAGTGATGACCGATGGTGAAATTGTATCGGAGATTCGCCCGCATTTGGGTTATCTCCACCGCTGCTTTGAAAAGCATTCTGAAAATGTAACCTATGAACAGGTGATTCCATTTACGGATCGATGTGACTATCTGGCCGCTATGAATTCTAACTTCGGTTATGTAGTGGCCATAGAAGAACTCATGGAAATCAAAGTACCGGAGCGGGTGGACTATATTCGCGTGATCATGGGTGAACTTAATCGAATTGCCAGCCATCTTTTGGCCTTAGGCGTTTACGGTTTAGACATCGGTGCATTTACACCATTCTTATATATGCTCCGGGATCGGGAGCGCATTTTGGACATGTTTGAATACACCTGTGGTGCGCGACTCCTATACAATTATATGTGGGTTGGCGGGGTCTCTCATGATTTACCCAAAGATTTTCAAAAAATCTGTATCGGGTTTTTGGATTATTTTGAATCCCAGATTGAGGAGTACAACAACCTTCTAACATACAATAAGATTTTTGTAGAACGGACCGCTGACGTAGGTGTGATTCCTGCAGATGTGGCGGTGAGTTACGGTGTGACCGGGCCAAACCTTCGCGGTTCCGGTGTAAAGTGGGATGTTCGAAAAGATGAGCCCTATTCCATTTATGATCGATTTGATTTTGAAGTCCCTATTGGGGATGGCCATTTTGGAACTCTGGGTGATTGTTTTGACCGATACTGGGTCCGGATGCTTGAGATTAAGGAAAGTGTAAGAATTCTCCGTCAGGCATTAAAAGATATACCCGGCGGTGATGTACACCAAATGCTACCGAAAAAAATTAGACCACCAAAAGGGTCTGTCTACCGCCGGACTGAAAGTCCTCGTGGTGACCTTGGTTATTATATCATGAGCGATGGTACACCCACACCGTATCGTGTGAAGATGCGTTCGCCCGCATTTACTGCCCTATCCGTTTTGGATGAAGTGTCTCGGGGCTGGATGATTTCAGACGTGATTGCCATTTTGGGTAGTTTAGATATTGTATTGGGAGAGATTGATCGATGACCGTTGATATGCTCATAGATTGGTTCGCCACTATTGGTGATTTTCCCATCCTTTCATTTTTGTTGGCGGTGATCATTTCTGGCGTGCCTTTATTTTTGATCATGGCATTAAATGCCATGGTGGCCGTTTATGTGGAACGGAAAGTATCTGCATTCATGATGGATCGGATCGGGCCCATGGGACAGGGGCCGGGACTTCACGCCGGTAAATGGGGATTGCTCCAGACAGCAGCAGATGCAGTTAAGCTATTGGTGAAAGAAGATACAGTTCCCGAAACCTCTGATAAGTTTTTATTTAAAATGGCACCATACATTATTTTCATTGGTGCATTCTTAGGGCTGGCTGCTGTACCATTCAGTTCTGTACTTCAAGTGGCAGACTTTAACGTTGGTGTATTCTACATTATTGCAGTAGGGTCCATCGGTGTGATTGGCATTGTTATGGCCGGATGGGCGTCCAATAATAAATGGTCCCTCTATGGCGCCATGCGATCTGCTGCACAAATTATTTCATACGAGATTCCTGCGGGACTATCCATTATTGTGCCCATTATGATGGCGGGGACCATGAACCTTCAGGAAATGATTCATTTCCAGGAAGGAAATGTATGGGGTATTTTGCCCAATTGGATCATCTTTAATAATCCATTTACTTTTATTGCATTCTTCATCTTTTTTATTAGTGCCGTGGCCGAAACAAACCGAACGCCATTTGATATCCCGGAAGCAGAGTCAGAATTGGTGGCGGGGTGGATGACTGAATATTCCGGTTTTCGCTGGGCCGTATTTTTCTTAAGTGAATATGCCAATATGCTTGTGGTAAGCGGATTGGCAGTAGCAGGATTTCTCGGTGGATGGCAAAGTCCAATACCGGGGATGTTTGATACAGGTGCTTGGGGACTTTTCTGGTTTATGGGGAAATTAATTTTCTTAATCTTTGTCATGATGTGGTTCCGCTGGACCTTCCCACGGTTGCGGGTGGATCAGCTCATGCACGTATGCTGGAAAGTATTTATTCCTATTGCCATGTTTAACATTTTTGGTGTGGGCATTTGGAAATTGATTGTCGGGTAAACTATGTCTAAATATTTTGCAAACATATATGATACCGTAAACACCCTCTGGACAGGTATGCGCATTACCTGGCGTCATATGGTGAATATTAAACGGGATAACGTAACCCTGCAGTACCCGGAAGAACGGTGGCCACGTCCTGAACGGAATATTGGCTTTGAGCATGAAGATTATAATGTGATTCGTTCTCGCCTTCATGTGGATATTGACGATTGTATCGGATGCCTCAAATGTGAAAGAGCATGCCCAGTAGATTGTATCAAGATCGATACAATTAAAGCACCTAATCGTGGTGAGGATATTCCTGAGGTTAAACATACAGGTGAAACCTCCAACGGCACAAAGAAAGCTCTGGTGGTAAGCCGGTTTACCATCGATATGTCTGAATGCTGTTATTGCAACCTTTGTGCTTATCCATGCCCGGAAGAATGTATTTTTATGGTGGGTGGACCTAATAGTTCAAAGCATCCCATCGATTATGAATTTTCAGAATTTGACAGAACCGATTTAATTTATCAATTCGCTAAAAAATTAAGACCGGAACAAAAAGATGGCCTTCAAAATCCCAAACCGGAAGCAGAAGCATAATGGCTGATATGGTATTCTGGATTATTGTTGGCATTACCATTGGGTCTGCGTTTATGGTGGTCCAAAGTAAAAGCCTGTTGTATTCGGCCTATGCATTACTGTTCACCTTTGTGGGTGTGATGGGGCTATATGTATTCCTGTGGGCAGATTTTCTAGCCGTAGTGCAAGTGGTGGTTTATGTGGGTGGTATTCTTGTCCTGATTATCTTTGGGATTATGCTTACCAATAAGATTACGTCTGTGAATATTAGTCATGCATCCATGCAAAAAAGTGCCGGTGCCATTGTCGTTCTCGGATTTGTTGGTGTTCTTGGTTATATGGTGTTCAATACACCATGGGTTGAATTGGCCAATACCGAACCGGCGGATACAGCTGAAGCATTGGGGCATCTTCTCATGATGGACTATTTACTGCCTTTTGAAGCGGCATCCCTATTATTGCTCGGTGCATTGATTAGTGCTACGACCTTATCTCGGAAGGAAAACTAATGGATAGTTTGACCAATTATTTGCTTGTTGGCGCCATCCTGTTCTCTTTAGGGTTATATGGTGTTGTCACCCGTAGAAATGGTGTGGCAGTGCTCATGGGGGTTGAATTAATCCTGAATGCAGCTAATGTGAATTTCTTGGCTTTTGCCCGATTCGGCGGCATGAATATGGCCGGTCATGTGTATGCATTGTTTGTTATTGTGCTAGCAGCTGCAGAAGCGGCCGTAGCCTTGGCAATTATTATCAACATTTTTAATAATTTTAATACCATTAACGTGGATGAAGTGAGCGAGCTCAGACAATGATGACTGGCAATATCATTACCGATTTTAGTTTGCTCATTCTTTTTTTGCCATTAGTGGCGTTCACCATCAATATCTTTTTTGGTAAGCGTTTGCCACGACAAGGGGATTGGGTGTCGGTTGGCGCGATTCTCATTACATTGATTCTTTCCCTAAGCCTTCTTATTAATATGTTCATGAATTGGGATCCGAATTTTTCTCATGAAGCGACAATGTCATGGATTGATTTGGGTGCCTTCAAAATTGAGCTTGGTTTCTGGGTAGATAATATTACCATTGTTATGTTGGTAGTGGTGGCACTGATTTCAAGCATGACCCATATTTTTTCCTTAGAATATATGAAAGGTGATATTCGATATAATCGATATTATGCCTATTTGGGTTTATTTACATTTTCTATGAATGGAATCGTTCTTGCCAATAACCTCATGTCCCTATATATATTTTGGGAATTGGTTGGTGTGAGCTCCTATTTACTTATCGGCCATTGGTTTGAAAAACATTCCGCTGCCGATGCGAGTAAAAAAGCATTTTTAACCAATAGGGTAGGGGATATCGGGTTCTTTATTGGTATCATGCTCATGTTCACGGCAGTAGGCACTTTTAATTTTCAGGAATTATTTACAGGCGTATTTCAAGGGATGATTGGGGGTACGCTCTTGACATTGGCCGGCGTTGGACTTTTTATGGGTGCTGTGGGTAAATCTTCTCAATTTCCACTTCATATTTGGTTGCCGGATGCCATGGAAGGTCCCACACCTGTTTCTGCACTGATGCATGCGGCTACCATGGTTGCAGCCGGTGTATATCTTACCGTCAGGTTATTCCCATTATTTTCACCGGAAGCGCTCACCATTATTGCTTATGTGGGTGGCTTCACTGCCTTATTCGCTGCGTCTATCGCCATCACTCAAAATGATATTAAAAAAGTTTTGGCCTATTCTACTGTATCTCAACTTGGTTACATGATATTGGCCGTTGGTGTGGGGAATTATGTAGCCGCATTTTTCCACCTTTTGACCCACGCTATGTTTAAGGC
>DKLW01000057.1:0-21991 GCA_002455835.1 Fidelibacterota bacterium UBA6630 | reverse complement strand
TATGAAAATATGGGATATGGCTTTGAATCTGCGAAAAAAATAATAAATATTTCTTTTAAAGAATTTTCTTTGGATTGTTTAAGTGCAATAACAACAAAAGATAATATATCTTCAATTAAACTTATTGAAAAATTGGAGTTTAAGTTTATCAGAAATATAAAACTCCCCGATAACGAAAAGGAATTTCAATTATTTGAAACAAAAAACCCCATCTATTGATGGGGTTTGCTGCGGGACTGACGAGACTTGAACTCGCGACCTCCGGCTTGACAGGCCGGCGTTCTAACCAACTGAACTACAGCCCCATTTTATAAAAATCTTTAGGATTCATCTTGGGGCGCTTTTTCACGATAAACCAAGGCCAGGGGAATGATAACCACATATCCTAAAAAGAGGAAAATGGGTGCCAGGGTCAAGCTTTGAAAGCTGTTGACCGTCCCTGAAGCCATGAGGGCATAACCGACCAAAAGGGCAGACACACCCACAGCAAATAGGATATAATTTGTTTTCCCAAATGCCCATCCTTCAAATAGGTGAACATTATTTTTACTGTTTTTATCGTTCATAGCGGCGGCAAAATTACAGACATCGGCAAGGGAGACCAATCAGTTTTTTCTAATATTTGCACTCAATTTGGCCCTTATAAGATTTTAAACAATATGTTTTGGTATGGATGGTAAAACATCAATAATTTTCGCCCCCGTTAAAGATGAAAAAACTTCAATTTCATCCAAGTCAAAGTTTTATCGGAATCATGGCGGCGGTAGTTGTGGGTATAATGCTGGCTTTCTATAGTTTAGTTTTATTCTGGCCCCAAGGTAATCCATATGATTCGGTGAAGGTGACCGTCCCAAAAGGCGCTTCTCTCAAAGAGGTTAGTGCAAGCTTGCAGGATAAAAATGTTATTCGCAACGAGCGCTCCTTTTTACTAGCGGTGAAGACATTGGGGTATGAAAAAGACATCCCTGCAGGCCGATTTAAATTGGTCAAGGCAGCCACCAACTTTGACATTATTAATCAATTGGTGAATGGAATTCATGTAAATAACCGAGTGACAGTTCTGGAAGGGTGGTCCATTCGTGTTATTGCAAAGGAACTGGAAGAGAAATTGGGGATGGATCCGAAAGCTTTTGAAGAAGCCTGTCGGAACAAACTGCTGCTTTGGAAATTGGGTATTGAAGGCGAATCGGTAGAGGGATATCTTTTCCCTAATACCTATCGGTTCTCAGAGGATGAAACGCCTCAGGAAATCATCGAACGTATGGTGGATGAATACAAAAAAAATGTAACTGATGATTTACGGCAAGATATGACTGATATGGGCATGTCGGAAACCGAAGTGCTTACTCTGGCATCTATAATCGAAGGAGAAGCCATTTATGATCGAGAACGGCCCATCATTTCAGGTGTGTACCATAATCGGTTGCAGATGGGCATGCGGCTCCAGGCGGATCCGACTATTCAATATATTATTAAAGGATCACCGCGCCGGCTATTGAATAAAGATCTGAAAATAAAATCGCCTTACAATACATACTTAAATGATGGATTACCGCCGGGACCGATCAATAATCCGGGGATTGAATCCATTAGAGCGGCGCTGAATCCGGCGGAAACGAATTATTTGTATTTTGTTGCGAAAGGGGATGGATATCATACCTTTTCTAAAACGAAAGCAGAGCATAATAAGGCGAAACGTCAATTTCAAAAAGTGAGACGAGAAGCAAAAAGAAAAAAATTGAATAAAGGGTAAATTAACATTCAATGAGTAAAAGTAACTTAAATCGCATTCAAAAAGCAGCCGTAGAATCCTTTGGTCGCCCTGTATTGATTTTTGCAGGTGCAGGCAGTGGCAAGACCCGTGTATTGACCCACAAAATTGCTCATCTCATTGAAAACGATCTCGTCCCGGCCGAACATATTTTAGCGGTGACATTTACCAATAAAGCGGCCCTGGAGATGCGAAAACGGGTCAATGGCCTTCTAGGAGAAAAGCAAGCCCAAGTGAATATGGGTACTTTTCATTCCATTTGTGCGCGTATCCTCCGTAAAGAAATTCATCAACTTGGGTTTACACACGATTTCTCCATTTTTGATGTGAAAGACCAGATTGCTTTGGTCAAAGTGGTGATTGAAGCCATGGATATTCCCAAAAATTATGTAACTCCGCAGGAAGTCCGCCATAAAATCAGTTACTTCAAAAATAAACTGATTCATCCCGATGAGGTGAAAAGAAAAGCACACCTGGTCATCGAAAAAACCTACGCCGCGATTTATAAGAATTACCAGAAGGCATTAAAAGAAAATAATGCTGTCGATTTTGATGATTTACTCCTCCTACCACTTGAAATATTCGAAAAGCATCCCAATGTATTAAAAAAATACCGTCAACTTTGGGCGTACATTTTGGTGGATGAATATCAGGATACAAATAAGCCCCAGTTTATGCTGGTTAAATATTTGGCCCAAGAACATCAGCAAATATGCGTCGTAGGTGATGATGATCAATCCATTTATGCATGGCGCGGGGCTGACATTAGAAATATCCTGAATTTTGAAAAGAATTTTGGGAATTGTGAAGTGTTCAAGTTGGAAAAGAATTACCGTTCAACAGGGCATATTCTTGAAGCCGCTGCTACGGTTGTAAAAAACAATGAAAACCGCGCACCAAAAGATTTAATTCCTCATAATGGCGCCGGTGAAAAGCTGGGTCTGATTGAAACCAACGATGAGATGGAAGAAGCAGATGCAGTGGTCAATGCATTGGAAAAAGAGATTAAACTGCAAAAACGTAATTTTAGTGACTTTGCTATTCTCTATCGGACCAATTCCCAATCTAGAGCCTTGGAAGATGCATTTCGTCGCTCCGGTATTCCTTATAATATTGTGGGCGGTGTTCGATTCTATGAACGTAAAGAAATTAAAGACCTCATCGGCTATCTTTCTATTATTGTGAACCCAAAAGATACAATTTCACTCCGTCGTGTCATCAATTTCCCACCACGGGGAATTGGTATCAAAACGGTGGATAAATGTGTCATCCAAGCCGAAGCTGACAAAAAAGAAATGATCGATGTGCTGAATGCGCCTGAATCCATGGGCATCCGTGGCAAACAAGCTGATTCGCTGACCACCTTCCATAATATAATTAAAAAGTATAACGAACTATTACCCAAGCTAAATGCGGGAGAATTGGTTCGCACCTTAATTGAAGAAACGGGCATCAAAAAATTCTATAAAGAGAGTTCAGGACCGGAAGATGCAGAACGATTTGACAATGTGATGGAATTCCTGAAAAGTGTGGATGATTTTATGGTCCGTGAACCGGAAGGCGGTCTCTCTCAATTCCTTGAAGAGGTATCCCTATTGACCGATTTGGATCAATGGAATGATGAGACGAATCGCGTCACTTTAATGACACTGCATGCAGCGAAAGGGCTGGAATTCCCTGTGGTATTCATTACCGGGCTCGAAGATGGTCTTTTTCCCATGTATAGCGCCTTAGAAACCAAAGATAAATTGGAAGAAGAGCGACGATTATTTTATGTGGGCCTCACACGGGCCATGCATAAAGTATATTTAATGTATGCAAATCACCGGCGGCGGATGGGATCGGATGACCTCTATGGCATGGTGTCTCGTTTTGTGCATGAAGTGCCCGAAGAAAAGTTAGAAAAAATTTCATTTACATCTGCACTCACACGGAAAGTGGTAGGGGGCAAGCCGGGTCGCCATACCAAAACAGCCGTGATCCGCACTGTGGTTGCGTTTGACGACTTCCAAGTAGGAGATTTCGTGGAGCATGCCATTTTCGGTATCGGCAAAGTAATGGCATTAAGCGGCCAAGGTGAAAACCAACGTGTGGGCATCGTGTTTAAAGACGGGTTGAAAAAGAAACTCGTTGTCAAATTCGCCAACCTTAAAAAAGTCGATATACCCGAAGGATAATATTTTCGATTAGGTGGGTGGATTATTATTCTATCCTATGGCTACTTTAGCTTAAGTTCTGAGACTCATTATCAATAGTATAGGAAAGAAATGGCATCACGCAATCAGCTCAAAAAAGCATTAATAAAAGAAGGTTTACGATACACCCAGCAACGGCAATCCATTTGGAATGAAATATGTGCAACGGATGAACATCGTGACGCCGAAGAAATTTATCTATCACTTCGGAATGAAGGGATGAGTGTATCCCGTGCAACCGTATATCGCACGATTGATGTATTGGTGAAAAATAATTTGGTTCGGAAATTAGAGTTGGGCGATGGCCGGGCTAGGTATGAGCATAAAATGGATTTGGAACACCACGACCACCTCATTTGTGTTCAATGTGGTAAAATTGAAGAATTCATGGATGAAACGATTGAAGAAATACAGGAAACGATTGTGAATGATCTCGGTTTCAAACTCATTCGTCATATTCATCAATTATTTGTGATTTGTAACAACTGCCGATAGCCATGACCTTAACGGACCTGTCCCCGGGGGGAACAGGGATTATCCTAAATATAGAAGCAGACACGACTATTTCGAACCGACTGAGAGAATTGGGTCTCTTAGATGGCATTGTCGTACGTATGGTTAAAATGGCACCATTAAAAGGGCCCGTTGAGATCAAGGTCCATCATTCATATTTATCGATCCGTTGGGATGATGCCCAGACAATTAAACTACAATCATGAAACATCATTTTACTTCATCCTCTAATATAGGCAGCCGCGATGGTGAATATTGGGTGGCAATTGTGGGTAATCCCAATTGTGGTAAAACGGCTATATTTAACCTCCTTACTGGATTAAATCAAAAAGTATCCAACTATCCTGGCATCACTGTCGAGAAAAAAGAAGGTCTCGCCAGAACCGATGACGGTGATTTTCGTCTATTAGATTTACCCGGGACTTATAGTTTATCAGCTGAATCTTTTGATGAAGAAATTGTATCGGAGCAAATAGACCAATGGGCCAAAGGAATGGCACCCCCATCGGTTATCATTTCAGTGGTGGATGCGACTAATCTTGGGCGAAACCTTTATCTCACATCCCAATTACAGGATTTGAATATCCCCATCGTTATTGCCCTAAATATGGTGGATCAGCTTGAGGATCATACTCAAATTGATGCTGCTAAACTGGCATCTAAAATGAGTGTGGCAGACGTCATACCGCTTTCGGCAAAATTGAATAAAGGGCTAGACAATTTAAAAAATGCCGTTGTCAATGCTAGAAAAGGAAAACAATCTCCTTTGGATTCACCCCCCTGGATGGATTCAGAAATGGTATCCAATTTAAAATCAACAGAACATAATGGATATGTATCCGCGCGGTTTGGTTTGGCCCAGTCCATGAGGAATAAAATTCAATCGGGGACGATGGATGGAGATCAAGAAGCTATATTGCGATACCGTTGGATAGATGATATTCTATCTCAAGTTACACATCGTGGAGCCGAAACACCATTGGCATCATCTCGCAGTGAACAGTGGGATAAAATTTTAACCCACCAGTGGGGTGGGCCACTTATATTCGTGGGAATTTTATACTTCATTTTTCAATCCATTTTCACTTGGGCCGCTGTACCCATGGATATGATTCAATTGGGTATGGATAATTTCAGCATATTTGTGGTAAACAATATGCCTGAGGGTATGCTTCGTGATATTCTTGTTGAGGGTATTATTGGTGGGGTGGGGGCCATCGTGATATTTCTTCCCCAAATTTTGATTTTAAGTTTTTTTCTTATACTTTTGGAAGATACAGGATACATGACTCGCGTGGCCTTTATGTTAGATAAAGGTATGACAAAAATGGGCCTCCATGGAAAATCGGTTTTGCCCCTTATGAGTGGTTATGCCTGTGCCATCCCGGGCATTATGTCAACCCGAACCATCGATAGCTGGAAGGAGCGTTTGGTTACCATTCTTATTTTACCTCTCATGAGCTGCAGTGCACGGTTGCCGGTGTATACATTACTTATTGGCGCATTTATTCCTTCAGTTACGGTGGGTGGTTATTTTAACCTGCAAGGGCTGACATTAGTCCTAATGTATTTTTTAGGGACTACAGTGGCATTGATTTTGGCAAAAGTATTTAGCAAATGGGTCGGTGAAAAATCATCCTCGTCATTTATTATGGAATTGCCTCCCTACCGTGCGCCCATTCCTAAATCCGTTTTGCGTCATGTATTCATCCGGGGAAAATTATTTTTAGTAAATGCAGGAAAGGTGATTATGGCTATTTCCATTGTGCTGTGGTTTCTGGCATCCTTTCCAAAAGAGGATAATCCTAACTCGGATGTGAACCCCATTCAGCATAGTTATGCAGGCCAAATTGGTCATGCCATGGAACTGGTCATTCGTCCACTGGGGTTTGACTGGAAAATTGGTATCAGTTTATTGACATCATTTGCAGCGAGAGAAGTGATGGTGTCTACCATGTCCACCATTTATAATGTAGAAGATGCTGGGGAGGAAACGGTGAACCTCAGAGAGGCCATGCAAACGGATGTGCATCCTGAAACGGGAGTACCTACCTATACGCCGTTGGTGGCGCTGGCACTCATGGTATTTTATGTATTTGCAGCCCAATGTATGGCTACATTTGCCGTAGTTCGCCAAGAGACCAATTCATGGAAATGGCCCATGTTTATGGTGGTGTATATGACCGCATTGGCTTATTTTGGAGCCATGGCTGTCTATCAAGGCGGAAAATTATTGGGTTTTTCCTGATGGAAATTCAAACCATTATTGCATACGGAATTGGATTGACTGCATTCATATATGCTATTTGGATATTTTTAATACAGTTCAAAACGCTGGGCGTGAATCCAAAATGTGATGATTGTCCAGTGCCCAACTCTACAAATCCGGAAGAAAATTAAATCAGTTTTTTCTCCATCATTAGGCTGCCCCACTTAGAGGTGCCATGGACTTCAAACCCCTTTTTTTCATATAAACGTTTCGCTGGCTCATTTTTGGGCATGACTCGAATCGTCATTGTTTTCATATCCAATTCACACGCTTTTTTTTCTAAGAATTCCAGCACTTGAGTCGCGAGGCCTTTGTGCCGAAACTTGGGATCTATAAAAATATGGAGGGCGTGGGCCCGCTTTATGTCTTCACTAATCATCATGTTACCCATGCCAACGATCCAATCATCCGATTTAATGACATAGCTGTCAATGTCATCGTTTGAATAAGTGAGGGCAACCCAGTTTTTAAACTTAAATGGATACTTCATCCGTGGATCCGTCCAATTGAGCTCTTTTGGATTTTTGAACCAACTGGAAAGAACAAACTTTAAGATTCGGAGGTCTTTCTGATTTTGATAACTGATTTTTTCGATGCTGATGGACATGGGTCTTTAACAATAATGTTGTAAGTTTATCCCTTAAATTTAGTCCCAATGAAGTCCATAGTACCCATCTCAAAATTTAAAGCGGGAGAAACCATCCAAGGCTTTTACCTATGTGTTGAAAAGCATATCCGTCACACCCGCGCAGGTGATCTATATTTGGATTTGGTGATTCGGGATCAGACGGGCCAAATCCATTGCAAAGTATGGGACAAAGTTTCTGAATATAATGAAAAATTTGATAGTGGAGACGCGGTAGCCATCAAAGGAGAGGTAGACCTTTTCATGGATCGGCCTCAATTGACGGTAAAACGAATCAATAAGGCTACGGTCCAAAACTATGCACGTTACGG
This sequence comes from Fidelibacterota bacterium UBA6630, assembly GCA_002455835.1. GTDB lineage: Bacteria > Fidelibacterota > Marinisomatia > Marinisomatales > TCS55 > TCS55. The sequence goes on along the minus strand of DKLW01000057.1, from coordinate 14,286 downwards.
ATTTGATCCGGCACTGGTGGTGCCCACAGCAAAGGATGACCCCAAGGCCATGTGGAAAGAAACCATGGCCATTATCAAATCCATGAAAAATCCCTTCCTGAAAAAATTAACTTTTCAAATTTATCAGGATCATAAAGAAAAATTATTGGTTTATCCTGCGTCCGTATCCATGCATCATAATTATCGATCTGGTTTCTTGGAGCATGTACTATCCATGGCCAAATCTGCAAAAAGATTGGCACCCCACTATGAGGTTGATGTTGATCTGGTGATCTCGGGTATTTTACTTCATGACATCGGGAAATTGGATGAAATTGATTCGAATTATGAAGCAAATTTTACCGAAGAAGGAAATTTGATTGGCCATATTGTCATGGGGCGTGATATGGTGAGAAAAGGTGCCAAACAGATTAAAAAATTCCCCAAGGATTTACGACTAAAAATGGAACATATAATCTTGTCCCACCAAGGCAAGTATGAATGGCAGAGTCCGAAGAAGCCAGCCTTTAAAGAAGCACTGTTGGTCCATCTTATTGATGTATTGGACAGCCAAATGAATATCATGGATAAGGCCCTTTCAGAAGATCAGGAAACTGGAGACTTTACGAACCGCCATAATTATTTTAGAATCCCATTATATAAAGGATCTGATGGCACTAAATAATTTGGTCCGGGCGGCAATTTTTTGCGCCTTGGCTATCGGGATGGGGTTTTCACTGATGATTGTTCCCAATGTGGAATTGATTACGGTAATCGTTTTTTTATCAGGCCTAACACTGAGATGGAAATGGGGCGCATTGGTTGGTGGAACGGCCATTTTTATTTATTCCGGTATGAACCCCATGGGCTCCGGTTTGAGTTTTCCGCCACTATTTATCATACAAATAGTGGCCATGTCACTCATTGGCAGTTTGGGCGGATGGCTCCGCCCTATTTTTTTTGTAAAAAAGATGAATACGTTTACTTTGGCTGGGCTGGCACTTGTGGGCTTTCTATCCACACTCATGTATGATGTTTTTACATTCATTGCTTTTCCGCTTGCGACAGGATTGGGGCTATCCGGAATCATGGCGACATTGGTAAAAGGATTAGGGTTTACATTACTACATGAAATATCCAATGCGATTTTATTTGTTATAGCCGTTCCCACAGTGGTAAAACATCTAAAATAATTACATGAAAAATCTTCGATTTATTTTTTCTGGTATGTTATGGGGGCTCATTCATGGGCAGGTGACTATTCCCTTCGATTGGGGTGGGCAAAATGGGATGCTTATTTATGAAGGCTCACTATTCTGGAACCGGAGCTGGACATCCGGCGTTTTGCTGTTTGACGGTACATATACATCTTTTCCCAAACGATTTGGGGACTATTCTTCTCAACAATTCAAACCAATAAGTACAGGAAATTTGCCCGAATATCAGCCATTGCCTGATTCAATACGGACTACATCCCAATTTGATTATTATCGTGGGGATTATATTTATGATCAATTAGACCTTAGGGCCAAGTATGAAGCAAAGAATCAGTGGATACATATCAACGGATTTAAACGCACCCATGGAGGCAATACTGGATATTATCTTCACCCCGCTGGGGGAAGATCACCTATTCATCATACTTATCGGTTGGATTATGGCGTCAAGCGGGGTGAGCGTAGAATAGAAGTCAGTGCCGGCCGATATGTCACCAGAAGCGGTTTGCCCGATTCTACCTATAATGGTTCAGAAAATGACAATATTATTACCGCCGGTTTTCGAATTGAGCAGCCCATAGGGCAATGGGTAGTCAATAGTCATTTTGCCCAGTTTGCTCAACATCGAAAGGTTCACCATTCTGCTTTGTCAGATTCAAATTATCGGGATATCAATAGGAATCTGCTCAATCTTCAATTGAAATCGCCATCCGGCATGGTGTATGGAATTGAACAACAAGCACAGCAGATTAGTTCATCCATCCATAATCGATCATTGGTATGGACCAAGTTGTATGGACGAAAGCAAATGGGTTTATTTTCCGTAATGGGTGGTGTGCAAATTTTAAATTCAGATGATGCATTTCCATTTGTCTGGGAATTAGACTATCATAAGCCGATTGGGAATGGCTATATAAAATTTTCTTCCTTAGGCGCGCCCACACCAAAACATCCGGATTTAGACGATCCTACCGATGGCACTGCATTCGAATATTGGAGTCGATCATCCATTCGAGGAGGCTATCAAACCTCCACTCTTGATATAAATGGATACTTGGCTCTAACCCAAAATAGTTTTATTGGTACCGATAGTACCTTTGTTACACTGGCCGGTGGAGAAATCAGTTATCGGTTTCAGAATGGGTGGGGACTGTTTTCTTCATTTTATACCCAACTTGATTCTAGTCAATATTTAGGGGGCATCGGTACGCAATTTGAAGCAGGGATGAAAGGCAAACTGAACCTGTTTAAAAATGCCATGAAGATTGATGCCACTATTTGGGCCACTGGCAGTCAGGGGCGAATGGGTTCATTTGCATTTCACCCCATTTTGCAAACACCCTTTAAACATCAAAACTCAGATTGGGCATTACCTGATCGTTGGCTTCTGCACTTTGAGGCAGTAGCCAATATATCCGGTGTGTTAGTGACCTATAGGATAAACAATCTGCTCAATGCATTTGGTGAAACCGGCGACCAAGCATGGATTCGTCAAAATTACTTATATCCACCCTTGGGCCGCATGATGCAGTTTGGTGTTTCCTGGTCCTTTGATAATTAATCAATCTCCTTTTTATAAAGAATAAAATCACCGGGAATTGCTCCTACTTCATAGGTTTGTAGCATTTCATTTTTTTCGTTAAAAACATATACGGTGTCTGGTGCCACATAATCCGTTTGCCCAATAAAAATATAATCACCGACTGCAGCTGCTGAATAGATACCATCAGAACTGCCGATAGTTTGACTTCTATTCATGGTAAGATCTCCATTCAACTTTGCAACGCCACCTTTGAAGGATCGATAAATTTTATCATTAAAAACAATTAAATCTGATCCAATGTCATTGGCTTCCCCCAAATATTTAGTTGTGACTGTACCTGATGAAAGATCAATGGTATTGTTGCCGGTAAAACTGTTCCAATTTGCATCATAATAAGCGCTGGCTACAAATAACTTACCATCAAGGATTACCATTCTGCCGGGACCGGAAATGACTGTGTATGTGGATACAATACTACCATCCAAGGATAGTTTCAAAACACGATTGTCATACGACCAATCCGGTTTCATGGTTATACTCACATAGAAGTGATTGTCGTGAATTAAAATATCTTCTGGCATGCCATCGAGATCGATGGTTTTATCAAGGGAGTTGGATGACAGGTTAATCACCAAAATGCCCTTGCTGTTCCAAGCGGTGACATATCCTTTACCTTCGTGGATGACCATATAGCGGGGACTGGTTCCTTTTAAGTCTATCGACTGGGTATGGATGGCCTGATCACCACTCAGATCAAATATTTCAATGGAGTGGCTCGTATTATTTACCACATACAATTGATCATCTGATAGGGCCATAGATTGGCCCACATCCCCCAATACTTTCCCGGTTTGATTTTGGTAAATTGGACCATTTACAATAGGTTGCTCTGGGTTAACCATCCACAAGCTTGCATTAAATTGACCAAAATTACCTTCGCACAAGATGAACACATTTAACTCAGTTAAGGGGTCATTATCATTGGGAAAGAAAGCATTGCAGCCGATTTGCACCCATATGATGATAGCAAGGAAGGGTTTGATTATTGTTTTCATTTTGATTATTTCTTTAATTGGGGTTTGAATTGAATTCGAATAGAAAAACTTCGACCCGGTTCTGGATAACCGTTCATTGTCATAATAGGTGTGTCAAAAATATTTTCACATAAAATTGAAATTGAAGTTTGTTCGTTAATTGGTCGTTCTATACCACCGGATAAAATTGAGTAAGGGGCAAGCATCACATCTTTTGGCCAACTATACATGGATATTCGTTCTCCTAAATAATGAAATGAGAACCATCCATTTAAATGAGAGATATCCATTTGAAGTGATATGTTTCCCATGTATTTCGGTGTATATCGTAGTGGTTTTTTTGCCAACAGATCTTCTGAATGGTTAAATGTGAAATGGCCTGAATATGATATGGTACCCATCAATGGCCCGCGAGCTGTCAGTGTGAATATTTGACGCTGGGATTCTGCAATATTTTTTGGCACCCAAAATGACCCAGTGCTGGTCCATTGGATTAAATTGGTGCTATTTTTTATGCTGGCCCCAAGTGTGAAAGAATGTTTAAAAATGGAAAATTGATTTTCGAATCTCACCCAATGAGATATTTCTGGTCGGAGATCTGGGTTGCCACCGGGATTCCAATACATATCGTTAAATGTAGGGAATCGGAATCCATTCCCAGCTACAAATGAAACTTGAGAATTGTTCCAATGTCGGACAATACCTGATTGCCACGTCCATGCCTTCAGACCATTGTGTTGTATATCATATCTGACGCCACTTTCATTCGTGAGATTCGAACGAATTTGCCATTTTACTGTATTGGCATAGGTAAAAGATTTCTGATCATGATTATCTGTTTCTGTACTGGTGATCGTTTGAGCTTTCATTTGGAATTGTTGATCAATATCTATGGATGGCTTGAGCTGAAACTGCCAGCCAAATGACAATTGATTTACAGCCAAATCATGGCGGCTCTTCACAGCATATTGTGGATTCTTATAGGATTCATCACTATGTCGCATTTGGGTAGAAATAGAAAAGAGGTGCTTTTTGCGTTGCCAGATAGATTTGAATTGAAATAATTGAATCTCATCTTGACGTTGGGCATCAGGAGAAGGGGAGAAGACCAATCCAGACACACCTCTATCTTGCTGAGAAAAAATATATTCCATAGACATAAACCAATGGAGAGAAATAGCTCTTTTTGCGCCTATAGTATAAAATAATTGTTTAAATCCGTTGTTGGCCATTTCTCCGGATTTCCCATTAAAAATGTATGGATAATTTCCTCTTGATTCAGATTGACCGAGGCCAAAATGGGATTGCCATTGTTGTCCGGGAATATAGATGATACCGTTTAAGGATCGGCGGCCGAAACTACCCATTTTGGCCTCAATCATTGATGCATTTGGACTGGATATCATAATGGCGCCATCAATGCTGCCCGAGCCAAACGTGATGGCTGGTTTTCTAGAAATAGAAATGTGGTCCATCATGAATGAGGGTAATTGAGATAAATCTGCTTCCCCATTTTGAGGACTAGTTACATCTATCCCATTCCATACAATTTTTGTATGAGAAGACAATCCGCTGCCCAATGCAATATTTTTAATCCCGGCCGAACCGCCATATGTACGCATACTTAGGGCTGGTATTGAATACAATGTGGAATTAACACCTTTGTAAGACTCAATCAAAAATTGCCTTGATTGCATTGGCAAAGATTGACTTACATCTATTGAGCCCATACGTATAGGATTGGGACTGAGATTAAAATACAACCTACTCGAGGATGCTGGAAGTGTAGCATTTCCATATCCATAATGTAGAACGCGAATGGAGTCCCCAATTACGCTATTGATGGCAAAATAACCGTAATCATTGGTGGTAGTCCATTCATCGGATGTTAAGTTTTGGATGATTGCATGGGGTAGGGGATGTGGTCCATGATATACGAATCCCGTTGCATCGGGCGTAGTTCCCCAAGCAAGAGAGAGTAATGTTATGGTTCGGATTATTTTAGACAACAGAGCCCGCCATAGTTGGCGAGAAAGAATCTAAATTGTGCAAATGATAGGACTGTTGTGAAGTACGTATCATGACCTTTCTTCCCGAAAGTCAGTGGATAATCATGTTTTTCCAAGTCTCCCGACTTTCGCTATATAGCGATCACGGTAGCGGGTACTGTGTCCGATTTTAACGGCCTTCCCTGCTAAAAACATGGTAAATATGTTGTCTAAATTTAGATAGAAAAGTGTGGAGATAAAATAATTGTTTCAAGTTCTAATAATTTTTAATGATTTGACTTACTAATCGATTCTGTCTGAGCGAGCAACGGTGTAAATTCAAAGCTATGATTTCACCAAAAAAGAACGGTTCTATTCTTAATCAATCGGTATTGGTGTTGAATACAAATTATTCCCCCATGGATATTTGCACGGCACGAAGAGCCATTTGTTTATTTTATAACGAGAAAGTGGATATATTGGAATCATATAGTGAACATATACATTCACCTTCGGTAACGCTGCCTTTACCTAGTATTGTGAAACTGAGAGATTTTGTTAGCCATAATAAAATGGATGTGATTTTAACACGGCGAAATTTAATGGTCAGGGATCATCACGAATGCCAATATTGCCATACAAAAAAGGGTCCATTAACTTTGGATCATGTGTTGCCAAAAAATAGAGGCGGCGGTGATGCATGGGATAATTTGGTGACGGCCTGTCAATCTTGTAACCACAAAAAGGGAGATCGGACGCCTGAAGAAGCAAAGATGGTTTTGAAACGAATGCCCAAAAAACCAAATAAGATTCATTATTTTCAGCAATTTATTCATGATAAACAGGGTGCATGGCGCCCATACCTATTTATGGAGTCATTTTAAATGAAACGTGTATTGAGCGGCATTCAGCCATCCGGCAATTTGCATTTGGGGAATTATTTCGGTATGATGTCCAGAATGATAAAATACCAGGAAGAAAATGATCTATTCTGTTTTATTGTAAACTATCATGCTTTAACTACAATTCAGGACAAGAAAACACTTTCCGAAAATACCCTAAATGCTGCCATCGATTTTATGGCACTGGGTTTGGATCCTGAACGATCCACATTTTGGATCCAAAGTGATGTACCTCAAGTGTGTGAATCCACATGGCTTTTATCCAACATTGTAAATGTGGGTCTATTGGATCGTGCCACATCTTATAAAGATAAAATGGCTAAAGGCCTGAAACCCAATGTCGGTCTTTATTCCTATCCCATTTTAATGGCTTCAGATATTTTATTATTTGGAGGTGAAATCGTTCCGGTGGGGAAAGATCAAAAGCAGCATCTCGAAATGACTCGAGATATGGCTATTCGGTTCAACCAAATATTTGGAGATGTATTTGTAGTCCCTGAACTGGACATTGAAAAGACCACTCAATTGGTGCCGGGACTGGACGGACAAAAAATGAGTAAATCCTATGGAAATACCATTCCACTTTTTGGCCCTGAAAAAGCCATCCGAAAACGTTTTATGTCCATTGTGACAGACTCAACTGATATTGATCAACCTAAAAGTATTGATACAGCCCTTTACCAACTGTATACTTTATTTTTGAATGAGGATGAGCAAAAAGAATTGGCAGAGCGATTTGCTATCCCGGGTATGCGTTATGGTGATGTAAAGCAGGATTTATTCGAATGCTTTTGGACTACATTTTCTCCCTATCGTGAAAAAAGAGATTACTTGCTCAATCATAAAGATTATGTACTTGGCCAATTAAAAGCAGGTGCAGAAAAAGCAGGCGCAGTGGCGGACGTATATTTATCCAAAGCACGGGAAGCCATGGGTTTGAACTATGGAGATGCCATTGTATAAAGTTCAGCTCGATCAATTTGAAGGGCCATTGGATCTGTTGCTTTATTTTATCCGGCGAGATGAAATTGATATTTATGATATTCCCATTGCGCAAATTACAGCAGAATATCTTCAGATTATTGAAGACATGAAATCCATGAATCTCTCCGTAGCTGGTGAGTTTATTCTAATGGCGGCCACTCTGATGCGAATCAAGTCTAAAATGTTATTGCCTCGCCCTGAGTTGGACGATGAAGGTGAACCCATTGACCCGCGGACAGAACTGGTAGATCAATTGGTTGAGTATCAACGATTTAAAGATATATCCTCTGAACTGTCAATGAAATGGTATGACCAGAGTTATCGTCATGAACGTTCCGGTCCCCAAGAGATTGAAGGAACAGAGGATGTAGGTGTATATTTGAAAAAAGTAAATCTGTTTGATTTGGCTCAATATTTTAAAGAAGCCATGGACCGAATGCCCGTAATCACCGCGTATGAGCTCCACCGAGAACCCATCAGTTTAGATGATAAAAAACGCTTTATTCTAAAATCATTTGATGGTGATGGTACGTTAACCTTTTCTCGTTTACTGTCGACGTGTAAAGATAAACAGGAAATTATCATTACCTTTTTGGCCATCTTAGATTTGATGCGTTTATTTGAAATCCTCATTTATCAAAATAATTTATTTGATGATTTGGAAATTCACCGACTTGAAAAGAATTAGATTATGTCAGAAATGAACCCCATTGTTGAAGCGTTGTTGTTCTCAAGCCCTGAACCCTTAACTCAGAAAAAGATTAATCTTATATTTGATGAAGATCCCCCGAATCTAGATACGTGTGTAGAGGCATTAACAGAAAAATACATGTCAGGCGATTTTGGCATCGAAATATTAAGCGTGGCAGGCGGATATCAAATTCGGACCAAGCCAGAGCATGATATTTATGTTAGGAGGCTATTAAATAAAACAGGACAATTGCATTTATCCCAAGCTGCTCTTGAAACACTGTCGATTATCGCTTACAAGCAACCCATCAGTCGATCTGATATTGAAGCGATTCGCGGGGTGGATTGCGCTGGAGTATTAAAAACATTGCTGAAAAAGACATTGATTAAAATTCGAGGGCGAGATGAGGGCCCGGGACGTCCGTTGATGTATGCTACAACCGATGAATTTTTACAGGCATTTGGATTAAACCGATTGGCCGATTTACCGAAATTGAAAGAAGTGGCTGAATTATTAGAAGAACAGCCAGCACTCACGGAACAAATCAATGCGTTTAAATAAATTTCTGGCCCAGGCGGGTGTGGCATCCAGGCGGGAGGCTGATCGCTATATTCAAAATGCCATGGTTACTGTGAATGGCGTTCTTGAAAATAATCCCGCCTATCAAGTGAAGGATGATGATGACGTATTTTTTGATGATCAAAGACTGAAAATTGAACAAAATACACGAATTATTTTATTGAATAAACCCACCGGTTATATTACCACAGCCAAGGACCCTTTGGGGCGAAAAACGGTCATGGATTTGGTGCATACAGATGAGCGCCTTTTCACCATAGGTCGACTGGATAAAGATACTAACGGTTTGCTCCTCTTAACCAATGATGGCCAATTGGCCAATACGTTAATGCACCCAAGGCACCGTATTCCCAGAATTTATAAAATAGAAATTGATAAGGTATTCCGTAGTTGGGAAATAAAACGGATGGCTACCAAAGTATACATTGGTCAAAAAGAGTGGGGCAAAGCAGAGGTGGTATCTCAAAACCAAGTGAAAGGGCGAGCTACTGTATTTCTAAAGTTATACCAAGGAAAGAAAAGGGAAGTCCGTCGAATTGTTTATCGAATGAAACGGACTTTATTCAGCTTAGAGCGCGTACAATATGGCCCCATTGAGTTGGGGGATGTCCCGGTGGGGTCCTGGCGTGATTTAAACAAAGAAGAAATGATGGCAATGCAGCGATTAAAATCGGGGAATCCTTGAATATATTATGGGTTATTTATTGGTATATCTTTTAAAAAATGAGTAAATTTCTTGGCTAATTGAGAGTTGATAGGTTATGATTGTTGCTATAGACGGACCGGCGGCAACCGGGAAAAGTACCTCCGCTAAATTAGTGGCCCACAAGTTGGGTTTTACTTATTTAGATACTGGTGCAATGTATCGGTGTGTAACCCTGTCCGTTTTACGCCATGATATCGATTTGTCTGATTCTGCGGCCCTCGCCCAACTTCTGTCCGAAACACATATAGAATTTGGTCAGAAAAATGGAGATGTGTCCGTTAGTTTAAATGGAGAGAATGTCTCTAGAGAAATAAGGCAGGCTGAAGTAACGAATCACGTAAGTGCTGTTAGTGCGCTTGCATCTGTTAGAGAAGCGCTGGTTCGAATTCAAAGACAAATTGCAGCCAATCAAGATTGTGTATTAGAAGGTCGGGATATAGGGACCATTGTGTTTCCTGATGCTGATATTAAATTCTTTCTAATTGCTGATGATCGTGTGAGAGCCGAAAGGCGACAACTGGATCTCAATGCATTGGGCGAGAACAAATCCATTGAAGATTTGATGGAAGAAATCAGAAGACGGGATAAATTGGATTCTGAAAGAGACCATTCGCCACTCCGGAAAGCAGATGATGCAGTCGAAGTGGATACCACACAATTGACCATCAATGAGCAGGTTGACTTTATGGTCAACAAGGTAAAATCAATAACAATAGGAAACTAAACCTCCATGAGTGAAACTGTACAAGAACCCATTGTAGAACAGACTCCCGATTCTCAGGAATTAGAAGTCAGCGCAATTGAAGAGAATGAAGCGCCTGCAATATCTACTGAAACCAAAGAAGCTGTAGCTGAAAAACCAGCAAAACCAGAATTAAATTATCTCGCTGACGATCTGTTCAATGATATACGTCAGGTATCTATAGATGACCTCATCGATGAAGATGTAGTTGAAGAGGTACCCCAAGAAGAACAGGATCGGTATTTATCTACATTCTCAGAAATAAGCGAAAGAGAAATCGTGACCGGTCGTGTCATCGGCATGAATGAAAAAGAAATCCTGATTGATATCAGATTTAAATCAGAAGGAATCATTAGCCGGGATGAATTTGCGGAAAATGCACTACCTGAAGTGGGCGATAAGCTAGATGTCTACTTGGAGAGAATGGAAGATGATAGCGGCAAAACAGTTCTATCAAAAGAAAAAGCCGATTTCTTGCGCCGTTGGGTTGAGCTTCGTGAATTTCATGATACAGGCGAAATCATCCAAGGTAAAATTGTTCGAAGAATAAAAGGCGGATTGATTGTGGATTTGAATGGGGTTCAAGCCTTCTTGCCTGGCTCCCAAATTGATGTGAGACCCGTAAAAGATTTTGATCGATACCTAGATACCGAAATGGATCTTCGTGTGGTCAAATTCAATGAATTCCGCAAAAATGTGGTTGTGTCTCATAAAGCCATATTAGAAGAAAGTCTTGCTGAACAGCGTGATGAATTATTCCAGAAACTTGAAGTGGGTAGCGTCATGGAAGGCCGTGTAAAGAATATTACTGATTTTGGTGTATTCGTTGACTTGGGAGGTATTGACGGCTTGCTCCATATTACCGATTTAAGCTGGGGTCGTGTCAATCATCCATCTGAATTAATTGGAATAGATGATACATTAACGGTGAAAATCATCGACTTTGATCAAGACAAAAAACGGGTTTCATTGGGCTTAAAACAATTGACACCCCATCCTTGGGATAATGTGGATGAACGATATCCGGAAGGTGAAAAAGTCTCAGGTAAAGTGGTCAGTATGACCAATTATGGTGCATTTATTGAAATTGAACCCGGTGTTGAAGGATTGGTTCATGTTTCCGAAATGTCTTGGACGCGTCATGTGAAAAATCCATCAGAAATGTATTCCCTTGGAGCCGAAGTTGAAGCCGTAGTTTTGGCCATCAACACAGAAGAGCGGAAAATTAGTCTAGGTGCGAAACAACTTCAAGCCGATCCATGGGATCAGATTGAAGAAAAATATATGGTGGGCACAGTTGTAAAAGGAAAAGTCATCAACTTGACTCAGTTTGGCGCTTTCATTGAACTGGAAGAAGGGATCGACGGTCTTATCCATGTGTCCGATCTTTCTTGGACCAAAATAGTTCGCCATCCGAAAGAAGTGGTTGAGAAGGGGCAAGAAGTTAAAGTTCGGATAATGGAAGTATCCCGCGAGAGCCGACGGATTGCCTTAGGCCTTAAACAGGTAGAAGATGATCCATGGCCTAAACTGGTTAAAAACTTTGAAACTGGTAAAGAAGTAGAAGGTGAAGTAGTCCGCGTTTTGGATAAGGGAATTATTTTACTCTTAGAAAATGATGTGGAAGGCATTATTCCTTTTGGCCACCAACCCAAACGGCAGCGGAAAGCACTTTCATCCAAATATAAAGCCGGTCAAACCATGGGCGGTGTGGTCATGGAAGTGAAACCTGACGATAAAAAAGTAGTCCTGTATGTTGAAGAGCTTAGTGCCGATCAACCTACACAGAAGGATGACGTTCAGGAATTCCTTGAGAGTCAGGTTGCACCGGAGGGTGAAAAAATAGAAATCCCAATGGAATCCTCTGAAGAAACTGAAAGTGATACAGCGGCAGTGGACGAATAGTCTCTGCCACTTGGCCTGACAATTATTTATTATGGGGAAAGGATTTAATCCAGACAGCCTCAAATCCTTCTTCTCCTTGAAAAATCTAGGAATTCGACTTGGTGCTATCGGCTTGGCTGGCCTGCTTTGGTTATTTGTTGTAAGCGAAAACCAATATGCCATGGTTGTGGATATGCCGATTGAAGCACGTAACCTACCTGCCCGTCACGCTTTGGGTGAAGAAGTCCCCGACTTTGCAAAAGTGCGAATAAAAGGTACGGGGCGGTCCCTTTTCAAAACCATAATCCTGAAACAATTTATTCCTGATTTTAAACTAGTTTTGGATTTGGAACGAATATCCGAAGAATATGATTTTATACTCAATGATTATTTTGAACGGTATCCGCAAAAAGTAGCCATTCCTTCAAATTTTGATGTGGAATATGTGGAAGTGATTTATCCCAGTTCGATCCACATCAGTTTGGATGAATATAAAGAAAAGATGGTTACAGTTGCTCCTGTCCTTCTTATTCGCCCTGCACCCGGATATACACTGGTTGGAAAATCCAGTATTTCACCAGAAACAATCAAAATCGCCGGATCACGGAATATTGTAGAGGGGATTGGTTCCGTTTCCACAATACCTGATACCATCCAAAATGCAACCACTCGAATATCCCTTACTTTGGAATTGGCTTCTATCCGCGGTCAACTGATTGAATACACACCCAAAACCGTAATTTTTGGTCAGGATATTCAATCTATTAGTGAGCGGATTATTAGTGAAATTCCTGTAAAAATCAAAAATGAAAGGGTAAATCTTCAAGCATTTGTCAGTCCCCAAACCGTATCCTTAACGGTGGTAGGAGGGACAGATTTCATTGCAGGATTGCAGCCGGAAGATATTGAAATTTCAATTGATTTTAACGATTGGAATGCCCAACAACAATTCTACGAATTAAAGGTTCGCACCCCCAAAGATGTGATCGAATGGATGGACCTTTCACCAACGCAAATCGAACTGGTGGTCACCAAGAGGGTCGGTTGATCGTCCTTGGGATTGAAACATCCTGTGATGAAACTGCAGCAGCCATTTCACAGGATGGCCGCATTCTTTCTTCTCAAGTCAGCACCCAAACCATTCACAGAAAATATGGTGGTGTTGTACCCGAGATTGCTTCAAGAGAGCATGAAAAACTCCTCAATGAAATGGTGGTGGATACACTCCAGATTGCCAATCTTTCCAAAGCAGATTTAGATGGTATTGCCGTCACACAAGGACCTGGACTCTCCGGTACATTGATTACGGGTGTATGTTTTGCCAAAGGGTTGGCCCAAGGACTCCAGTTGCCCATTATTGGGGTTAATCATTTAGAAGCTCATATCTTTGCGAACTTTCTGGCCGATCCAGCGTTAACATTCCCATTCATCTGCTTATTGGTCTCAGGCGGCCATACACAAATTTGGTACGTGGATGGTTTGGGTGATTACGATCTCATGGGTGAAACACGGGATGATGCTGCAGGAGAGGCCTTTGATAAAGGTGCCCGGATATTAGGATTGGGGTACCCCGGTGGACCGGAAATTGAAAAATTGGCAAGCCAAGGGGATATGCATACGATAGAATTTCCAAGAGCATTAATGCAAAATCAAAATTTAGAGTTCAGTTTCAGCGGATTAAAAACAGCATTACTTTATCATATGGAATCCAATCAAGATGCAACAAAATCAGATGTAGCTGCTAGTTACCAGTTTGCCATTATTGAAGCATTAGCAACAAAACTAAAATGGGCCATGGAAAAATCAAATTGTGACACCTGTGTCATTGCCGGTGGTGTGGCAGCCAATCAATTTATGAGGAATTATGTAAAGGAAATAATGCCCCAAAAAAAGATTATTTTCCCTGCACTATCCTATTGCACAGACAATGCAGCAATGATTGCCTATTTGGGTGAATTATATTTGAATTCGGAGAAAACATCTTCAGTTGATTTTCCCATTCTTCCCAATATGAAATTGGCCTAATTGATGGATCTG
>DKLW01000046.1:0-5856 GCA_002455835.1 Fidelibacterota bacterium UBA6630 | reverse complement strand
CCGCTTCTATAGGTACTCCAACCTCCACTATTAAGGAATGATTTTTAAATACCAATGATTTTTTTTTAGTGTACCGCGTGTGCCGCAAAGAGCCAAAGGTACAACCGGCACACCCATTTTTAAGGCCCATATCAATCCACCCTTTTTGAAGGGCATAATCTCCCCATTCATCGATCGGGTTCCTTCGGGATATAAAATGATGGATCGTGGATTTTTTGCCATGGATTTCTTGGCTTTCTCCAAAGATTTCATTGCTTGTTTATAGTTTCGGCGGTCTACAAAAAAATGCCCGCCCGCCATCATGGCCCATCCAAAAATGGGTATCCATTTGAGTTCAATTTTGGATATGGAAACAATATGAAAAGGTAAACTGGCAAATGTTAATGGAATGTCCATGGCCGATTCGTGGTTGGCGGCAAAAACATAATCCCTATTCGGATCCAAGTTCTCTAATCCATTGACCTTATATTGAATTCCAACCACCTTTAGGATGACCTTACCCCAAATTCTAGCAATCCATCCCAAGAATTTTCCCCGCCACTCAAATAAACATCCAATCAACCCAATGGTGGCAAAAACAATCGTCCAAACAAATATATTCAATAAAAACCAAAGAGATCGGATATTAATGAAGCACCTCCGCCCCTACATAAGGCTGCAATGGTTTCGGTACAATTATGGATCCATCTTCATTTTGATACGTTTCCAACAGCGCAACCAACAATCTTGGTGTGGCTACACCGCTTCCATTCAAGGTATGAATAAATTTTACTTTTTTATCATCTTCGAGGCGATAACGGATGTTACCACGTCTGGCTTGAAATGATTCAAAATTGCTGCAAGAAGACACTTCGAGCCATTTCCCTTCACCAGGTGCCCATAATTCTAAATCATAACATTTGGCTGCCGAAAAACTCAAATCGCCAGCGCATAATTCAACCACGCGGTAGTGCAGTTCCAAAGATTGGAGAATTGCTTCTGCATGTGTAACCAACGCTTCTAAGGCATCATAAGAAGTTTCAGGCTTCACGAATTTTACTAACTCTACTTTATTGAATTGGTGCAAACGCAAAAATCCGCGCGTATCCTTCCCATAAGAACCTGCTTCACGTCGGAAGCATGCAGAATAGGCGGCATAATTGATGGGTAATTGGGATTCAGAAAGAATTTCATCTTTATGGATATTAGTGACAGGCACTTCTGCCGTAGGAATCAACCATAACCCATCCTTTTCAGAAGAGTACATATCTTCAGCAAATTTTGGAAGTTGTCCTGTCGTTGTAGCAGAGTCAGAACGAACAACAAAAGGTGGGAATACCTCTTTATAGCCATGTTGTTCCGTTTGTACATCCAACATATAGTTTATCAGAGCCCGTTCTAATTTGGCGCCTTTTCCCGTATAGAGCGGAAAACCTGAACCAGAGATTTTGGCTCCTCG
The DNA here is from genome assembly GCA_002455835.1 of Fidelibacterota bacterium UBA6630. Lineage (GTDB taxonomy): Bacteria > Fidelibacterota > Marinisomatia > Marinisomatales > TCS55 > TCS55. Next base: position 4,418 of record DKLW01000046.1, on the reverse strand, counting down.
TTCGAAATCAAAAAGGCCTAAATTTTCTCCCAATGTCAAATGGTCTTTTAATTCAAAATCAGATTCTAGAGGCGTGCCCCATTGCCTGACTTCAACATTATCAGATGTACCTTCACCTGTGGGCACGGAATCATGGGGTAAGTTTGGAATCCCCAATAAATTTTCATCTATTTCAGATTTTAGAGACTGGGCTTTTTCCTCCAAAGATTTAATTTCGTCACCTACGCTTCGCATGGCCGAAATTGCTTCATTTGCATTTTCACCGGCCCGTTTGGCTTTGGCAATATCTTCTGACGCTTTATTGCGTTCTGCCCGGAGATCATTGGCTTTAGATAAATGCTTTCGATATTCTCCATCCAGTTTGAGCAAGTTATCTAAAGAAATATTTTCACCTTTACATGTCAATTTTTCTTGAACAAGATCAGTTTGTTTTCGAATTAAATCTATGGAAATCATTTAGTCTATCATTTCATATTGTGGTAATAAGGCTTCATCCATATCCTTCAACGTGGATAATTGTGCATCTTTGGAAGACACGAATTTATCCCCATCTCCCCAAGAAATACCAATATCAGGGTCATTCCATTTTATACCGTATTCATCTTCAGGATGATAAATGTCTGTACATTTATATTGAAACAAGGCCGTTTCCGATAATACATAATAACCATGGGCAAAACCGGGAGGTACATAAAGCCGGTGATGATTCTCATCATCCAGAAGAGTGGATACGGATTGACCAAATGTAGGTGATCCTTTTCGGATGTCCACAGCCACATCTAACACTTTTCCGTGGGTAACCCATACTAATTTCCCTTGAGGATGATTTAATTGATAATGAAGCCCCCGCAATACACCCCGTTTAGATTTGGACTGGTTATCCTGTAAAAATTGTGTAGGCAACCCTAGGGCAGAAAATTCTGTTTCTTTAAAGGATTCTAAAAAGTAACCCCTCTCATCTCCATGAACCTGAGGTTTAATCAGGGCCACACCAAGAATGGCTGTTTTTTGAATTTTCATCAAATTGCAGTTCGTCCCACATTGTCAAAAGTGAATCCCAATGATTTGAGTTGCTGAATACTTAAAATATTTTTTGTATCTAAAATAACTGGTGATGCCATTCTGGATTTGAGATCCGATAAATCCATGCCCCTGAATTCATTCCACTCTGTTAAGATGACTGCTCCATCCGCATCCGACACTGCGGCCTGCCAGTTTTCAAAATATGATATATCTGAATGGTGACGTTTGAAATTGTCCATGGCAATAGGATCATAAGCATGAACTGTTGCACCCTTGTCCACCAATTCAGGAATAATAACCCGCGATGCTGCGTCCCGAACGTCATCGGTTTGGGGCTTAAAAGCCAGTCCCAATATAGCCACTGTTTTACCTTTCACATCGCCGCCTAATAATGCCACTAATTTATCTATCATTTTCAATTTTTGATTCGCATTGGTTTGAATCGCCGCCTCAATGGTACGCATGGGTGAACTATTTTCACGACCTGTGGCCGCCAATGCTTCTATATCTTTTGGAAAACAGGAACCCCCAAAACCAGGGCCTGGATGTAAAAATTTTGGACTGATTCGTCCATCCTGCCCCATGGCTTTTGCCACTTCATGCACATCCGCGCCCACCGCTTCACAAAGGTTGGCAATTTCATTGATATAACTGATCTTTAAGGCCAAAAATGCATTGGAGGCATATTTAATCATTTCTGAAGTTTCAACTGTAGTGGCAACGATGGGTGTTTCATTGATATAAAGTGGCCGATATACATTCCGCATAATGGATGCCGCTTTTTCTGATCGAGTTCCCACCACAATGCGGTCAGGATGAAGAAAATCTTTTACAGCAGCCCCTTCACGTAAAAATTCCGGGTTGGATACATAATCAAAATTTGCATTTGGGTTTTTTGACTTAATGATCGATTCAATCATTTTTCCAGTACCAATAGGAACTGTACTCTTGGTACAAATAAGCGTATATCCATTCATATGGGTACCAATGGTTTCAGCCACGGTCTTTATTGCACTCAAATCTGCTTCACCATTATGGCCCTGCGGTGTACCTACAGCAATAAATATAATGTCAGCTACTTCAATACATGACTTAACTTCGTTCGAAAATGATAGTCGTCCATTGTTTACATTGTCCGAAACCAGAGCATCTAATTCCGGCTCATAAATAGGGATTTCCCCTTTCTTTAATTGATCTATTTTTTCTTGATCAATATCTGCACAGGTTACATGGTGACCAAATTCAGCGATGCCTGCACCGCTGACCAATCCCACGTACCCTGTTCCAATAATGGTAATTTTTTTCATAAAGTTAATGAACCCTTAAGCTTAAGATAATCCTTTTTGACGACGAACAATCCATTCAATACACAAAAATAGAATCATGACAATTAAGAATGTTTTATTCTCATTGAATTTAATGACATCCGCCTTGAATTCACGGCGAACTTTTTGTGAAATTGAATCAATGAGTTCTGAACGATTCTGCCAATCTACATATTGGCCCTTACTCGCTTTCGCTATGGAGGTTAATAATGGTTTATTCAAATATACTTGGCTCAATTCAATTTGACTTTCCAATACCTGAAACTGACCGGATAGTATGGATGATTCATCTAACCCCATTTGAATGACGAAAGTATAATTTCCCGGCTTGGGTGCTCTGAATACACCTTCCCACCGATTTGTTTCAATATTGTAGGTAATGTCTCTTGAAAATAGATTTGTTTGTCCATCATAGATGTTTATTGAAGCATTTCGATCAGAATGACCAGATGTAAATGGTTGGGTACCTGTTATTTGTACCATCTCCCCTTGCTGATACCGATTCTTATTCAGGCGAAAATAATTTTCGTAGGCTCCCCCTGATTTTAGCAGCCAATCGGTAGATCCATTAATGATATACGAAAATGGATTCTGTGTATCGTGATCTCGTTGTTGATAATGTAACACATGTAGATCCGTTGCCGTAATCACTGACGTACGAATATTACCATTTTGATTTCGAGCCCATAACGGCCAACCGGATTCATAAATTGCCAATTCTTCCGAGAAATCTCCATCAGTTGATAGATTCAGTCCTTGGGTGAGGGGTGAATAATCACTCTTAAAGTCTGCCGATTCAGATGCGAATTCCCAATAGGATGGTTCATCCGAATTAATACTGTCATGTACGGTAACGCCCAAAATTGACGTCAATCCTTTTAAAGAATGATTGGATTGGTTCGGGCCGGCCAATAGCATCATGGCCGACTGATGGGTAACAACTTTTTTACCTAGGATTCTTATGAAATTTGCAGATAATGGTTTAATGGGATAGTTATCCAAAATGATTAATTCATAAGGTGTAGACCAAAATGAATTGATTGCCGGTTTAAAACGAGATTCAGAAATCCTTATATAATGATCCAATTGAATACGTGGATTTTTCTTTAACAATCGTTTCAATGTGGATGTATTTTTGTTGGGGCTCCCTGTAATTAATGCCACTTTATATTGATCTTTTAATACCATTAAATGAAAAGACTGGCGATTGTTGACAATATTGATTTCATCTTCTACCGATGAAATACGAACCTCATAATTTTGCTGGCCAATTTCTTTTGGTGTAAACCGGAACTGCACTTCTTTCTTAGCGCCCTGCCCCACTATCCGAATATGCTTTGAGCCTAAAAGTTTCTTGCCCTGATATAATGATACGCTTAGCCGATCTCGAGTTTGCCCCATGGATTGCACAATCGCTTTTACCTGTACACCATCGCTTTTAAGCACAACAGTGGGCACATCAATCGATTGAACCGATACGTCAACCAATTCGCTCCCTGCCCCAATGCCAATGGTATGGATAGGTATGGACAATTGTTTCAGGTCATCCAGGGGATTTTTTCCTTCTGTAATCAATCCATCAGAAATAACAATAGCGCCTGCCAGTGTTGAAGCATCTTTCTCTACAATATTTGGAATAAGTCCGAGATTAGTGGTCACACCATTTCCATCAATTGTATATTTATTTTCTTTTGATATTTCAGTATCAAAACGATAAAAATCTATGTCAATATTTTTTTCGGATAATTGATTGACTATAGAGGTTAAGCCGGATTGAATTGCACTTAATGAAGGTGCTTTATGATTATTAATACTGGCGGAATTATCAGCAAAAATCGCCCAATTCAACTGTTGAGATTTTTCAGATCGAACCATAAGTACAGGATTCAACAATAAAAATAAAATGGATAACAATATGAATGCACGTAAACCCAATAGGATCGGATACCATTTTTCATTCGGCAAAATTCGATATAGTAATACCACAAGCCCAAAGACACTCAAAAGGCCAATCCAGAAAACGGGATCAGATCCATGCAAAAATTGCAGATCCATCAATTAGGCCAATTT
>DKLW01000026.1:0-12972 GCA_002455835.1 Fidelibacterota bacterium UBA6630 | reverse complement strand
TTTAATGCCAAATAAATGATGTGGAACCCCCGACTGCTCTTCTAAAGATGGTTGAGCCGTACCGATAGACATCCCTGCATATATTTGGCGTGAATCCAGCCCCACCACTTCCCCATCAAGGGATTTAGCCAATGCAACGGCAATGGATGTCTTTCCGCTGGCGGTGGGACCGATTATGGTGATTACTTTATTCAAATCTATCATGTTTTGGTCAATTGGATCATTTCAAATTAAACTGAACTTTGAAAAATATTATATGCAAAGCATCGCAGCCATGAGATACTCATTCACCGAGGGTCAAAAGATGTGAAAAACTAGATTCGCTCGAAGCGGCGATCCAGTTCATCCATAGACAACTGGACGATAATGGGCCGACCGTGGGGACAGTAGTAAGGATGCTTCGTCCCAAATAAACGATTCACCAATTCCCGCATTTCATCTATATTGAGCACATCCCCCGCCTTCACAGCCGCTTTACAGGCAAAACTGGCAGCCAATGCCTCCTGAAAAGAAGCATACTTTTTTTGAGTCTCCAAATAATTATCCAGCATTTCACGGATGATATTTTTTTCATTCCCCCATGCCAATTCAGAAGGGATAGCTTCAATCATGACCGTATTTTCACCAAACTCTTTCATACGAAAACCCATTTTCTCAAGGTAAGGCAATACATCTAATAAAGTGGAAAAATTATCGGGAGAGAATTCCATCACTTCCGGGAAGAGCAAGGTCTGAGCCGCCATGGCATTGGCATCGAAAGCAGCCATTGCTTCTTCGAATAACACTCGTTCGTGGGCCACATGCTGATCGATAATGACCAAACCGCTTGAGATGGGCGAAACAATGTATTTTGAATGAACCTGCCAGATATTTTCCAAATCTACCTTCCCTGAATCGGGCTCCGGGCGAGAAGCCAGTTTGGATGCATATGATTTGGCCCGATCCACCGCCGGTTGAAATTTGATGGCTGTGTCTGCAGATGCGGATAAGTCCAAACCCTTCTGATCGGGATTCAACTGTCCTTCTTGGGGTGTAAATGATGTGGGAAAATCAAACTGACTGCCCGTATCCGGTTTATCAAAATCGGGAATCGTGTTTAAGATGGGGTTCAGTGCTTCTTCCACAGCAGACTTCAACACATGATAAATTCGCCATTCGTCCTTGAATCGCACCTCCGTTTTCATGGGATGGACATTTACATCCACCTGATCATGAGGTACTTTGATATTTAGTGCAAAAAATGGGAATTCACCTCGATTAATTAAGGAACGATAAGCACCATAAACACTGGAATTCATGAGCCTGTTTTGGATATACCGATCATTCAAGAAAATATACTGCTCACCAGGGCGTGTCCGAATAAGGTTGAGATTTCCTAAAAAACCTGAGGTGGAATAATCCCCTTTGGTATAATTCAAAGGTAAAAGTTGATCCCGATAAGCAGGATCCATGACGTGGACAATGCGGCTTTCCAAATCTTCCGGCTGGAGGTTGAGGATATCCCTGTTATCAGAAATGATCTTAAAGGCCCGATCAGGGTAGGATAAAGCAAACCGGCGAATCATTTCTACCACTTTCCGGAATTCCATTCGTGGACTTTTTAAGAATTTTTTTCGTGCGGGCGTATTGTAGAATAAATTGCGGATGGTGATGGATGTGCCCTGCACCGTCGCTGCCGGTTGAACATCTCCTGTCTCCCCATTTAGGATGGCCATTTCTGCCCCTTCATCACTACCGTTGGCTGAGACCACATTGACCTCAGAAACAGAAGAAATACTGGCCAATGCTTCACCACGGAAGCCCAAGGTATCGATGGCGAATAGATCATCTACTGTACCGATTTTACTCGTGCTGTATCGTTCAAAAGCCACAGGCAATTCATCAGAAGGAATACCGCAGCCATTGTCTGTCACTTGGATAAGTTGCTGCCCTCCTTTTTCAACCACCACAGTTATTTCAGTAGCACCCGCATCAAGACTGTTTTCCACCAATTCCTTCACTACGGAAGCAGGCCGCTCTACCACCTCACCAGCAGAGATCTTGTTGCGCAGGTCTTCTGATAATTGCTTAATCATTGTGTTGGCTCGCGAAAAACGCGAAAGTCACTAAAATAGTTGTCGTGCTTTTGGTGTATTTCGTGGGCAGTGGTTTCATCCTTCAATTACTTCTAAAGTTTTGGTAAACACGTCTTTATGTTTTGCCTCTGCCTTTTGGATCAATTCATCCACTGCTTTTCGTTTTTCATTGCAAAAGGATTGATCATCCACTCCCTGGAGGTTGATTAGTACATTCATGGATGCACCACGGACCCCGGCTAATGCTACTTCTGCAGCTACACCAGCATCAGAGACAGAATTGGGGTTTCCTTTTTCCACCAATATTTCTGCCAATTCAATCACGTGATAACATTTTTCTGCCGTTTCAAATGGAATATCAATGGCATATTTATTTGCAGATACCAAGGCTGCTGATTTCGTTTCTTCCTCTTCCGGTGTTGTGGCAGGTAACCGGTTTACATCCATCACTTTATTGAATGCGTTTGTATCTTCATCCACCAAAAAGGATAGCCGACCTCTCAAAGCTTGGGCTTCTACCCCTATTGCATCCATTTCTGGTTTGCTGTCCAGCATTTCTTTCTTTTCATGGGTCAAAGCCGCCACCATGGATGACAATGCTGCACCCAAACTTCCCGCCAAAGCGGACACCGATCCGCCGCCGGGAGTAGGACTATTGGTGGAAAGTTCTTCCACGAATCCTGTGCCCGTTAATCCCATCAATGGCCGATCTTCGGAAGTAACAGCATAATCTATAATTTTTTCTTGAGGATCAAATTTTGTCACATCATTCAATCCCAATGACTGAACTGCACATTCCACGATGTCTGCAGTAGGAACACCGATAGAACGATTCTGTTTTGCTAGGTAATGCTTCCCCGCCATAACCATGGCTTCTAAAGGTATAAGCCCCACCAGTTCACTTCCCGTCACCCGGATGCCTCTCTCATCTGCCAGTCGGCAGGCTGCATCATATACATCATGAATGGTGGACACTTTATAATTATTGAAATTGATGGAGATTTGAGCCCGATTAAAGGCATCCACATACCAGCCAATCCCTTTCACATCTTTAAACAAGCCCGGAACTTTTACTGGCTTCCCATCTTCATGGCGGACAATTTCACCGTCCAATAAATTCTTTGATTTAGGGTTGGGTACACGCTTAGACCGCCCCGCTTTACGGAGTTCAAATGCAATGTCCGTGGCCAAGCGATGGTCCTTTGTATTAAGATTAATATTATACGCGATGAGAAATTCACGACAGCCCATGACCGTAGCACCTGCTTTTACATTGAGTTTGGTGGGACCAAAATCGGGCTTCCACTTGGGGTCTGTTAATTTTTCTGCAAGACCTTCGTATTCACCTTTTCGAATATCCGGCAGTTTAATCCGATCTTTGTTCTGGGCTGATTTTTCATAAAGGTAAACGGGAATCCCCAATTCATCTCCCACGCGCTGGCCAACTTGTTTAGAAAGCGCAATACATTCTTCGTCAGACACATTACTCACAGGAATGAAGGGGCATACATCCGTGGCACCCATGCGTGGATGGATTCCAGTTTGCTGACTCATATCAATCACTTCTGAGGCAGTCTTGATGCCTTGAAATGCCGCTTCAGCCACCGCATTCGGTTCCCCCACAAAAGTAACTACAGTACGATTTGTATCCGCACCGGGATCCACATCCAGAATGGTAATACCATCTACAGCACCAATAACCTCAGTGATGGTCTCAATTTTGGCGCCATCACGGCCTTCACTAAAATTGGGTACACATTCAATGAGTTTCATTATCCAGCCTGGGCTATTTTTAGTAGATAATTGATTAAGAACAGAACGACTATAAGTACACCAATGGTACCCATGATTGAGCGTTTACTTCGCCGCGCAGGAATGATACGTCTGAAGAACGTTTGCATTACATACCTGCAAATAAAAACATAAAAAAATTAACGAAGGGACTGATGATAATCCAGATGGGCGAGAAGGATGTAAATATGCCAAAAAGGATGAGTCCCATGAGGATTTGTGGACCATACATTTGGAGTTTCATGACCAAGTCTGGATTTTTTCTTACCATCAATCCTGAGAAAATTTGTGAACCATCCAGTGGCGGAATGGGAATCATATTGAAGACGGCCAGCATAATATTGATTTGGGTAAACATCATGAGCATGGTGGTGAATGGACCCATGTAGCCCGTGAATCGAATGATAGTCCCTGCTACAAAAGCCAAGAGTAAATTGGCTGCAGGACCTGCAAATGCAATTTTCATCATATCCGTTCGGGGATTGGCCAAATAACGGGAATCCACCGGTACAGGCTTTGCCCAACCAAATCCTACAAACAAAATCATGAGCGAGCCAAACATATCCAAATGGGCCATAGGATTTAGAGTGAGGCGTCCTGCGTATTTCGCCGTGGGATCACCCAACTTATTGGCCACCCATCCATGTGAGAATTCATGGAATACCAATGCAAATAGCAGCACTGGAATAAGCATCACCAATACTTCAGGTGGGAGTCGAAATAGCATCAGTCAAACCTCGGATGAAATGTTTTATGGACTTCTTTTAAATGGGCTTTGTCCACATGGGTATAAATCTGTGTGGTGGCAATATCGCTGTGGCCCAGCATCTCCTGGACGGAACGTAGGTCTGCGCCACCCTCTAATAAGTGTGTGGCAAAACTGTGTCGCAATGTATGGGGACTCACTTCCTTATCAACCCCTGCCGCTTCGGACCATTTTTTCAATAATATCCAAATCATCATCCGAGTCAACTTTCTTCCATTACGGCTTAAAAATACCTCTGCCACGTTTGAGTTTTTATCAGTCAAAGCAGGTCGCTCATGATTCAAATAATTTTTAAGATTTTCTCGTGCAATGGGACCAATGGGTACAAACCGCTGCTTATCCCCTTTACCGCACACACGAATCATTTCTGAATCCCATAAAATATCCGTTGTTTTGAAATCGCAGAGTTCAGTGACACGAAGTCCACAGGAATACATCATTTCAAAAATAGCCAAGTCTCTTTTAGCCATAGGTGCCTTTTCCGGAATAACACTTAGGATATCATCCACCTCTTGAATGGTGAGAATATTTGGTAATTTTTGTGGAATTTTCGGCGCATCTAACAATTGGGCAGGATTATCAACCATAAGCCCTTCTGCCGATAGAAAATTATGGTAAGTCCGAATAGAAGAGACTGCGCGCTTTACCGAATTGGCTGCCAATCCTTTATCATTCATGGTTCTGAGATAAGACCGGATGTGACCAAGGGTTACATTTAATATAGATTTGATGTTGAGTTCCGATTCCAGGAAATCGTGATACTGAAGAAGATCACGCTCGTAGGACTCCAGTGAATTTTGGGCCAGGTTGCGCTCTACTTTGAGCATGGTCATATAATCCCGGATATAATGTTTCATTAGTCGCTCATAATTGCGGCTTCAACCGATTCGCACAAAATATGCTCTGCCAATAGATGGCCTTCTTGAATTCGTTGGGTATCATCACTGGGGATACAAATAGTCACATCGCCGGTGTTCGCCATTTTACCACCGGATTTCCCCGTCAGAACGATGACCGAAATGTTTCTTTCCTTTGCAGCATCAATGGCCCGAATCACATTCCCGGAATTACCACTGGTAGAGATGGCCACAAGCACGTCTCCATTTTCACCCAATCCTTCAATCTGGCGAGAGAAAATAGACTCATAATCAGTATCATTGGCCCAGGCCGTGACAAATGAAGAATCGGTGGTGAGTGCGATGGATGGAATAGCAGGACGATCGTGATCTCGGAGCCCCCCCATGAGTTCAGCAGCCATATGTTGGGCATCCGCAGCAGAGCCGCCATTACCGCACCATAATATTTTCTTTCCATCTAGGGCTGCACTGACCATTAGATCTGTAGCGGATTGAATCGCATCGGCGCAATGGTCCAGCATAGCCTGTTTTACGTCGGCACTATCCCGTATGATTTGACGTACATCCAGCATTAACATATTAGCTCATCGTACTGTTCCGATGTCATAAGTTCGTCTAACTCCCCTGCATCACCGATAGATACTTTCACAATCCACCCCTCACCATAAGGATCAAAATTCACCGATTCGGGGCTATCTTCTAAATCTTCATTGATTTCAGTCACCGTACCAGAAATGGGTGCAAATAAATCTGCAACCGTTTTCACTGCTTCGATGGTCCCAAAGGGTTCATCTTTTTCAATCTCTTGATCGATGTCAGGAAATTCAACAAAAATAATATCTCCCAGTTCACCTTGGGCGTGGTCGGTGATACCGATGGTGGCGGTGACACCATCTACTTTCACCCATTCATGTTCTTTGGTATATTTTAAATCTTGTGGCAAGCTCATTCTGCTTCATCCTTTTTCTTGTAATTAAATGTTTCGATAAAACTGGTATCAAATTCACCCCTACGAAATGTTTCATCTTTCATGATTGCCTGGTGGAAAGGAATGGATGTCTTCGGCCCTTCAATAATGGTCTCTTCCAGGGCACGCTCCATACGGTTGATGGCTGAAGCACGATCCGGTGAATGGACGATTAATTTCCCAATGAGGGAGTCATAATGAGATGGAATGTGGTATCCTTGATAGGCATGGGAATCCACCCTGACCCCTTTACCGCCGGGCATATGAAAGCTGGTGATGGGCATGGGTGATGGGGCAAAATTCATATCGGGATTTTCTGCATTGATCCGACACTCAATGGAATGGCCCCGGAGTTTCATATTATAGAAATAATCAGGGAATTTGTCTCCCGCATGGGTACGAATCTGCCATTTGATCAAGTCCGCCCCAGTCACCATTTCTGTTATTGGGTGCTCCACCTGAATCCGGGTATTCATCTCCATAAAATAGAAATTTTTATTTTTATCCAAAAGAAACTCTACTGTACCTACTCCCACATAATTTACCGCTTTGGCGCCGGCTACGGCTGCTTCGCCCATACGTTTCCGTAAATCTTCATCTACTGCGGGAGAAGGTGATTCCTCCACTAATTTCTGGTGCCGGCGTTGGATGGAACATTCCCTTTCGCCAAGGCTAACTGCATTTCCATATGCATCGGCCAAAATCTGGATTTCAATGTGGCGGGGATTCTCTACAAATTTTTCAATATACATGTCCCCATTGTTAAAAGCAGTGAGCGCTTCATTAGATGCCATGGTGAATGCCTGTTCCACTTCACTTTCTTCCCGGACCAATCGCATTCCTCTTCCTCCGCCGCCTGCGGATGCTTTTAGCATGACGGGGTAGCCCATTTCATTGGCCATAGCTTTCGCTTCCGCTGCATCTTTTAACACACCTTCATTACCGGGGATGATAGGTACACCAGCCGCCGCCATGGTTTTCTTTGCCTGGGCTTTATCACCCATTGAATTAATGATATCGGCGTTGGGACCAATAAAGGCAAAATCATTTTCTACACAAATTTTAGAGAATTCGGCATTCTCTGCTAAAAATCCGTATCCCGGATGGACCGCATCTGCATTGGTGATTTCACCAGCGGCAATAATCCGTGGAATATTCAAATAGGATTCAGTACTGGGTGGCGGACCGATACAAACCGCTTCGTCTGCAAATTTCACATGGAGGGAATATTCATCCACAGTGGAATAGACTGCGACCGATTTGAGTCCCAATTCATGGCAAGCACGAATGACACGAAGGGCAATCTCACCACGATTGGCAATCAGGATTTTCTTATACATGGTATCCCCTGATTACGAAGGGTCAATGAGAAAGAGTGGCTGATTGTACTCAATGGCATTTCCATTATCCACCAGTATTTTGGTGATGGTGCCGCTTTGTTCTGCTTCAATCTCATTCATAATCTTCATGGCTTCAATAATGCAAAGTGTATCCCCTTCTTTCACCGTACCTCCTACTTTTACAAAAGGATCTGCGTCCGGAGATGATGCCAAATAAAATGTGCCAGGCATTGGGGATAGTATTTCTTCTCCACTATCCGCTGAGGCTGATTCTGGCGCTTCAGCTAGGGTGGATTCAGTTATAGGTGCCGTTGGTGCTGCCGCAAGGGTTGCCACTGGAGCTGCTTCAGGGGCTGTATTTACGCCCGCAGACTTCACCACACGGAAACGACGACCCCAAAAATTGACATCAATTTCATTCACATCGCTATTTTCTAATAAATAAATGATTTCTTTAAGCTTATCTTGCCACATTATTCTCTCTTAATTATTTATGTATAACCGTTGAAACTACGATTAAGATTTCACTCGTTCAATATATTCTCCTGAACGAGTATCAATTTTTAATATATCCCCTTCATCGATAAAAAGGGGTACTTGCACTGCATAGTCTGTCTCGACCGTGGCAGGCTTGGTGGCACCAGTAGCGGTGTTGCCTTTTACGCCCGGTTCCGTGTGAGTCACTTCAAGTTGTACATGGGCGGGCATACGAATATCCAATACTTCTTCTCTATCAAACAGGAGGTCCACATTCATACCGCCTTTGAGAAAGTTAGCTGCTTTGCCCACCAGTTCATTCATCACATTTAACTGATCGTAAGTGATGTTGTCCATAAATACATGAGAATCGCCATCGTTATAGAGAAACTGCATTTCTTTCGCCTCAATCTTGAGGAATTCCAGCTTGATCCCTGAATTAAAGGTTTCATCAATAATTTTGCCTGAGGCGATATCCTTTAATTTGGTACGGACAAAGGCAGGACCCTTCCCTGGTTTCACATGTAAAAATTCCAGCACTTTCATCCGTTTGTTTTTATGGAGGATGACAGCACCGTTTTTAATATCTGATGTAGTGGCCATTAGCTTCCCTTAATTAGCCGGAGAATTTAAGTTGAGGAGTGGGATAATCTTTTGAGTTTTTCTCAGGAAATTTCAGTCAATTTCCAATATTGCACGGTACCCTCTACCAAAGATCGAGCCTCATTCAAATGGGCTGTGCATTGGTCCATAGCCGCAATATGTTTGGCATACTTGGCCATATCCGCTCCTGATAGAATATTCAGGTAGACATCCAATTGTTCATCTGCATAGGGGAAAACAGGGCGGTGAGCCCGAATCTCTTCTGTGGTCATTTCCAGAGCACGGATATAAAGACTGTTTTCAGTGTATTCCCGCAGGATCAGAGATAACTGGGCATAGAATTCTTTAATGTCTCCCCTTTCCAATAATCCCGATTGATCCAATGATTCCAGTTTTTTGAGGGCCACTCTATCCGGTTCATCTAAATATTCTGGTCGTTCTTCATAAAACACTTCTGCTTGTTGCCGCTTTCTCCAAATCATAACCATACCAACCAATAGAGCCACCATGATTAAAGAAAGGATAATGGTTTGCCATGGGAGTGGGAAGCGTAACGGCACAGGGTCTTTAATGGGCATCAGTCCCTCAGTCGCTTGGCGAAAAGTAGGATCTTGCTCCGTAATGGATACCACATCCATGGTCATAGTGTCTGCAGTCATATCATAGGCAAATAAGCTATCACTATTGAGGATAGAAATGGTCGCCCCGGGGATGGCCACTTTGCCCGTATCCCAAAAGACCAATTCAAATTGCCCTACAATGCCATCCTCTTCGTCATAAATCGAGACAGAACGCAATTCTAGAGGGTCTTCTAACTCCCATTCAGGGAATTGTATGATCTTATCTGCAGGAGATTTAACCGTAACCGCATATGTAATGGGCGTCCCAATGGTGGTATAGGTGGTATCCATTTCAACGGCCATTTCCACTGATGTAACCGGTCGATCCTGACTGCAGGCCAAGAGTAAAATGAGACCGATATAAAGTATGTTTTTGGAATGGGTTAAATGCGTCAATCCTTGCATTAATATCCTTAATGCACTCCATATTCTATTATTGAATAAAATCTTCAAATTGATCCATTAGATTAGTACCGTTTTTCTCGCCGTCGGAAATAATTCATGAGAGGTTCTACATAATCTTTGTCCGTCCCCACATTGATCACATCAAAACGTGATCGTCCGCATTCATTTTCAAATTGATCCCATTTTTCTTTAATGGATTGGGATAAATCTTTTCTATCGCTTACAGAGGACATATCCGCCCAGAACTGCTCTCCTGTTTCCGGGTCATTTACTTTAATTAAGCCCAAATCCGGTAATTCTGCTTCGGCTGGATCCCCAATCCGAATACCAATCATATCATGTTTTCGGTTCGCCAGTTTTAGAGATTTCCAGTATCCATTATCTAAAAAATCCGAAATCAAAAAGACTACGGACTTCCGTTTGGCTACATTCATAAGAAAATCCAACCCCGATTGGAGTGATGTGCTCGTCCCTTCCGGTTCGTGAAATAACACTTCTCTCACCACGCGAAGGATATGAGATTTATCCTTTTTTGGTGCAATATATTTTTCAACATGATCAGAAAATAAAATAAGGCCCACTTTATCCTGGTTCTTAATGGCCGAAAAGCCCAGTACTGCTGCAATCTCCGCTGCCAATTCCGATTTAAATTGATCTACAGTTCCAAAATGACCGGAGCGGCTTACATCCACCATGAGATAAACGGTCAGTTCCCGCTCTTCTTCAAAGATTTTAACGAAGGGCGCATTGGATCGGGCCGTTACATTCCAGTCAATCATTCGGATATCGTCACCAGGAATATATTCGCGAACTTCAGAAAAGGTCATACCCCGTCCCTTGAATACGGAATGGTATTCGCCCCCAAAGAGATCGTTCACCAATCCTTTGGTTCGAATTTCAATATGCCGGACTTTTTGAAGAATCTCTTTAGGAATCATGGGTTAAGATGGATGATGGTACACTGATAATGGGTAATGGATGATTTAAGGCTAGGCTTTTCTTCTGCTCCATCTTCCATAATCCATATCTTATATTTAGGGGATTTCGATGGAGTCAAATAATCTCTGAATCACATCTTCAGATGTCATTTCTTCTGCTTCTGCCTCATAGGTGAGAATGACACGATGCCTGAGGACATCCTTACCGATATAGCGCACATCTTCCGGTGTAATATATCCCCGATGTTCTAGAAATGCTCGTGCTTTGGATGCCAAAATCAAATTGATTGTGGCTCGAGGGCTGGCGCCAAACTCAATCAATTGGGATAAATCACCCAAATTAAAATCATCAGGATTTCGTGTGGCAAAGACCAGATTCAATACATAGTCCTCAACTTTTTCATCCACATAAATATCATTGATGGTTTGCTGTGCTTTCAATATGTCTTTCGGTTTCACAGCCGGATTTACCATCGGACTATCACCCGTCCGGGCGGCCTGTCTTAAGATTTTTCTTTCTTCATCCTTTTCCGGATAGCCGACCACCAGTTTCATCATGAATCGATCCACCTGTGCTTCCGGCAATGGATAGGTTCCCTCCTGTTCGATGGGGTTTTGTGTTGCAAGGACCAGAAAGGGTGCATCCAGTTTAAATGTATCTTTGCCGATGGTCACTTGCCGCTCCTGCATAGCTTCTAGCAAGGCACTTTGCACTTTGGATGGCGCACGGTTAATCTCATCCGCCAAAATGACATTAGAAAAGATGGGTCCTTTTCGTGTTTCAAATGCACCTGATTTTTGGTTAAATATGAGTGTCCCCAACAAGTCTGCCGGCAACATATCCGGTGTAAACTGGATCCGCTGGAATCCGGTATCAATGACCTGGGCAAGGGTATTCACCGTTAACGTTTTGGCCAACCCGGGAACACCCTCAAGCAAAAGATGTCCATTGGCTAGCAGGCCGATTAATATTTTATTTATGAGTTCATCTTGACCCACGATCACTTCACCAATGGATGAACGCAGTGGGTCAATAAAAGTGGATTCCTTTGCGATCCGGTCGTTTATTTCTGAAAGACTAAATTCTGACATAATGGTTTACTTTGTTAGATGTTTGAGTTCTGGAATTTCCTGGATGTCTTTGCCAAGGTATTTTAATTCGAATGTGACCGATGTTGCCAATTCATGGTCCGCATATTTTTCTAAGAATTCTTTATAGTGAACTCTGGCTTGTTCAAAATCAGATAAGGCGTTGGCATAAATAAATCCCTGCATAAACAATGAAAAGGGTACCTGTTTGGTCTCCGGGAATTTAGCATGAATGATACCATATTCTTCAATCGCTTTTGAGAAGTCTCCCATGTCGCGGTAATAGATTTCAGCAATCATATACTGGGCATCGGGAGCCTTTTCATGGTCGGCATGCTTTTTTATAATCTTCTCTAAGAGAGTCAATGCCACCTTCGGTTCACCACTATTTCTTTTGATTTCTGCTTCAGAATACAGATCATCAGCAGATTTAAATAAACCACAACCAGCAATCATCAAGAGACACAATAGAATGATTATTTTGTTTTTATTCATTATTTTTTTGTTTGATTTAACGGCGGGGAATTTATAAGAAATCTATTCTTACCTCAACCCTGAATCCATCCTTACTGTTTTGGTTAATTATTGTTACCTTAAAACGCGTATAAAAAGCCGAAATGGAATTGATTCAGAGATGGATCTGCAAGACTTTCTGCATAATCAATCCGAATGGGGCCAAAGGGTAAGTTGAGTGTAATGCCTGCCCCACGATTCCATTGAATATCTGCTTGTCCAATGGAAGCAAGATTTTCTGAAATATAGCCGCCATCATAAAATAGTACCGCACCCAGCTTCCATACCAAGGGGAATCGGATTTCCCAATTGGTGAGTATTTTCGCTGTTTTGCCCAGTGGGTACACTACTCCGGATTCATTAATGGCAGTCATAAAATGGAGAGGTTTCCAAGCGCGAAGCGTGTTACTCCCCCCTAAATAAAATTTCTCAAACAATACGGGTTCATATTGATCATATTCTGATTTCCATCCTGAAATCATACCTGCATTGATACGGCCGGCGATGGTGACATTTTTTATGGGCGATACA
>DKLW01000044.1:4794-10135 GCA_002455835.1 Fidelibacterota bacterium UBA6630 | reverse complement strand
TTTCAGGAGCCTTACCATGATTGTCGTCACTGGCGGTGCCGGTTTCATCGGTTCTCATCTCATCAATCGTTTATTGGTAAACGATAATCAAATTATTTGTCTAGATAATTTGAATGATTATTATAATCCGGAAATCAAAAAGCTCAATCAATCAGAACATCTCAATCACCTAAATTATACATTTATAAAGGGGGATATTCGAGATGGTGAATCGATTAGGAATCTTTTTGAAAATCACACAATTGATATCGTGGTTCATTTGGCAGCCATGGCGGGGGTCCGTCCTTCAATCGAAGATCCGGTTTTATACACGGATGTGAATATCAACGGCACCCAAACCTTGCTAGAAGCCATGATGGGGTCATCTGTAAAGAAATTTGTTTTTGCGTCCTCTTCATCTGTTTACGGAAATAATAAAAAGACACCCTTTTCTGAAGATGATATTGTGGATTTCCAAATTTCCCCCTATGGTGCCACCAAGAAAATGGGAGAAGTCATGTGTTATACTTACCATCAATTGAGTGGGATTCCCACTTCTTGCCTTCGGTTTTTCACTGTGTATGGCCCTCGACAACGTCCGGAAATGGCCATCCACAAATTCACACGGATGATGAAAAATGGTGAAGCAATCCCCTTTTTTGGTGATGGGTCCACTGCACGGGATTATACATTTATTGAGGATATCATTAATGGTATCCTCGCAACAATCACCGCTGATGATCAGTTTGCAATTTATAATTTGGGCAATTCAGAACCGGTGAAGTTGGATGAATTGGTACATCTTATTGGGGAAAGAGTTGGCGTGGATCCAATTTTGGATCGCCAGGAATTGCCTACTGGGGATGTGCAGCAAACATTTGCAGATGTTTCTCGTGCCAAATCCCGCTTAGATTACATGCCATCAATTAGCATTGATGAAGGGATTAACCGGTTTATGGATTGGTATGAATCCATGCTGGCTTCCCACGGAGCATTATTTTAATGAAAGAAAGACGACTTGAGATCCTCGGCATTTTGTCTGTAGCAGTATCGCTGCTCATATTTGTCAGTCTACTCGGACATAACCCAAATGAAGATCCGGGCATTTCACCCAATGTCCGCGTAGAAAACCCCATGGGCATCCTTGGCGTATGGATTGCCTTCTTCTTTATCAAACTCACTTTTGGGTATAGCTCATTTATTTTGCCATTGATTGCCATTACATGGGGCATATGGTTTTTTACTCATAAAGAATTTGAAGCCATCAGCCGGTTATCTGGTTATTTGGTGGGTGTTGTTATACTTTCTTCAATGACTTTAGGGGCAGCCCAGATTTTTAGGTACGGTATTGAAAACACTACGTATCGATTTAGCGGTATGATTGGCGGATTAATTTCTGGTTTATTTTATGACTTTTTGGGTGGTGTTGGTTTAGTTATCATCCTGTTGGCTCTTTGGCTGGTATTAATCCGTGGATATTTTGGATTTAGCTATTATTCACCAATCAAAGACTTGTTAGATCAATTCAAAAAGAAACAGGCAGATAAAAAGTTGGTGACAGAGCAAAAAGAGGTCGAAGATGAAAAACGTCGCCATACAAAAAATTTACTTTCAAATATAGATTCCCGGCGAAAACGGGATGAAGAACAGCCCAGCCCAATAGAAATGGGTACTGAGCCCGAACCCGAATCAGATATCGTAGAACCGGTTCTTGAAGAGAACCTGCCAGAAGGCACCGCTCCGTCTGAGCTCCTTACGGCCGAGACTGAAGCAGAACCCATGGAATCAATTGAGATTCCCCAAGATGAAGAGGAGTCTCATGAGGTACGGGAAGAGTCAATTCCTGCACCTGATGATTCTAAACCAAAAGATATTGAAGTGGGTGAAATGGCTGAAGTTGAAGAAGTGGACTTGGATGCGGTTCAAGAACGTAAAGCGCCACGAAAGGCATATCAGTTGCCTTCGGCTGAATTGTTAACCAATCCTGTGAATGTGCAAAGTGGAATGAGTCGTGACGAATTGGTAGAACGGGCCAATTTTTTACAATCCTCATTAGAAACATTTGGGGTCATGGGTAAAGTGGTAAATGTGAGTCCCGGGCCAGTGATTACATTATTTGAAGTAGAGCCTGATGAGGGTGTTCGTGTTAACAAATTTGTTGCCCTTTCAGATGACTTGGCTAGAGTGATGGAGGCTAGTCGTGTCCGTGTGATTGCGCCTATTCCCGGTAAATCTTCTGTGGGGATTGAAATCCCCAATAGCAACCCGGATTTGGTCTATTTTAAATCAGTTATCAATTCAGAAAAATTTGCATCCTCTGAATCGAAACTGGCCTTAGCTGTGGGTAAAACAACCACAGGCGAAATTGCCACATTAGATTTGGTCCAAATGCCTCACTTACTCATTGCAGGAACCACTGGATCGGGGAAGTCCGTTTGCATGAATACCATTTTGGCAAGTCTCTTATACCGTGCCACACCGGATGAAGTGAAGTTTGTGATTATTGATCCTAAAAAAGTGGAAATGGCTGTTTACCGCGATTTAAAGGATTACCATTTATTACAAATTGAAGATATAGCAGAACCCATTGTCACCACTCCTGAGAATGCCGTGTTGGCCCTCCGTGCTGTGGAAAAAGAAATGGGCCGGCGATATGATGTATTGGCGGACGCAGTGGTCCGAAATATTGGTGAATACAATAAAAAAATGGCCGATTCAGGAGAGCCGGTGATGCCATTTATTGTAGTGTTGATTGATGAATTAGCAGACCTCATGATGCTAAATGCAAAAGAAGTAGAAGCACCCATCGCTCGATTGGCCCAATTGGCCCGGGCAGTTGGAATCCATTTGGTGGTGGCCACGCAACGGCCTTCTGTTGATGTCATTACCGGGGTTATTAAGGCGAACTTCCCATCTCGGATTGCATTTCAGGTGGCGACTAAAATTGATTCCAGGACCATTTTGGACAGTTCCGGCGCCGAAAAATTGATTGGTCGTGGTGACTTATTGTATCTAGGGCATGGATCCTCCGAACCATTTCGATTGCATAATGCATTTTTAAGTTTAGAAGAAATCGAATCCTTAATGGGTCATATCACCCAGCAAACCAAAGCAGAAGAATTGGTATTAGCCAGTCCGAGAGAAACCATGGGTGCCGGTGGTTTAATTGACGGCGGAGATGGGGGTGGATTTGATGAATTATTTGATGAAGCAGTAAAATTAGTCGTCATGCATCAACAAGGATCAATCTCCCTGATTCAACGCCGATTAAAAGTGGGTTATTCCCGCGCTGCTCGTCTTATCGATGAAATGGAGCAGGCAGGCATCGTGGGTGCATTTACGGGCAGTAAGGCTCGTGAAGTCCTTGTGGACGAATCCTATTTGGATTCCATCGACTAAAGATCATGAAGCGAATTTTACTCTTTATTGTCCTGTTCTCTGCGGGGGGATTTGGGCAATCTAATCCATGGGCGCAGAAATTCATTCAAACCATGAATGACTCCAGTGGTGTTTCTATTGCCTTAAAAATTGAACAACGACAATTTGATTCAATATCTACAGAATCAGGACAAATCGAAATACTAAAGAAAAAGCATTATTTTTTGGATTTACCCACAGAATCAGTTTTTGTGAGGGGAGATACTATCCAGACATGGAATAAATTGACGAATCAACTCATTATTGATCAAACCATCCCAGGAGAAGTCAATATCTTTGATTTGCTTACGGGGGATTTTGACGATGTAAAATTTGGTCAACCATCCGAACGTAAAAATAATGTGCAGATGGATTTTGATCTACCTCAAATGGGGTATAGAGGTGAATTGATAATTAAAAAGAATGGTGAGCCCAATTCGGCGAGGGTTGTATATGGCCCAGATCAATCGGTGCTTTTGACTATCAAAAATTTTAAAAAGGGCAATTTAAATTTATATAATGGATTTAACCCGAAAGATGCAGAGGTAATCGACCTCCGTGAATAAGTGGATTAAACTTATCATCAGCATTGTCATCAGTGCGGTGGGCTTGTATTATGCCTTCGGCAAAGTGGATTTGAAGGTACTCTGGCATTATTTGAAAATGGTTAACCTCATTTGGCTGTCTCTGGCTGTATTTTTGTTGATCTTTTCTGTGGCCATACGTGCGGAGCGATGGCAGCTATTAATTGAACCCATCCAAAATATTCGATTTCACCCCTTATTTGCCGCCACCATGGTGGGCTATTTTGGGAATGCAGTATTACCTTTCAGGTTGGGTGAGTTATTGAGAGCCTATACCATTTCTGCCAGAAAAAATGTTGAAACATCCGCCGCTTTTGGTACCATCATTCTAGAACGAATTTTGGATATGGTGGGATTGGTGGGTACCATCCTGATTTTCGGATGGTTTTACCCTTTTGATGAAGGGGGTCGATATATAATTATCGCCGTGGTTGTATTTACATTGTTGGGGTTTGGATTTGTACTGGCATTGGGCCGAGCCCAGTCTCACTTGATGGAAAAAATCGAAAAATGGTCGATTTTTGAAAAAGCATGGGCACACCGCATTTTGACCATTCTCCACAGTTTAGTCGATGGATTAACCTCTATTCGAACCACCAAACATGTAGGGCAAATTGTACTTCACACCATTTTTATGTGGATTGTATACTTCGCGATCACATATTCAGTCATCCTTGCTGCGAGTATTGATGTGAATTGGATTTCAGTGGGTGTAGTTTTGATTTCCACATCATTGGCCATTGCTATTCCAGCTGCACCGGGAGCGTTGGGCACTTACCATGCTACTGCTGTATATGTATTAACCACGTTTTTTGCTGTGGGCCGGATAGAATCTCAGGCCTTTGCTGTAATCCTCCATGCAGTAGGATTTGTACCCCTCATCATAATTGGGGCCATATACTTTCTTCGCAGTTCTGTTCAAATTAAAGATATATCCGATCAGCATATTGTCGAATGAAACAGTACGATACCATATTTTTAGATCGTGACGGTACACTGAATCCGGATTCCGGCTATATCAATAGTGTGGATCAGTTTACCTTTTATGATTATACCATGGATGCGCTCAAACAATTGAGCGATTCAGGTAATCGGTTTTGTATTATCACCAATCAATCGGGGATAGCCCGCGGTATCGTTACATTAGACGCATTAGCAGAAATCCATGATTATGTTTTGAATGCATTTCATGAAAATCAATTGGAATTACTGGGGATATATTTTTGTCCGGATCATCCAGATGAAGCCACAGAAAATCGTAAACCGGGAATCGGCATGTTTCAAGAAGCGGCAACAGATCATCAGATTGATTTAGCTAAATCAATTATGATTGGAGATGCTGTTTCCGATATAGAGGCGGG
>DKLW01000044.1:4196-4464 GCA_002455835.1 Fidelibacterota bacterium UBA6630 | reverse complement strand
GGTGTAAATTCAAATATGGATACCATGCTTCTATTATCCGGGAGGGGTGAGGATGCTCATAAGAATCTGGGTGAATTTTCACCTACTTATATTGCAACGGATTTGGCTGAAGGGGCTGGTCAAATTTTGGGGATGTCTTCATGAAAATAGGTGTCATGTATGGTGGGACCTCTGCAGAGCGAGAAGTGTCCTTAAGTTCAGGGCAAGCGGTTGTATCTGCTTGTGAGACTTTGAGGCATGAGGTTATTTCTTTGGATCCAAAAGATGG
>DKLW01000044.1:3717-3844 GCA_002455835.1 Fidelibacterota bacterium UBA6630 | reverse complement strand
AATTAAAATCAGTAGATGTGGTCTTTAATGGCCTTCATGGAGGTGATGGCGAAAATGGTGTCATCCCGGGGTTTTTGGAATCGATAGGCGTACGCTACACCGGCTCGGGCAATGAGGCATCGGCCAT
>DKLW01000044.1:3043-3385 GCA_002455835.1 Fidelibacterota bacterium UBA6630 | reverse complement strand
TGTATGGATAAACGCGTGAGTAAAGCATTGGTATTTCGAAAAGAAATTTTAACCCCTGAATGGGTGTCTTTATGCGTAGAAGATGAAATACCCATGGACCATGATTTGGGATATCCTTTGGTGGTAAAACCAAATGGTCAAGGCAGTACGATCGGATTGACTTTGGTCTCAGAACCTTCCCAATTGAAAGAGGCGGTGGCATTGGCTAGAAAATATGATACAGTAGTGTTAATGGAATCTTTCACGGCAGGACGGGAAATCACTGTTACGATTATCGGGGATAATGCATATCCAATTGTTGAAATTGTACCCAGCCATGATCTTTATGATTATGAATGCAAA
>DKLW01000044.1:0-2731 GCA_002455835.1 Fidelibacterota bacterium UBA6630 | reverse complement strand
TATTATGATTATGAATGCAAATATACCAAGGGCATGACCGAATATTTTTGTCCTGCAGATTTAGATGAAACTTTGACCCAAACAATACAAGATACTGCATTGCGCATTAATAATTTATTGGGGTGCCGTCATTATTCCCGAGTGGATTTCCGATTGGACAAGAATAATAAAGCCTGGTTTTTAGAAGTGAATACATTGCCGGGAATGACGGAGACCAGCCTCGTACCCAAGGCAGCGAGGGCTGCCGGATTAAGCTTTCTGGATTTAATACAAGCCATCATTAATGAAGCGTTAAAAGACTAATGGATTTACAGTGGATAGCTGTCCGGTCCAAGCCCCGGGCAGAAAAGGTTGCTTTTGACCAACTCACTAAAAAAGGAATTGATGCCTATCTGCCTTTGATGAAAGAACGGCGAAAATGGTCCGATCGTAAAAAGTGGGTGGAGCTGCCCTTGTTTTCCAGTTACTTATTTGTAAAAGTGGAACTGAAAAATTCCATTTATGTGCTCCAAACCCATGGGGTAAGTTCCATCGTAAAATTTAATGGAACCATTGCTACGGTGCAGGAATCCATTGTGAATAGCATTCGCTGGGCCCTTGAAGGTGGTTATGAATTAGAGCCAACAGAATATTTTACTCAAGGGGATGAAGTAGAGGTCATTGAAGGCCCCATGAAGGGTACGAAAGGCATTGTAGCTAAAGTGAAAGGTGAAGGCCGTCTTATCCTAAAAATTGATGCACTTCAGCAGGCTGTGGCCGTCCATATTGACACCAAATTCCTTCAATCTACAGGAAAAAAGCGTGCTCCAATTTTATAATTCACTTACCCGAAAAAAAGAGCCTTTCATTCCTATTGAAGAAGGAAAGGTAAAACTTTATACTTGTGGACCTACTGTTTATGACACGGCACATATCGGGAATTTCCGCACATTTTTATTTGAAGACTTTTTGAAACGCGTCCTTATTGCTAGAGGATATAAAGTCCTTCATGTGATGAATATTACCGATGTGGATGATAAGACAATTAAAAAAACGGTAGAAGAGGAGAAGTCTTTATCTGAAATAACGAGGCATTATACTGATTTATTTAATGACGATTTAAAGACATTAAACATATTGCCTGCAGATCACTACCCTGCGGCGACAAATCATGTGGATGGCATGATTAAAATGATCGAAGTGTTAATTGAAAAAGGCCATGCTTACAAAATAGACGATGGATCGGTGTTTTTTAAAATTAAATCATTTAAAGATTATGGTGTATTGACCCATATCAATATGGACAAAATGCAACAGTCTGATCGGGTGGATTCAGATGAATACGGATTGGATAATCCTAAAGATTTTGCTTTATGGAAAGCCTATAAAGCAGAGGATGGGGATGTGGCATGGGATTCGCCATGGGGCAAAGGTCGCCCCGGGTGGCATATAGAATGTTCTGCCATGTCCATGGCATTCTTAGGAGATCATTTTGACATCCATTGTGGCGGTGTGGATAATAAATTTCCACACCATGAAAATGAAATTGCCCAATCGGTTTGTGCCATTGATACGCCATTCGTAAATACATGGCTCCATTCAGAATTTCTAATGATAGATGGTGGAAAAATGAGTAAATCATTGGGGAATTTTTACTGTATTTCCGATCTGATAGAAAAGGGATTTGCACCAGAAGAAATTCGTTATATCATGCTCAGCGGCCACTATCGAACTAAAATCAACTTCACTTTGGATAAGCAGCATGAAGCAAAAGCGAGTATTCAGCGGATTCAATCATTAAAAGTTCGACTACAAGATTTAAAAGAAAATGATTCCGATGAATTCCCCATCGAAAAATCAAATTTTGATACTGCATTAGAGAACGATCTGGATGCCCCCAATGCATTGGCCTTATTCTTTGATTGGGTGCGCGCCACCAATTCTGCCGCAGATAAAGATGCACTATCAAGTGATGATGTGGCAAAAGGGTTGAATTTCATTTCATATTTTAATGATGTATTTGGTGTGTTGCCCGACTCAGGAATGATCCCTCAAGATATAATGGACTTGGTTTTGAAGCGGGAAACAGCGCGACAGAGTAAAGATTGGGCGAAGTCTGATAAATTACGTAATTTGATTGGTTCAAAAGGGTGGGTGGTAAAAGACACCCCAGATGGCCCTAAATTAATTTCTAAGTAAATTATATTTCTTTCAGCAATTTTATTCAAAAATAATTGTCTTTAAATAAAATTTGACCTAATTTTCAAGGCTTTTTTCGGCTGTCCTAGGGTGGGGTGTAAGCAATAACTATGCCATGCATACAGATAGCCGACGACAAATGGATCTGAAACAACGGGTAAAATCCAGATTTATAAATCGAAAAATGATTTAGAATTTGGTTCCGACTTGCCGGTGTAGCTCAGTTGGTAGAGCAGCTGATTTGTAATCAGCAGGTCGGGGGTTCGAGTCCCTTCGCCGGCTCAAGATAATGTAAGGTGGATTTCAGTCGAAATGCTTATTAACAAGGCAAACTGCAATTTTGGGGAAATGGCCGAGCGGTCAAAGGCAGCAGACTGTAAATCTGCCGACGTATGTCTACGGAGGTTCGAATCCTTCTTTCCCCACGCTGCGGGTGTAGTTCAATGGTAGAACCTCAGCCTTCCAAGCTGGTGGCGTGAGTTCGATTCTCATCACCCGCTCGAAGTGCCTACGTAGCTCAGTGGTAGAGCACTTCCTTGGTAAGGAAGAGGTC
>DKLW01000059.1:29510-42813 GCA_002455835.1 Fidelibacterota bacterium UBA6630 | reverse complement strand
ATTTGGTGCCACAAAAACACCTCATATTTATCTTTTCGACGGATCGGGGAAACTGGTCTATCGAGGTGCTATTGATGATAATGCCAGAAAACCAAAAAAAGTGAAAGAAACTTATTTGATGGATGCGATCCAGGCGGTTGGCACGGGTAAGGCAATCAAAATTGCCGAAACTCGGGCATTTGGCTGCGAGATTAAATTTGCTAAAAAATAAATTAGTCGGTCTTTGTGGTTGAGGTGATTAAGCTATTGTAAATAAAGCATCATGCCCCATTGAGCGATCTATTTTTGGTCTATTCTAATATCTCAGACCTAAAAGGGGATGAAAAGGATAACGGCATGATCGCATTGAAATTCACGAAGCTTTTTTCACTATAATAAAATCCTTAAAATGGTTCTACTATGAGCCAATCAAAATATTCTATATGGCTGATGCCAAGTGACAGTGATAAAGTATATTTATCAAGTATTATCCAATCATTGTCCGAAGCGTATGATGCGCCTCCATTTGAACCCCATTGTACTATATACAGTTCGGCAGATGATCTCGAAACGGCAAAAACAATCATAGATCAACTGAACTTTAAGCCATTTGAGGCCAAGGTAAATGGATTAAGCCAATGGGACTATATCTGGAAAACCATAATTTTCGAATTGGAAACCAATCCCAATTTACTCCTATTGCATTACTTGTTTGATCAAGCCATGCTGGATCCATATACTTTTGAACCCCATATAAGTTTGATTTACAAAAAAATGGGGGAAGGGGAAAGAGAGCGGATCATTCAATCTTTATCTATAATGAGTAAAATCAATTTTGATCGAATCGCCATAGTGAATACATCCGAACCGGTTTCGGAATGGACTTCGGTATTCGAAAAACAATTTTAAAGGTCTCATAAGCATCATGTTTGTCCCGTCCCATATTGCATCTGGTTTTCTCCTCGGCAAAGGAGTATTATCCAGTATCTATAAAAATAAACATGTACCCTATTTTTTATTAATGGTGACCATTGGTGCTGTCATCCCGGATGTAGATGGTATTTTTTCTGACACAGTTGCTGGTCACCATTCGGTGCTCCATACGCCCATTTTATGGATCGGCTTTTATACATTGGCCATCATAATGAGTAAAATGTTTAATCGAAAAAATATTCAGCCATTGGGGCTTGGTGTGATGTTGGGTGCACAACTTCATTTATTTACAGATTGGTTTACAGCCCGTACCGTGGGAATTCAATGGTTATATCCATTCAGTCATAAGGATTTTTTCCTTTATCCTGTCCAGCCGGAACAGGGGCAAGTCACCGTATGGGAAATGATGAAAGATCCATACTTTTCATTTTATATCGAGAATGGATTCTTATTTTGTACGGAAATCATCATTTGTCTTTCAGCATTGATTATTGCAATCCGATCAAAAAATAGAATGTAATAAATTTGGAACAATTTGCTTAACTATAGGTAAATTCCGGTATGCTTAAACGGACAATATCAGTTGGTTTGCTATTGATCATGGCCCTCGCCATGGCAGCACCCATGTTTCACTTAGATTGTGATATGCTCTGTTGTCAGAAAGAGAAAATGACCTGTTGCGAAACCAAACAGGAATTGATGCCATCCAAATCTTGTCGGATGGATATGAAAAGCTGTGATATGGGCGGCGTCTTCGTCCCCATCATTTCTGGGCCATTTCATCAAAATAAAATGAAAATCGATATGCATGTTCAAAAGATCATGCAAACTGCATTTTTCATTTACACTTTCGGGTCTAATTATAACCCGGTACTGCTGGATTACCCACCGGAACCACCCCTAGCCTACAATCTTCCTCTTTTAGTATAAACATTTCCCTTCTCTGAACCGCCGTGTTTGGCGGACGCGTTTATTTAAAACTTGAGAAAGGAATATGTTATGCGTTTAATAAAAACGCTCATTATTACATTAGGTCTCGCGGGAATTGCCTTCGGACAATCAATAGAGATTAATGGCCAGAAAGTTGAAGTTGGTCAAGGAGACTTGGTCTTTGAGGTGAAAGGTCTTGTATGCTCTTTTTGTGCCCACGGTTTGCAAAAAGGCATGTCCAAACTCAAATTCGTGGATAAGAAAAAGTATACCAAAGGTGTATACACTGATATCACACATCAATTTGTAAAAGTTGGCCTAAAGAAAGATAAGGCGCCAAATATTGACAAAGCATTAACTGCCATTAAGGATGCGGGATATGAAGTCCTGCGCTCCTACGTGAATCCCACGGGTAGTACTTTAGAAATGAATGAATACGAAAAGGCATCCAAATGAAGGATAAGGCCTTAAGTGTCTTCACACTATTTACCTCATCGGGAACTTTGCTATGTTGTGTACTGCCCGCCGTGGTAGCCACCATCGCAGGTGGTGCCGCCGTCAGCTCAATGCTGTCTGCATTTCCATTCCTGATACCTCTATCCATGCATAAAGAATGGATTTTTGCAATTGCAGCCATCCT
Organism: Fidelibacterota bacterium UBA6630; assembly: GCA_002455835.1. Lineage (GTDB taxonomy): Bacteria > Fidelibacterota > Marinisomatia > Marinisomatales > TCS55 > TCS55. The sequence goes on along the minus strand of DKLW01000059.1, from coordinate 40,331 downwards.
GATCGCCATCAATGGTTATATGGTTTTTAAACCGAACCAGGATGTAGCATGCGATGTAGAAGCAGGGGAAGATGGATGCGATATCACCGGCCGATTCAATAAGCGAATGTTTTACATCTCCGCGACTGTCTTGGCTGTGGGCGCCTTCTTTGCCTATGCATTGGTCCCGATTTTGGTTTACTTCGATTTATAGGGGGAAACATGAAAAGAAGTATAATTATACTCGTATTAACGGGTATAGGTTGGGCTCATCAGCCAGTTATGGATATGGCGCCGCGCTGGGCAGGTGGTTGGGGATTCCAGTTTCGTTTTGAAACATTGGGATCGAACAAACTACTCAATGGTGAAGCCAGCGAAGCGGGATTAAGTCATTATCGTAAAACCACATGGTTCGAAGGGGTATACACGTGGAAGCGATCCATTCGCGCCACCTTTAAATTGCCCTACCATCAAATTGAAAATAAATACCAACTGTTCGACTATGGAGACCCCATGGTGAAAGGCAACGGTTTAGGTGATCTCATTTTAGCCCTGCCGTTGAAAAAATATTTTAATTTGAAACGGTCCACAGGGAATTGGGGACTTACACCGCAAATCCGTCTGAAAACAGGAGATGATACGGATGTGATAAAAAGCAAAGGCGGGTATGGATTAAGTCTCTCTTACAGTGCTGAAAATTTTTCTTACTACCAACTTTATGACCTATATGGTTGGTCATTGGATGATGGATCTTCAGTATTGGGTGTGGATGTGAATCTGGGTTGGCACCCGATCCATAATAATGAGACCAATAGTGGTTTATTCCTCATGTGGGACGGCACCTTCCAAATGAAATCCGACAAAGATGGAAATATGGATACGCGACTATTTACGGGACCAATTGCTGTGCTGTATAGAGAAGGAATTATGGCGCGTATAGATGTGAAATTCCCTGTGAATGAATCGGTAGATAGAGCCAGTTTATCGAAAGGGGTTATTGTACAAACCGGAATCGGATTTGTATTTTAATCCAAAACAAAAATGAATAATTTTGAACTAAGGAAAATAAAATGAAAACAATCATCAGTATATTGGCTGCCGGTCTTTTGATCAGCTGTAGTAGCGATACCAAAACAGAAGAATTAAAATTAGAATCCATGCAATGCCTGATGTGTTCGCTTAATATAGAAGATGCAGTGGCAGAATTAGAAGGGGTTAAAAAGGTGGAAGTCGATCTGAAAGGCAAAAAAGGGAAGGTGACTTACAAAGCATCCCTGATTGATATGCCCGCCATAGAAAAAGCCATCACATCTATTGGCTATAGCGTTAATGATAAAAAAGCAGATCCTGAAGCATATTCCAAATTGGAAATATGCTGTAAAGCACCGGAAGATCAGTAATTAAAAATGTAGAGACGCAGTACAATGCGTCTCTACAAACAAAAATGAAATCATGAAAAAAATAACACTCCTATCCCTATTCTTATTGGGGTGTTCAACGCCAGAATTTTCAAATCCCACAGTGGCCGATGGCAGTCGATACCCCCGGGTCACACCGACAGATGAGGGTGGCCTTCTTATGTCCTGGTTTGAGAAAAATGATTCAGTAAACTGGGCATTAAAATGGTCCGAATTTGCTGATGAAGAATGGACAGAAGCCAAGACCATTACATCTAATGAAAATTACTTTGTGAATTGGGCGGACTTTCCATCCATTTATCATTTTGGCGGCGACACGATCTCAGCTCATTGGCTTCAAAAATCTGGAGAGGGAACTTTCGATTATGATGTGACTGTGGTGAGATCAACAGATCGCGGTGCCACTTGGTCGAAACCCCAAGTACCTCATCGAGATGGCGTAAAAGGGGAGCATGGGTTTGTTTCATTTTTTAGGGATATGAATGATCGCCTTGGCTTGGTCTGGTTGGATGGACGAGAAATGAAACCAAGCCATGATGGCCACGGTTATGGTGCCATGAATTTGTACCAAACTACTTATGGAAATGGTGACGAATTTAATTTGGAAATGCGTATGGATGATAAAATTTGTGAATGCTGTCCTACATCTGCAATTCGAACGGATAATGCACTAATCTTGGCTTATCGTGATCGTTCAGATGAAGAAATACGGAATATTAATATTATTCGATATGCCAATGGCCATTGGCACGAATCTTATCCGGTGAATGATGATGGATGGAAAATTGCAGGATGCCCCGTTAATGGCCCCATGCTGGCATCTCATGAGAATGATGTGGCCATTGCATGGTACACGTTTCCCGATGCGACACCGACTGTAAATGTGGCCTTTTCTAAGGATGAAGGTGCATCTTTTGAAGCACCTATTCGTGTGGATCTCGCTCAACCCATTGGCCGCGTGGATCTCATTTGGCTGAATGAAAATGAAGTCATGGCCAGTTGGATTGAATCGGCAGAAGAAACCACCAATATTGTTTCTGCAATTATTTCTAAAGATGGAGAAGCGCAACAACCACGGATCGTTTCTGAGATTCAGCCGGGACGTGTATCAGGTTATCCTCAGATGGAAATGGTGGGTGATCAATTATTCTTCGCTTGGACAGAAGGGGGCGAAGATGGCGGTGTAAAATCGAAATGGGTCCCTGTTTCTGCTTTTCGATAAAATAGCCCTTTCTATACTGTCGGTCTGTCGTAAATTCGATTCCGTACCATGCGACTGATTTACCTCTGGACCACCCGAATCATTCTCGCCATTGCTGTGGCGGGAATCCTGCCTGTTCAAAATAATGCATCTGTTTTGGTTGCACAGTCAAAAAAACAGAAAGCAGCTCAGGCATCTAAATATGCTAAAAGAGGCAATACCAAAGCGAAGAAAAAAGATTATAAGGGCGCCCTTTCTGATTATAAAAAAGCCTATCAGCTGAGACCTTCTACAAATTATAAAAAGAAAGTTCAGCAGCTCACATTCTTAGCAAAAAAAAGCAGCAATATTTCATCTACTAAAAAGAAACCATCCAAAAAACAAATGGCCCAGGCATCTGCTTATTCAAAAAGAGGCAATTCCAAAGCGAAACAAAAAGACTATGCTGGTGCATTAAAGGATTTCCAAAGAGCATATAAGCTAAATCCATCCTCATCCAACAAAAAAAAGATTCAACAACTCACATCCATTTTAAAGAAACAGGGGAGAAATGTTGCATCTACACCCACCAAGGCAAAAATGCCACCCGTTTCAGATATTCCCACTATTAGCCCGGTAAAGTATGTCAATGATATTTATAATATTGCCGAAGCCTTTGAGCTCAGTTCCCGAAACCTTGCACGTGCAACTAATGTATTAGAATCCACGAATGCCAAAAAGGTTGAGCGGGTGGAAAAGCGGCGGGCACCATCCACGGCTGATCTTGAACATGCTGCAAGGGTAGAACCTAATGACTTTAGAAAACAGGTGGATTTGGCTCGCCATTACGAAGCCGGTGGCCGATTTGAAGATGCAAAAGAAATTTACTTAAAGCTGGCGGCACAGCATCCCTTTAATGCAGATGCCCATTTCCATTTAGGCTCCTTTTATGCGCGGTTTAGTCAATTGACAAAAGCACGTCATGCCTTTGATGAAGCCATGGATGTCCAACCAAATCATCGTGCCACCATCGAAGCTATGGCTACATTATTCGGCTCCGTTGAAAAGCAAAACTTATCTCAAGACATCCTGACGAAGTCTGCACAAAGAGACCCCACCGGTCCCGGACAGCGTATGAAGACCATTCGAACCAGTCTGGATAAAGGCGACTATGAATACGCAGCCAAGTTGGCCATTGGGGGGCAGGATATGTTTCCTCGACAGAGTGGCTTTGTGTATTTAAAAGGATTGGCATACGAAGGGTTGGGCAATTTGGATAAAGCGAAATCTACTTATCAGGAAGCCATTAAACAGGATCCCACTCATCATGAGTCTTATGTGGCATTGGCCAATTTATATTTCACCCAAGGTAAGCATGTTTATGCAGCATTGACCTATGGGGATGCCATTCGAATTGATCCATCGGATAAAGATTCTCGATTCAAACAGGGATACAGTTATTTTCAGGCCAATGAATGGGCGAGAGCAGCCAATACGTGGGAGGACTTGCTTCACTACGATCCCCACAATCAAAAGGTGCAGATGCTGTTGCCTCAAGCCTATTATATTTTAGCAGTAGAATATAACCGAGCCGGTGAATCTGGATTGGGTCAAACATCCTTCCGTAAAGCACTGAGTGTGAATAAAAATTCAGGTGTGTGGTTGCCCGGATCAATGCAAATCCTAGGCGGTATGTATCGAGATAAGGGTATGTTTAGGGAATCCTTAGCTGCATATCAAGAGGCCATCGAATTAAAACCATCGGACGCTCAAACTTATCTTGGGTTGGGTATTACCTATTGGAAGATGAAAGAATCAGGATTGGCTCGAGCCGCGTGGAATCGATCTATGGAGTTGGACCCTGCCAACAATGATGCACGTGGGTGGCTATTATTAGCCGGTAAAACTTCGGGTTAAAATCTAATTTAATTGTAGGGAACGCATTATTGCGTTCCTTTTAAATTTTAATCATCTCTGTTTTCTAATGAATCATTCTAATTTATACCCCTGTGAATCACATTATTTTATCCATTTCTTTTTTTACCATTCTGTTTGGTCAGCGACCCGGAGATAAAGCCGTTCGCTCCGGTGCGGATGCATTTTATAATTACGAATATGAAAAGAGCATCCGCATTTTGACCAAAGCAAGAAAAGATTTCCCTGAACATCCTGGCGTCCATGTGGCATGGGTAGCATCCCATTGGCGGAAGGATGAAACCCATCTCCCCCTAGATACGATCTATGCAAAATTTGAACGAAATCTTGCTGAGATTGTTGTTGTATATGATACATTAGTAGCACGTTATCCCGATGATCAGGAGTATAAAATATATTATGGCTCGGCTAAGGGATTAAAGGCCCGGATTTACCTCGGGCAGAAAAAATGGATCCCCACTTTGGTTTCTGCTTATCAAGGTTTTCGCATCATTCAAGATGCATTTGAAATGGATTCCACCTTAACCGATGCATATCTACCCATTGGTATTGTAGAATATTATGCAGGTATGAGTAACCTATTGGTAAAAACTGGAGCAGAAATGTTTGGATTGGAAGCATCCCGGGAAGAAGGCATTCGAAAGATGGAAATTGCTGCTTACGAAAGCCGATGGGCGTGGACGGAATCCATGAGCATTTTATCCTTTATTTATCAATTCATTGATATTGATCATGAAAAGGGATTTAAATTGAGCAAAATTGTGTCCGATAAATATCCGAATAATTTCGATTTTCAGGTTCATTATACATACAGCCTCATGGTGACAGGCGATTTGAAAGGTGCTAAAAAGCAACTAAAGCGATTAAACCCTCAATTGGCGAAAATGGGTTCGCGCCATCAAAAATTATATACATCCTATCTCAATTATCTCTGGGGATATTATTATTATCTAACCGGAGATTATGAGAAGGCGTTGGGCTTTATGGATCAGTGCATCAATCTCTATACATCCGAAATGGAAGGATTTCTCGCCAATGCTCACCTTCACAAAGGGATGATCCTTGATAAAATGAGAAATCGGAGAGGTGCGGTTAAAGCGTATAAAAACTGTGTGACACTGCCCAACCATTATGATGCAACAAAATGGGCAAAACAATATTTGGATAAACCATTTCAAGGTTAGTCCGTTGTAATTTCGCCACCTTAAAATTATGATTAATCGTAGAAAAACAAGAGAAGTGAAGGTTGGAGATCTCATCGTGGGTGGCGAACATGCCATCACGGTTCAGTCCATGACTACCACTAAAACGCATGATGTAACCGCTACATTAAAAGAAGTGGAACGGTTAGAGGAGGTAGGATGCCAAATCATCCGTATCACTGTGCCAGACCAACCAGCGGCTGACGCTCTCTACGAAATTAAAAAGCGAATGAATTTACCATTGGTTGCAGATATTCATTTTAATTACCGTATGGCCTTAGAAGCCGTAGATGCGGGCGCCGATAAGATTCGGATCAATCCCGGCAATATCGGTGGTAAAAAGCGCGTCAAAGAAGTTTTGGATAAGGTGAAGGGGGCAAATCTCCCCATTCGGATTGGTGTGAATGCAGGGAGCCTGGAAAAAGACCTCATCGATAAATATGGCTATCCCACAGCAGAAGCCATGGTGGAGAGTGCTAAACGCCATATCGACATCTGCAAAGAACATGATTTTGAAGATATTATTGTTTCCTTAAAAGCATCCGATGTAAATCTTATGATGGCATCTTATGAATTGTTTTCAGAAAAATATGATTATCCCCTTCATTTGGGCGTGACAGAAGCTGGGCCTACCAAATCTGGTTCCATCAAATCTTCTGTGGGTATTGGCGCTTTATTGTCCAAAGGTATAGGCGATACGATTCGCGTGAGCTTGACAGACGATCCTGTGGAAGAAGTACGGGTGGGATTCGAAATTTTGAAATCCTTAGGGCTAGCTAGCAAAGGTGTCACCATCGTGGCATGTCCCACTTGCGGCCGGTTAGAAGTAGACCTCTTCAAAATTGCCGGTGAAATGGAAGAAAAGCTTCAGGATGTGAAAACACCTATGACGGTGGCCCTCATGGGTTGTGCTGTAAATGGACCCGGGGAAGCATCACATACAGATTTAGGAATCGCCTTTGGTAAAGGGGCCGGACATTTGTATTATCAAGGTGAAAATCGAGGTAAGGTTTCAGAAGAAGAAGCCATGGGTAAGTTAGAAGACATGATTTCAGAATTCGAGACTGCACAACAAGAAGACTAAATATGAAGTTTCTAATTACACTTATTTGCACATTGATGCTGTTGCCAGCACAGGAAAAAAAATCTGATCCTGCCCCTAATGCCATTGCGGTCTATTGGAAGACGCTGGATGATAAAGAAAAGGAAATATTTTTATTTTCCTATCTTACACAGGTCTATGATACCCACCAGGAGATGATAAAAAATCTTGGTTATGGAGAAGTAACCACTTGGTATTTCGATAATAAAGCCGAAATGGTTTATGGTATCTTTGATCAGGTAGATCAATCGGGTATGAACGAATTCATCGGCTGGATTGATGAATATTATACCCATGAAGAATTTTCAGGAAATTCATTTGACGATGCACTTTCATTCGCTTTTCGGTTTCAGCAAGCCACCGGAGAGACCCTTTGGGAAAAATACGAAAATCTCAAATACGGGAAAATTAAACCGAAAAACTGATGTCTTTATACCGTCCGAAATTCATCAGTGAATGGCGAGACATTAAAAGAGAAGGGGGATATAAACTCCTCATGAAAAAGAAGGGGTTTCAAGTGATTGCTGCCTTTTTTATTTTTTATCTCATCCGTGATTCTATTATCTATATCATTATTCCTTATTTTGGATACACCGCACTAAAAGGCTGTTTCTAGGTCTGTCTTTTTACAGGGATTACCCTGTACCACTAACCTATTTTAATATCTTTACCTTTGATACCACAGGGTATCAGATTCATTACCCTATTGATAAATAGATGATATGTATAAACCTAAATTCAAAATAATGAATTCCTGTGTCTTGAAAAATACAGACAATATTTTTTAATGCACGCCAAAGTCCTCAGTAGTGCTATCCTTGATATTGCCCCTATATGGAACTGGATGAATGTTTATGATGGGGATACTATGGTGATTGTGGATTTTCCCGAATAGAGAAAAGACCTACTTAACAATTGTAATAGGGCGCCATTCCTGCGTCTTGCCACCAATGGCCTTGATATAATAAACACCTGAAGCCATACTATTTCCGTTATCACTTTTGCCATACCATGATAGTTGATGGTTCCCTAGGCTTAAGCTACCCCGATGAAGGCGAGCCACTCGCCGCCCGGAAATATCCACGATATCAACGTCAACATTCGATTCTTTTAGCATGTATAGAGAAAAATTCACAGCGCCATTAAATGGGTTGGGATATGGGTTGCCCAACGAAAACACTTGGGGTAGGTTGGCATCCGTTCCGGGGACGCCATCCTCGATGGCGATATTATAATCCCAATTACCACCCACGGTATCTTGGCTTACTACAGCCAAGTGAATGGACTTTAATCCTACGGGATCAATATTGATTGACGGACTACCGATAACCAAATATGAATTGTCCGCCCGTTTCAGGATGGCATTGAGTTGCAGGTCAGACATGGTATTGGATAAATTATTTAGGTTGACCTGAACCGGCTTAGAAGTAATAATTTGGGTATATTGACTGGCAAATCGATCCAAGTTTGTGGATTTCACAGTATCTTTTTTGCCCACCTCAAAATTGACAGTTTTATAGATGTAAGGCTCATCTACTGGATATCCTTCTGCTTCTTCGTAAGCATAATTGCCCGCACCAGGGAGAGAGGACATAATTTTATTGGCCACGGCCATCCCGTTCAAAGCTTGCTGGAAAGAATGGTCGCTTTGGTTCAATGCCAAATCTATGGCAAGGTGAGAGCCATCCCGTTCACGGCTATTGGATTGGACAGAGTATTCCATGATATTGCGGATCATTTTACTCCCGCCCATGTGCTGTTCGATAAATTCAAAAAATATGAAGGAGCCGTACCAATGGTATCCTGTTTCATCCAATGCGCGATGGGGACTCTCAAACCACTTTTTCATATACTGATAACAGTCGTTAATACTGTCGTAGAGTTCTTCTTCCATCCACACGGCGGATGATTCTAATAGCCAGGGTTTTTCCCACCCGTCATACCCAAACTGTATAGCATGAAAATATTCATGTGCAGCGGTCACTTTGATATTATCCATTTGGGAGAGGGGAAAGCTCCTGTAATTATTTCGCATGGTCATATAACTGGTGAATGCATTCACTTCTGTTACAGAACTGGATTGTTCATTGTCGCCCTTCCCCTGGGCGTATTCTTCCGGCTGGACGTACCCATAATATCGTGAAGAAAGGTTTCGGACGTACACATCATAGTGAGCCGAGCCGCCTTTGTCTCGGGTGGATGAATAATATCCATCTCCCGGCGGTTTTAAATAACCCATTTCATTATGAAGTTTTTGACTCACTTCATTGAATACAGTAGCCATAGAATCGATATAATCCGGGATATCATTTTCATTTAAATCGGTCGCATCCACCGCATCATAACCTAATTTTGTATAGTGAAATCGGAAAAGGCCATGATCATAGACTTGATCTAGTCCTATAGATTCTGCCCGTTCTGCACTGCTTCGATTGACTAGTGGGCTATCAAATTGAAATCCCATTCGTTTCAGTTCTAATTTTTCTTCCAATGGATACTGGTGTCCGTGCTTGGCGATATCTATGAGATAGGGTGTCAAGTGGTGATCTGAATTGCCGCCGATGGCAAATGCATCCTGAACCACTTCCAAAGCAATAGAGTGCTGAGATAAGCCAGTAGAGGCCAAAAGTATGGTCGCAAACAATGGCTTCATTCTTAATCTTTAATATTGCGTTGGCGTTTTTTGTAGAGATACAATCGGATAAACAGGGCCATAAGGACCATACCAACCACATAAAACCATGCAAAATAGGGTAGGAGTGATTTCAATTCTTTTTTCCTATAATAATATTTTCATAGACATAGGCCACGGCAATCAATCCCATGCCTACCGTCACTTCCCATCCTTTTTGATCTTCACCGGCGAGAAAGCCGGCCCCTGTAAGTCCAGCACCCATAAAATAAAGTGCTTTGGGCCAAATGGGCTTCTCCTCTATGACGGCTGGCAAATCCGGTGCGCGTGCCCGTTTTTCTTCTGCCATGGATGCCATAATATCCGATAGAGGGAACCGAAGGGCAGTCAATACTTCTGGCGGAGAATTAGAATGGTAAAATTCAAATTGCCCTACAGGGATGGCCATTCGAAAACCCAATTGAAGTGATTCACCCACGTGCATAACTTCTACTTCTCTGACTGGATATTCTATTTTAACGGATTCAAGCCGAGCTGTATCTCCAGTGGCTTCAAAGATCGTAATATAGTACCATGATGATGAAGTGTTGTACCATCCTGTGATTTGAGTCGAATGGATGGGTTTATCAGAACGCACTTGGATGGATACGCCATTTTTCTTGGATGAAATGGCTAGATTCTGAACGTTCAGAGATTGCCCCATGAGTCCAGAAAATAGTAAAATCACGAGTCGCGATCTATTCATTGGTATTTCCCAAATTTGATTGATAGTCTTTAATACCTTTTTCAAATCCATCCATAATGGCCTCTATAACAGTTTCAGATCGAATGTTATTAATCATTGCCAGAACCAGTATGGGATATACTTCTTGCGGCAAGATGGGTTCCAGTATCTCAAAAGGATCTTTTTTGTCCAATATGTCGTCCATTGTTAAACCAGACTCCAATTGGTTTTGAAGATCATCCTGCAGAGAAAAGATGTATGCAGTCAAGTCTTCCCTAGAGAAGGAAAGTAAATCATGGGTGGTGGGATTGGATATTTTGGTCATGGAACCCTGGAATTTAGGGGGATAAGACCATGGAGAAAACAGGGATTTATAGATTGAACCCCATTTAACACTCAAGGTAATTTCAACACCTATGAGAAGACCTCGGAATCCATTTCTCATCATCACCCTCATATCCTTATTGGCTATGCCGATCCACGCCCAGATTAAAAATCAGGGTGCAGTTGGTTCTGTAACCATCGATGGTAAGGTGTGGAATCAAATTGCCATGCGTCCGGTCATCCCCATTGGGAAGTGGGGTGTTGCCCTTGACCTTGTGGTCTATTTTGATGCCCAGGGGAATATCCATTCTGATGAATGGGATTT
>DKLW01000059.1:0-29117 GCA_002455835.1 Fidelibacterota bacterium UBA6630 | reverse complement strand
CGATATGGATTCCCCGGCGATCCCATTTATGGAAAAATCGGTGCAATTGATCGTGTGGATTTAGGTTATGGCATTTTGGTCAATGGATATTCCAATAATATGCTCTATCCCCAAGAGCGAAAAATTGGTCTGAATTTTGAGCGGAATACACGATCCTATAAATTTGAAGGATTCGTGAACGACTTTAAGGAAAATATCGGATTATTTGGTGGAAGAATCAGTACTCGAAAAATCATGGGTCTGCCCTTAGGGTTTACAGTGGTCACAGATCGGAATCAATATCTAGGATTAAAAGACAGTGATGGAGACGGCCGCCCCAATATTGTGGATGATTTTCCTGATGATGATAATTGGTGGGTGGATACTGACGGGGACGGTATTGCAGATAATGATGCGCGAGAATGGGATATTGATGGTGATGGGATAACAGATACGTTAGGATCCCATATTCCCGGTTATGATGGTCCTATGGTGGCGCTGGATACTGATATCCAACGAAAAGGTGATCCAATCAACGTGAGCAAGGATACAGACAATATTATGGCCTTTGCCCTTGATATTGGCTATCCATTAGTGGCGCGGGATAAATTTTCGGTATCCATGTATGCCCAAATGGCCCAGATGATTGGTGAAACTTATCATCCGGGCACTGGAGAAAAAATGAATTTGGGTATGGGGTTGGTACCTTTTGGATTATCCTCAAGGTTTGGCCCCGCACGATTTTATTTTGAATACCGCATGATGCCCAATGGTCGATTTGAATTCAATTATTGGAATCGACTTTATGAAATAGAAAGAGTGGGTTTCACCAAAGGGCAGGGGAACCAAATTGCTTTAAAAACAAAAGAATCAGGATTGGGTCGATATGGCGAGCAAAAAGGCTATTTTACCCGAATGGTGCTAAATTTGGGATCCATGCTAGAGGCCAGTGCCTCTTATCATGATATGATAGGAGATCTATGGTCCACAAACGATCAAGCATTCATTGAGGACAACAATCAATCCTTTCTTGCGTCTTTACGTTTAAAAAAGGCTATCAGCAAGATTCAATATGCCCGTGCATTTTATCAGCAGAGAAATGTGCCAAATCCGTTTAAATTCGACTATTCAGAAAGTACGATCCTTGGCTATCAATTGGGGTTTGCCATGGGGAATGGATTGGTGCTGAACTATACATTTCGTCGCTCTTTCAGGGATATGAATGGTGACGGAACCATCAGTGGTGATAACGAAACAATAGACATAACAACCATAGAGACATCTTTTTCATTTTGATTTTATGAGTAGCCAAGACATACGCAACGCATTTATCGATTTCTTCAAGAGTAAGGATCATAAATTTGTTCGCAGTTCCCCTGTAGTGCCCATCGATGATCCAACCTTGCTATTCACCAATGCGGGGATGAACCAGTTTAAACCTATTTTTCTCGATCAAAAACAGGCAGACCATCCTCGGGCAGTGAATAGCCAAAAATGTATCCGTGTGAGTGGAAAACATAATGACCTGGAGGAAGTGGGTATCGATACATTTCACCATACATTTTTTGAAATGCTGGGGAATTGGTCCTTTGGGGATTATTATAAAGCAGAAGCTATCGAATGGGCATGGGAATTATTTACTGAAGTATGGGGATTGGATAAGAATCGACTATGGGCTACAGTTTACCATGAAGATGATGAAGCCTTCAAGTTATGGCCAAAAGTAACGGATATGGATCCGTCCCGCGTGTTAAAATGCGGTAAAAAAGACAATTTTTGGGAAATGGGTGAAAAGGGGCCTTGCGGACCCTGTTCTGAAATTCATTACTATATCGGGGATGATCCCAGCCAGCAAAGTGCTGATGGTGTGAATGTTAGCGATGAATATTGGGAATTGTGGAATTTGGTATTTATTCAGAACAATCGATTGGCTGATAGAAATTTAGAAGATTTACCTGCAAAACATGTGGATACGGGCGCCGGTTTTGAGCGGATTGTATCCGTCATGCAGAAAAAGTATAATAATTATGCCACAGACCTTTTTATGCCGATTATTGAAAAGACAGAAACGTTAACTGGAATGTCTTATTCGCAAAATCCGGTTCCGTTTCAAGTAATAGCAGACCATATACGGATGCTGAGCTTTTCAATTGCGGATGGGGGTATGCCGGGGAACGAGGGACGAGGATACGTACTTCGCCGGATTCTGAGAAGAGCCGCACGTTTTGGCCGTAATTTGAATCAGCATGATCCTTTTATATACGATTTGGTGGGGACAGTTGGGGATGTGATGGGAGAAATTTTCCCGGAAGTGGTGGAAAAACGATCCCACATTGAAAAGGTCATCCAAGCAGAAGAATCGGCGTTTGGCGACACACTGGGTCGTGGATTAAACCATTTTGATAAAGTTTTAACTAATCTTTCTGGAAAAATAATTTCTGGCGAAGAAGCATTCAAGCTCTATGACACATTTGGTTTTCCACTGGATTTAACCCAACTCATGGCACGAGAAAAGGGACTATCTGTGGATGAATCCGGGTTTAATGAAGCTATGGATGCACAGAAGCAACGGGCGAAAGCTACTGGTAAATTTGCTGCAGAATCTTCTGATTTGGAATGGGAGATTGTCTCAGAAGGAAAAGACTCTGAATTTAAAGGATACGAAACGACTACTGCAGATGGCCAAATTCGCCGATATGCTGTGCAGGGGGATGATACCCTAGTGATCTTGGATCAAACACCATTCTATGCCGAGTCCGGAGGTCAGATCGGTGATACAGGAACCATTAAAGGTGATGGTGTTGATCTTTCCGTATATGATGTGAAAAAGGATGGTGATTCGTTTATTCATTATTGCGGCGGATCCATCGGGAGCGATGGCGCTGGACCAGTTTCATGCAAAGTGGATTCTAATCGTCGACAAAATATCCGTAAAAACCATACGGCAACCCACCTTATGCATAAAGCACTAAAGACGGTTTTGGGCGATCATGTACAGCAGGCAGGCTCATTGGTTCACCCGGATTACCTTCGTTTTGACTTAACCCACTTTGAAAAGATTTCTCCTGAAGAAATTCGAGAAATTGAAAAATTAGTTTATATTCAAGTATTGATAAATAAAGAGTTAAGCGTATCAGTTAAATCATTTGATGATGCGAAAAAAGAAGGTGCTGTTGCCATGTTTGGGGAAAAATATGGTGATGAAGTAAGGGTGATTACGGTAGGAGACTTTTCAAAAGAACTGTGTGGCGGTACCCATGTAGAACGTACTGGCGATATTGGATTTTTCAAAATTATCGAAGAATCATCTCTAGCGGCCGGTGTTCGCCGAATCGTGGCGATGACTGGGCCAAAAGCTTTAGAATATGTTCAAGACCAATCTAACGCATTGGCATCGGTTACATCTCAATTGAATTGCAGTACTTATCAATTGGATGAACGGGTGAGGCAACTTCTTTCCCAGAAAAAATCCTTAGAAAAAGAATTAAAACAACGCAATAAAACTGGATCGGCATTTAATGTAAATACATTGGTGGATGAAGGAAAATCCGTCGGGAGTCATACCGTAGTGGTTCAGATGACAGAAGCGGTATCTATGGATGAATTAAAAGATTTAAGTGATGCATTATTGAGTGGACTCAAGAGCGGGGTAGGTGTCCTCGGGGCGGAAGGTGAAAAGCCAATGCTAGTTGTGGTGGTAAGTCCTGATTTGGTAAAAGCGGGAGTAAAGGCCGGCAGTTTGGCAAAAGAGATTGGTTCTGTTATGGGTGGTGGCGGTGGTGGTAAACCCCATATGGCCACAGCCGGGGGAAAAGATTTAAATGGATTAAAATCTGCTATTGAAGCCAGTTTTGATATTATTAAAAACGCAATTGAGGGATAGAATAGTATATGCAATACAAACAAGATGGTGAAAATTTTATCATTTATGTTGAACAGGATGAGCTCATTATGGAAATATTAACCCAATTCTGTAAAGATCACAACGTGGACAATGGACAATTATCTGGCATTGGTGCCATTAAAGAGATTGATTTTGGTGCTTATGATTTAGAGAATCAAGAATACATCCGACATCAATATGATGGCCTTTGGGAATTGACTTCTTTCCAAGGGAATATACTCCTAAAGGATGGGGAACCATTTATCCATGCCCACATTACATTGAGTGATCATAATTTAAATATGAAAGGTGGTCATTTGTTTGAAGCAAAAGTGGGGGCAGTCGGTGAATTTGTGCTCAGAAAATTTAATACAGATGGCAAACGAGAACATGATCCAAACATTGGCTTGTTTTGCATGGCCTTTAACGATTAGAGGAAAAGATGAGTAAAACAGTTATTACCGATGCCCATGCGCCCAATCCCATCGGATCGTATAATCAGGCAGTCGTTGCCAATGGATTTGTATTCACGGCCGGACAAATCGCCATTGATCCTGATACAGGCGAAATGGTTACAGAAAGCTTTAAGGCTCGGGTAGAACAGGTATTTAAGAATCTCTCAGCCATATTGGAGCGGGCTGGGACTGACCTAAACAATGTGGTCAAATTCACTGTATTTTTAACGGATATGGGCAATTATGCTGAAGTAAATGAAGTATTCAATGCCTGGCTGAATGAAGCCAATGCACCGGCAAGGTCATTGGTATCTGTAAAAGGCCTTCCCGCCGGTACAGATGTTGAAATTGAGTGTATCGCCACAGTTTAAATCCCCATTGATTCGTGGGGTGATACTGTTTCTGATTGCGTTTAGTATCGTATCAGGACAGGAACAGGATTCAACCCAATCCAAAACACCTAGTGAAGCTGTAAAGCGTGCATTGCTATTTCCAGGCGGAGGCCAATTCTACAATGATCAGCCGTTCAAAGGCGCATTACTGGTAGCAGGTGCCATTGGTTCTGCGCTTCTTTATCTGGATAATTCCAATAAATACAGCAATTATTCTGGTGAAGATCCATCCCAAAAGGGGGAGTATTTAAAGCTGAGAAACAAATATGGATGGTGGATTGGGATTGTCTATATTTACGGCCTTCTGGATGCTATTGTCGAGGCACATTTGCATCCATTTAAGGAAGTCATGTCAGAAGATTTAGAACAACCGAAAACAGAGGACAAAGAGGAAAATGAGTCAAAATCGTGAACAATGGGGTTCGAAGCTCGGGTTTATTCTCGCAGCATCTGGCTCAGCAGTTGGTATAGGAAATATTTGGAAATATCCCCATATGGCCGGGGAAAATGGTGGTGCGGCTTTTACCATCGTTTATTTGGCATGTATTCTCGTAGTGGGATTGTCCATTGTGGTTGCTGAATTTGTAATTGGTCGTAAAACACAGCTGAGCCCTGTTGGTGCATTTGAAACATTGGCACCCAACACCAATTGGAAATGGGTGGGATACCTTGGTGTAGCGTCTGCATTTGTAATTCTCTCTTATTACGGTGTTGTTGGTGGGTGGATCTTAAAATATATCATTAACTCAATTAGTGGAGGGTTTTCAGGACTAGCAGGAAATCCAGATGCAGCTGGAGACACATTTAATGGATTTATAACCAGTTCATATGGTCCTTTGTTCTATCAACTCATTTTTATGGGACTTACCATTTTTGTTATCATTCGCGGAGTGAAAGGCGGAATTGAAAAATGGTCTAAAATCATGATGCCTTTAATTGTGGTTCTTTTGGGTGTATTGGCTGTTCGCGGTATGACCCTAGAGGGTGGAATGAAGGGTATTTCATTTTTGTTTAACCCTCGATTTGAAGACTTGACTGCATCGGCAATTGTATTGGCATTGGGTCATTCATTTTTCACGGTGAGTCTCGGCATGGGGACCATGATCACCTACGGGAGTTATCTCGATAAAAAACAGAATTTAATGAATTCTGCTCTATGGGTTCTCTTTTTGGATACAGCCATTGCCATGCTGGCTGGTGTAGCAATTTTTACCACCGTCTTTGCTTTAGGCGCCAATCCAGCTGAAGGACCGGGGTTGATTTTTGTTGTGTTACCAACAGTCTTTGCACAATTGACCGGAGGTACAATATGGGGAACCATGTTCTTCATCCTTCTATTTATGGCAGCCCTCACATCTGCTATTTCTATTTTAGAAGTGGTAACGGCATATTTTATTGATCAGATGGGATGGTCTCGTAAAAAGGCCACTATTCAGTTTGGAGCTCTCATTACGGTGGTGGGTGCTTTCTGTTCCTTGTCACTTGGGGGCGGTGTAAATATATCCGGATTTTTAGGCATGTCATTTTTTGACGTAATGGATTATCTCTCATCCAAATACATGTTGCCGATTGGCGGTATGCTTACAGCGATTTTTATTCTGAAAAAATGGGGTATTGGCGAATACATGAAAGAATTGCGAACTGGCTTGGGAGACTCAGACATTTCTGAAAACGTAGTAAAAGTATTTCTGATTATTGCGGCTACCGTCGTTGCATTTATCATCTTTAACGAGGTCTATTTCGAGATCACAGGAAAGGCATTGATCGGTTAACCATTGCTAGCAGAAAAGTATTTTCCAAAAGGATCGAGCCGAAATCAATCCTTAGGAAAGCTATTTAAAAAACTGGACGGATTTGGCGCTCTGAAACCAGGGCGCTGGTTTTCCATTTGGACCATGGTTCTGGCAGGGGCCAATGTTACTGCACATATTGATGACCGGTGGTTCTATTGGCAATGGTCCTCATTTTCTTACCTCTTGATTGTAATTATGATCTTTGCCGTATGGTGGGATCGATTTATGATCAGGTTTCCGGTTTTTCCTCAATCAGTCACCAATGTGAAAACTGGTCTATTTTCTCTCATTATAGGATTTATTTTATTTACACTCGGCACCATTCCCGGTGGATTTGATTATCTTGTATTTGTCAACGGATTGCCTTATTTGATCTATTTTCTCGTTGGGCACATGACATGGAGCATTCCCATCAATAAGGAAAAAAAATCGGTGCCTTCAAAAGGTGAGATGGCGCCTATGCTTGGGTCCATCATTGGATTAACACTCCTGGCTTCCGTGGCGGGATTTCTCCACGATGATCCTATGATAGCCACCATTGCAGCGGTGTACAGTCCATTTCCCATTGTTGCGTTGACATTTCCTGTAGCCATGCGCCATATTCAGCGGGCGCGGATGCATGTGATATTTATTCCTGCCATGTTTATGGCTGTACGTTTTCCTTGGTTTTTATTCATGATCGTGCCTTTGTTTTGGTTGCTCAGGCATTATCATTATTTCGTTCACGGAGAGGTAAAGCCTTGCTTTAAGGTCGATCCCCCTCACGAAGCGAAAGATTAGATTGGCCGGTTTTGAATGAACCGCACTGATCTATTAAAAACACTTCACTTAGATCAATTTATAGCACTCGATTTTGAAACGACCGGTCTTCAGGTTGAGACGGATCGTATCATCGAAGTGGCAGCCATTCTTTTTGAGAATGGAGAACCCACAAAACGATTTACAACATTGGTGAATCCGGGTATTCCTATACCAGAACTCATTGAAGAAATCACAGGGATTACCAATCAAATGGTGGTGGATGCCCCGCGAGAAAAAGATGTGGTGAATGATTTCTTTTCATTTATAGGCGACCTACCGATTGTGGCACATAATACACCCTTTGATTTATCTTTTCTGCAGGACATGGCGTCTCGTTATGATAATGAGCTTCTTGAACGAAAATATTACGATACACTTACCCTTTCTCGTGCCTTTCTCTATTTTCAGCCGGCGCACAATCTGAGCGCCGTTTCCGATTATTATAATTTATCGACGGAGAGCGCACACCGTGCAGAATACGATACAGAGAATTGCGGACAAATCTTTGTAGAATTGATTGAGGAAGTGGCAAGCTACAACTTGGATCTCATTTCTAAGATTATTGCACTTTTAAAACCGTTTCATGTTCATAATAAAGATTTATTTATCGATGTAGGCAATGCATTGACACAACGGGGCGATTTAAAGACGGGATTGGTGGAATCACGAATCCTCAAACCAATGAATACCAATATTTTTATCCACGGTGGTGAACAGGATATTTCTAATGCATCCGGATATGACGTATTCGGTCCTGAGGGACAATTAAGCAAAGCATTCGAATCGTTTGAAGACCGCCCCAATCAGGTGGGTTATAGCCAATTTGTGGATGATATTATGTCCAGCCCTGGTGGAATTGGTGTGGTAGAAGCCGGGACAGGACTAGGGAAAAGTATGGCTTATCTTTATCCGGCCATTAAGCATAATGCCACCCATCCTGATGATGGGCCTGTGGTTATATCCTGTTTTACAAAACATCTCCAAGACCAGTTATTCAGTAAGGATCTCCCACGATTGGCCAATGCCATCGATACACCGGTTCAAGCGGTTGTCATGAAGGGGCGGAATAATTATATATGTAAATCCCGTTTAAATTGGCTTATAAGCGGCGCGGATAAAATGCTGAATGGGGAAGAGGCAATGAATCTGATGCCCCTTATGGTGTGGTTGGAGCATACAGAAACTGGGGATATCGATGAATGTCCCGGTTTTACAAATGGATTTACATTTAGATTGATGGCATTGGTTCAAAGTGAACCAGGATTCTGTACCTCGCCCATTTGCGCCAAACATGGGGGATGTTTTTTCGGCCCACTGCGGAAAATGGTTTATCAAGCCAATCTCGTGGTGGTGAACCATGCTCTATTAATTTCGGAAGCGAAAGCGCAATCTGTGGCAGATGAAGGAATGGGATTTCTACCGGAACATAAATCGGTCATTATCGATGAGGCCCATAATCTGCCCCAAGCGGCCTACCACCAATTGACGGCCATTTTAGATCAGCGATCATTAGGTTATTTCTTAGATCGAATTGATCCCGATCATAGTCACTCTGTTCGTTGGAATAATCAATTAAAATCTTTGGGCGGACTCCATCCTCAATTTGAAGGGCACCGCCGGGATTTGGTCAGATCCGTTACCGGTTGCCGAGAAGGATTGAAAGCATTTTTTGATCAAATGGTGGGGAACTGTCTTTACAAATTCGATCCAGATGCCAAGTATTCCACCAAATTGATCATAAAAGATTTAATTGAAGAATTCACCCCATTGCAAAGTGAATTGGAAATGGTGAATCGGGGATTTCATTCCGTACGAAATCAAGTACGCCGTTTGAGAGAATCTCTTCTGGATATTGATGAAACTCGGGAAGATTTTATCGAACTCCACCAATTGTTGGATCGGGGCGAAGGCTTCATAACGGATGCCTTGATGCTCATCCAAATGGTGACCACCAATCAGCAGCAGGATGGCGTTTATTGGTATGAAGGCAATTTCAAAAATTTCGGCGGGAAGACCCAGTTGATTTTAACGGTAAATGCGGCCCCGATTGACCTGGCAGAGGATTTGTCAAAAGGATTATTTAAATCTCTGGATCATTGCATACTTACCAGTGCAACGCTGAGGACGGATCAAACATTTGATTATTATCTCCAGAGAACGGGATTGAATGGTGTGGAATTTGACGATGTAAAGACTGCCGTCTTTGATAGTCCATTTCACTATAATGAACAGGTAACCTATTATCAGTATTCCGGCTCAGATGGTCAACGGCCTGAGGTGTTGGCCAATATGATTTATACCTGCCATGAGCGGTATAATAAACGAATGATGGTTTTATTCACCAATCGAAGTCAATTGGAAGCCACCCTTCAATTATTGCAGCAGAAACAGGGTGGACGTGATTTACCCATTTTTGCACAAAAACGACAGACATCCCGCTCCGGATTGGTACGAGGCATGCATCAAACATCCAATGGAATATTACTTGGAACGAATGCCTTTTGGGAAGGGGTGGACTTACCGGGCGATCTCCTGGAAATTTTATTTATTGTAAAAATGCCCTTTGATGTACCCACAGAACCATTGGTGAAGTCCTATGGCGATATGATTGAATCTCAAGGAGGGAACCGGTTTATGCAATATGCCCTACCCGAATCGGTAATCCGATTCAGACAAGGCTTTGGCCGACTGATTCGAACTGCATATGATGAGGGAATCTTTATTGTCATGGATGACAGGGTAATAAATAAACGGTATGGTGTGGCATTCAGTGATGCGATTCCGGTAGATATGAAAGAGTTCAATCGGGTGAATTCAATTGATTAAACTCTGATTGATTTAAGGCGTCCGCAAGATTTTCTCAATTTTTTGGCCCCTCGTCAGTTCATCGATTAATTTGTCTAAGTATCGCACTTGTTGCGTTAAAGGGGTTTCAATTTTTTCTACACGATATCCGCAGATGACCCCTTTAATCAGATTTGCATTTGGGTTTAGCGTTGCTTCGGCGAAAAATTGCTGAAATGTAACACCCTTTTTAACATAATCTTGAATTTCCTTATCGCTAAACACAGTGAGCCATGAGATTACCTTATGAAGTTCTTCAATAGTTCTACCTTTCTTTTCAACCTTCGTAAGGTAGAGTGGATAGATCGACCCAAATTTCATATTAGCAATCCGTTCATCATGTTTTTGAGTTGACTTCATTTTATTATTTTTCCAATTAATTCTTTCAATAATTTTGCGCTTACCGTTGCGGTTATGTCATTGATATCCCTATCAGGATTGAATTCCACGATATCACCACCTACCACTTGGGCATCCATATGATGAATGAGGTTTATCAATTCCCGAGATGAAAGTCCACCTGGCTCATGGTGGGAAACACCGGGGGCAAAGGCTGGGTCGAGGCCATCTAAGTCAATAGATACATACACTGGACCATCAAAACTGAGTGAGATTGATGAGTCGAAGTCTCTCATTTCAATCACCTCTACACCAAATCGTTCCACCTGTTCTTTTTGTTGATCATTCAAAGTGCGAATACCTACTTGTACCAACCGCTTTACCAATCCATTTTCCATAATTCGGGCAAAAGGGGAGGCGTGGGAATGAGGGTTGTTTTCAAAGTTGTCATAAAGATCAGGATGGGCATCCACATGGAGAATATTTAAATCTGGATAGGATTGGTTATAGGCTTGAATAATGGGGAAGGTGACAGAATGATCCCCGCCTAGTGAAATGACTTTTTGCCCGTGATTCAACTCTTTTTGCACGGTCTTTCGGATGAAAACCATGGATAATTCACCGGTAGAAAGCTGCATGTCTCCCAATTCAGTAATGGTATTTGGATCGGCACAATTCACCCCGCTTTCTGAAAACATATTGGATGCATCTGAATGAAAAGCATCCATGATGAGTCGGGGTGCCTTAGCCGCTCCTTTTAGAAAAGATGAATTTTCATCTAAGGGGATGCCAAGAATTGAGATCATTATTTTATTCTAATTGGCTTTACTTCCGCCAACTGATATTCATGGCGGGGAAGGGTACAATATTAGTATTTAGATCTGAATAGAGCCGCACTACGGTGCTAATCCCCAAATTCAAATATAGCTTCTTGGTTATTTTCTTTTCGCCACCTATAGATAAATATGGGGCCACGACTTCCCCGCCCATTGCATTGATTTGTTGGACAGAAATAACCGAGTAATATTCAATAGGGCCTTCATTCATATAATATTTCCAACCTAGAGATAGTGTGCCCGCAGGCATTATACCCAATCCGGCAAAAATTTCATGTTGATTGGTTTGATATAATGCCCACGTATTGCCAAATATACTCAACCCCGTTTTATGATCGAACAATCCAACACCAGTATATCTTTTTGGTCGTGCCTTTTTTTCTTCTTGAGCCAGCCCTATTGAGAAAAAATAGAGCATCAGAACTATAAGATATTTAGTCATTAACCCTTAATTTAATCCTCTCCTGTCCAAAAGGGGTTGGATATTGGGTTCGGCGCCACGGAATTCCTTAAAGATTGTCAATGCATCTTTACTGCCTCCTCGAGAAAGCAGTGTTTTTCTAAAATGGTCGCCATTTTCACGTTTCAATCCACCATTCTCTTTGAACCACTCTACAGTGTCTGCATCCAATACTTCACTCCAAATATAGGAGTAATAACCAGCAGAATAGCCGCCGATAATATGGGAGAAATAGGTGCTGCGATAACGTGGTGGTACTGCATGAAATGAGATGCCGCCTGTTTTGAGCACATCCGATTCAAAGGCAATTAAATCATCTGCTGTCGGCACCTGATCAGGTGTGAGTTGATGGAGCGATTGATCTAAGATCGATGCTGCTAAATATTCAGTGGTTATAAATCCTTGGTTAAACTTCTGAGTAGCCAACACCTTATCCAGCAATGCCTTCGGCATGGCTTCGCCCGTTTCATTATGGACGGCATAATTCTTCAGCACAGAAGGCCATATGGCCCACATTTCATTCACCTGAGATGGATATTCCACAAAATCCCGAGGGACGGATGTGCCCGCAAAGTATGGGTAATGAACATCAGAAAACATGCCATGAAGGGCGTGGCCAAATTCATGAAACATGGTAATGACTTCTTCAAAGGACATAAGAGTGGGTTCACCCTCAGGCGGTTTCACTACATTTTGATGATTAGCCACCACAGGGAGATTTCCTTTAAGTTTAGATTGAGACACATATGCATTCATCCATGCGCCACCTCGCTTTGATGAACGTGCATAGCCATCAAAAATAAAGAGTGCCAAGGTAGATCCATCTTCATTGAACACCTCAAACGTACGCACATCTTCTTGATAAACAGGGAGGTCAAACCGTTCTTTGAAAGTAATACCAAAGAGTTGGGTGGCGGCGTAGAAGACACCATTTTGAAGCACATTGTCCATTTCAAAATAGGGTTTCAATTGGGAAGCATCAAAATTATATCTATCTGCCCGAACTTTTTCTGTATAAAAATCCCAATCCCAGGATGCTAATTCAAAATTGTCTCCTTCGGCATCAATCATTTTTTGAAGGTCTGCTGCTTCCTTTTTTGCATTGGTCAGCGCTTTGGGAGCAAGACTGCTCAACCGTTCATTTACGGCAGCTGGTGTAAGAGCAGTTTGACTTTCTAATCGATAGGCGGCATGATTGGCGTATCCCATGAGTTGGGCTCGTTCGGCACGGAGTTTCAATACTTTCGTCAAACTTTCTCGATTATCAAACTCGCCGCCACGGCTCCCCCGTGAAAGTGATGTTTTATGAATTCGTTCTCTTAATGCACGGTTGGTGAGAGAAGACATGGGTGGCTGCCCGCTGGTGTTTTTTAGGGCTAATACATATTTGCCGGATAATTCACGTTTTTCCGCTTCCTCAGCGGCTGCATCTATGGCACTTTCAGACAAACCGTCTAATTCAGCCTTCGTATCCACAACTACCGCTAATGCATTTACTTCTTTTAATATATTTTGGCTGAATTGGGTTTGGAGGACAGCAATTTCGCCATTGATAGTTTTGAGGCGCTCTTTTTCTTCAGATGATAGTTTTGCGCCGGCCCGGACGAAATCTGTGTAATATTTTTCTATTAGGCGGGTACCTTCAGCATCCAATCCTAAATTCTTTCGATATTCATGTAAACTGCTCACTCGTTCGAAAAGAGATCCATTTAATAAAATTTGATCACTGTGCGCTGACAGTTTAGGCGCCATGTTACTGCGGACCGCTTCAATCTCATCATTGGTATGAGCAGAGATAAGGGCAAAAAAGACGGTGGCCACCCTATCTAAAAGTGCGCCGGATTTTTCCATAGCCACAATTGTATTTTCAAGGGTGGGCGCATCGGGATTATTGGCAATAGCGTTTATTTCTACCATATGTTCCGCCATTCCCTTTTCGAAGGCTGGGGCATAGTGTTCATTCTTCACCCGATCGAAAGGCGGATATTTCATATAGAGATCGCTCTCATTATAAAATGGATTTTCCGCAACTGTGGATGGTGCCACTGCGGTTGGTTCAGATTTAGTATTTTGCATAGCGCATCCCCCGTTGATGATTACACATGATACGATTCCTGTAAATAGTTTTGTTTTCATTGTTGATAAACTCCCCGTTTAAATGTTTCATTTGCGGAGCGAAAATAAGGGAAAGGAAGGAAAATAATGAAGAATGAATTTTGATTAATGATTTAATCTGCAATCAACAATTAAATATAATTATTAATCATTATCGAACAAATTAATTTCACTATGCTTGGTCAATGTTTATAAAAAGTCCTAAATTACTTGATGGGTAGACTAACGATTTCAAACCATTCGATCCACTGGTGTGATCTTTCGCCACTTCTGAGCAGTCCTGCACGCGTGAGCCTCAGCCCTGAGGCAAAGAAATCCATTAAAGATTCTTGTAAAGTACTGAAGAAAATTCTCTCATCGGGGCAGCAAGTGTACGGTGTCAATACGGGTTTTGGCCAACTGAGTACCGTTTTAATTGATGCGGCCGATCTCATGCAACTTCAATTGAACCTCGTCCGATCTCACGCCTCTGGTGTGGGAAAACCGTTGGATTTAGGCGTAACGCGGATTACCATGATTCTAAAGCTATTGACATGGGCCAAAGGGTACAGCGGTATTCGACCTGAATTGGCGAAGTTAATGGTGGGGATGCTAAACCATGACATTTTGCCCCTTATTCCCCGACAAGGTTCTGTAGGAGCATCAGGCGATTTAGCGCCATTGTCTCACATGGCACGGGCCATGATTGGCGAAGGAGATGTCCATTTTCAAGACCGTATCATGCCCGCCATGATTGCCTTAAAAGAAGCTAATTTAGAGCCCACAGTTCTTGAGGCAAAAGAAGGCTTGAGTCTCATCAATGGTACACAAGTATCCACCGCTTTGGCTATCCGGGCATTGGCTGAATCAAAAAAGATTCTAGAAACAGCGGACATTGCCGGTGCCTTAAGTGCAGAAGCAAGCCTTTCTAGCCGTACGGTATTCACACCCAAAATTCATCAATTAAAAAAGCACAGTGGCCAATTGGCTTCTGCTACCAATGTATATCAACTCCTTAGAGACAGTGAGGTGGTTCAATCTCATGATGATTGCGGTCACATTCAAGATCCATATTGTGTTCGCTGTATTCCTCATATTCACGGCTCCAGTCGAGAAGTGTTCACCAATGCAGAGAAGATTATTCAAAATGAAATCAATTCCGTATCGGATAATCCGCTGGTTTTTCCCAATGGCAAAGTGATGAATTCCGGCCATTTCCATGCGGAACCCGTGGCGCAAGCAATGGATACATTGTCAATTGCCATTGCAGAAATTGGCGCCATTGCAGAACGACGGGTGAATTATTTTATGAAAGGAATCAGAGATCGTGTTCCCATGTTCGGTGCTGTAGATCCGGGATTAGAATCTGGTTTCATGCTGGCCCAAGTGACGGCAGCTTCATTGGTATCTGAGAATAAAACATTGGCCCATCCCGCCAGTGTGGATTCGATTTCTACTTCTGCAGGACAAGAAGACTTTGTTAGTATGGCTCCATGGGCAGGTCGAAAATGTCTGCGGATTTTACACAATGTAAATATTATTTTGGCAATTGAGCTATTGGTGGCAGGGAATGTGAATTACCGCTTCCACAGGCAATATAAATCGTCTCCGGGACTCATGCCGGTTATGCGATTGCTCATGCGATTGAAAGTGCTTCACAAAGCAGATAGGTCTTTGTCCAAAGATATTCAAACTGTTTCCAATTTGATCCAATCCGGAACAATTTTAGATCGAGTTCAAAAAATTAATCAATTAAAGTAATCCATGAAAAACAGACCACCATTTATACAAGCACTTACTTTTGATGATGTCCTTCTGGTGCCGCAGGAATCCCATATTCTCCCGCGGGAAGTTAATTTGCAGACGAGATTAACCCAAAAAATATCAATGAATATTCCATTACTATCTGCAGCCATGGATACAGTTACCGAAAGTGGAATGGCAGTGGCACTGGCTCGAGAAGGTGGAATTGGCATCATTCACAAAAATTTGTCCATTGAAAGTCAGGTTCTCATGGTGGATCGGGTCAAACGATCTGAAAGTGGAATGATTTTAAACCCGATTACTTTATCCGCGGATAAAACCATTGCGGATGCTAAAACTGTCATGGCCAATTATCATATTAGCGGTTTGCCGGTTGTGGAGGGTAAAAAATTAATCGGGATTATTACCAACCGGGATATTCGTTTTGAGACCGATCATACCTTATCCGTGCGTGATCGAATGACTGGCGACAATTTAGTAACCGTTCCTCAAGGGACCACCTTAGAAGAAGCGAAAAAAGTTCTGCAAGAACATCGAATTGAAAAATTACTGGTTGTTGATGATAATGGGCGTTTGGCTGGTCTCATCACCGTAAAGGATATTCAGAAGAAAGAAGATTTCCCCAATGCCTGCAAAGATAGAAAAGGTCGTTTGCGTGTAGGCGCTGCTTTGGGTGTAAGTGGCGATGCCATGGAACGGGCGCAAGCCCTTACCAATGCAGATGTGGATGTAATTGCGATTGATACTGCTCACGGTCATTCTGTCGGTGTATTGAATACCGTCAAAAATATTAAAAAATCTGTCGGTGACCTTCAGGTCATTGCAGGAAATGTGGCAACTGCAGACGGAACAAAAGCATTGATTGATGCGGGCGTAGATTGTGTAAAAGTAGGGATTGGTGCCGGTGCTAGCTGTACAACACGGATTGTGGCCGGTGTAGGTGTGCCTCAACTTTCTGGTGTTATGAATTGTGTGGATGAAGCACAAAAATATGATATTCCTGTGATTGCTGATGGCGGTATTCGCTACAGTGGAGATTTATCTAAAGCTATTGCTGCCGGCGCAGAAGTGGTCATGTTAGGCTCCATGTTGGCAGGGATGGATGAAAGTCCTGGTGAATTTATTTTATTTGAGGGCCGACAGTATAAATCCTATCGTGGTATGGGATCGTTGGGTGCTATGCAGGAGGGCAGTGGCGATCGGTATTTTCAAGAAGGTGCCGAAGCAACGAAGTTAGTACCAGAAGGAATTGAAGGTATGGTGCCTTACCGTGGTTCAGTTCGAAATACAATTCATCAACTGATGGGTGGTTTAAGATCGTCTATGGGTTATTGCGGTGCAAAGGATATTCAAGATTTTCATGAAAAAGCGGAATTTATTCAGACTACATCCGCCGGTGTGAAAGAGAGTCATCCCCATGAAGTGAAAATTATGAAAGAAGCACCCAACTATCAGGTGTCAGATAATTAATGAAGTCATTAACCCTTCGAGATTGCTCAGGTGTTAGAATAAAAACAAAAAACCCCGCGATGGCGGGGTTTTTAATTATATAGCGATAAAACTATAAAAGCGTTATGTAGATAAAGAATTCAGATGTCGTGTGATCTGAGATTTTCTTCGGGCAGCTGTATTCTTTTTTAATCCGCCTTTGCTGACCATTTTATCAATAGTGCTTACCGCTTTGGAGTAAAGTGCCTGTGCTTCAGTGGCATCAGTGGACGCTAAGACACGTTTGATGGCTGTCTTCATATCAGACGTTTTAGCCACATTGATGGCGTGTTTTTTTTTGTCCTGGCGTTCCCGCTTAATTTGTTGTGGATGTCTATCCATTTAAATCCTCGAATAATGATTGAATTTTCGGATGCGAAGTTATTCTTTAATGAAGCACTTCGCCAAAAGAAATAATCAGAATAAAATAGTGAAAAATATTGCAAATCTGTGAGATTGGTCACAACGACATAATTGAAATGGTTATAACTTTACCGATTCCATCTGTCATATAAATATTAGTATTTTCGGCCATGAATAAAGTTGATCATCTGCGGAATGTGCCCATATTTTCGGATCTTTCTGATTCTGACCTCACCAAAATTTCGAATAAAATGATTCCCCGCGAATATGATAAAGGCCAAATGATTTTATTAGAACAAAGTCAGGGAGAAACATTTTTTATCATTACTGGTGGCGCCGTTAAAGTTACCCGCCTCAGTGATGACGGTCGGGAAGTCATCCTGGCTATTTTAGGTGAAAGTGACTTCTTTGGTGAAATGTCCCTTTTGGATGGAGAAGGTCGTTCAGCCAATATTGTTGCCAATGAACCGGCAAAAATGCTCACCCTTTCACGGAGCGACTTTCTCGCTTGTTTAGAATTTTATCCTAAAATTGCCATTGCACTGTTAGAAGAGTTGGCCATTCGTTTACGTAAAAGTGATCAGCAAATTGAAAGTTTATCTCTCAGCGATTCAGAACAGCGGATTGGAATTACCATTATTCGTTTGGCGGAGGAATTGGGTACCATCAAGCAAGGTCATGTTAATATTCAAAATCTCCCTTATCAGCAGGATATTGCCAATATGGCCGGCACGTCCAGAGAGACAGTATCCCGCACGTTGAAATTGTTAGAAGATAAAGCATGGGTCAAACGGGAAAATCGTGATTTGATCATTTATAATTTTGACACTTTTCGTCAAGCATTCTCTTAAACCGCATCAAATAATCTAATGGACCAACACACGCTTGATCGGATTCGATCGAATGATCATCGTGCCCTATCCCGGGTAATTACTCAAATTGAATCTGGTCAACCCATTTCTGATACTTTTTTTAAGGAAGTGCATACCCTTAGTCATGATGCACTCCGAATCGGTATTACAGGTCCGCCGGGCGCAGGGAAGAGTACACTTGCCGACCAATTAATCCAGATTCTGATCGATGATGGTAAAAGCGTAGGTGTGGTTGCAGTGGATCCTACAAGTCCTTTCACCGGTGGTGCTCTTTTGGGTGATCGTGTGCGCATGAATCACTATTTATTCAATGATAACGTGTTTATCCGAAGTATGGGCTCCCATGGCGATTTAGGTGGATTGGCCAGAAAAGCGCAGGATGTAGGTGATCTTTTGGCCGCCAGCGGAAAGGATGTAATTATCTTCGAAACTGTCGGTGTGGGGCAAGGTGAGCATGATGTGGCTAAAGCCGTTGATATGACAATGGTTGTATTGGTTCCTGAATCGGGGGATGAAATCCAATTGATGAAAGCAGGATTGATTGAAATTGCCGATATTTTTGTGGTAAATAAATCTGACCGAGATGGCGCAGGACGTTTAGCGCAATCTTTGAAAGCCATCCTCCATACATTTACCCAAAAAGGGAAATTGGAACCGCCTGTGTTCAATACCTCTGCCGATAGAAAAGAAGGGGTAGCAGATCTTTACCAAGGCATAATAGATCATCTGTCACTTATGAAGGATGAAGGAGTGTTAATGGCGAAACAATTAGAGCGCTATCGAAACAGGATTTTTAATCTAATTCAAGATCGATTATTGCGGAAATTCTGGACACAGGAAAAACTGGATCAAATGGAATTGTCAATTCAAAACTTAGAATTAACCAATACCTCTCCACATGAGGTAGCTAATTCATTACTGAAAGGCAGTCATGACTGATGAAAATTCATCCATGCCATTTTTAGACCATTTGGAAGAATTGCGTTGGCGATTGGTCAAATCATTGGGATCTGTATTGGTGGGCGCCGTCATTACATTTTATTTTATTGATTCATTAATTGATTTTTTAATTCAACCCACCCAAAATTTAGCCACACCCATGGACCTACAGGTATTGAAGGTGCAGGGGATGTTTATGATTAAGTGGGGCATCGCACTCATTGGTGGATTCGTATTAGCCATTCCTGTACTGACCTACCAGATTTGGAAGTTCATTGCTCCGGGATTATATATGAATGAACGTCGGTATGTGGCGCCATTAATTATTTTTACATACCTTTCATTCTTGATTGGACTGACATTTGCTTATACCGTCATCATTCCATTTTCATTAGAATTTTTTACTTCTGTGGGTATGGAAGGGATTCAGAACAACTTCTCCATTAATTACTATTTTAATTTTATCACATGGATCATGATCGGAAGTGGTCTAATCTTTGAATTGCCCGTATTGGTATTTATTTTATCCGTATTTGGATTATTGACACCGGCATTTATGGGACACTACCGCCGTCATGCCATTGTGGTTGTTTTAATCTTAAGTGCATTTATTACACCGCCTGACCCGGTCAGTTTGGTATTAATGTCTATACCGCTTATGCTTTTATACGAGTTAAGTATTGGTGTGAGTTGGTTGGTAAATCGGAATAAACAGGGGTAATTTCGTGCCGTGAAAAACGACTTTAAATCTCTAAAGCATATTACAGATCCTATTTTTGAGGATATAAAACTTTTCGAAGAAGAATTTCGGAATGCCCTTCGGTCAGAAGTCCGCCTCATAAACCTCATCGGTAAATATATAATTCGGCATAAGGGGAAGCATATACGGCCAGTATTAACAATTCTGTCTTCTCGGGTCTGCGGTCAGCCAACCATGAATAGTTATAGAGCTGCGGCCATGATTGAATTGCTTCACGTTGCCACCCTTATTCATGATGATGTGGTGGATGAAGCAGAGAAACGCCGTGGATTTCCATCCATCAATCGGGTATGGAAGAATAAAATTTCCGTGCTTATGGGTGATTTCGTCCTGAGTAAAACGCTAATCAATATGGTGGGATTAAAAGATTTTGCTGCACTTCAACTCATTGCGGATACGGCGGAGAAACTGGCGGCGGGAGAAATTCTGCAAATAGAAAAATCCCTCACACGATCTATGAATGAAGATGTCTATTTCGATATGATTTATCAAAAAACAGCTTCTTTAATTTCTACCAGTTGTGAATTGGGTGCAATTACCTCTACAGGTAAAGAATCCGATCGAAATGCCATGGTTACTTATGGCACTAAATTGGGGATGGCATTTCAGGTGAAGGATGATTTATTTGATCTATTGGGTAGCGAACAGCAAACGGGTAAAGATTTGGGCGCCGATGTAAAGCGAAATATGGTTACACTGCCTTTGATTCATTCCTATGAAAACCTAACACGTACTGAAACACGTCAGGTGAAAAAGATTTTGGGATTGAAAAAGAAATCCAAGTCTGATTTAAATACCCTAAAAGACATTGTCAATGATGCAGGCGGATTTACATATGCCGAACAAAAAATAGACGAATTCAATCATCAGGCTTTGTATGCCATTTCACCTTATCCAGATTCGCCTTATAAACAATCTATGGTCGATCTGATCAGTTTTAACGCCCAACGAACGGGCTAAAACCATTATGACCCAGCTACGGGCCATTTTGGTCCTGCGATTCAGTTCAATAGGGGATATTGTTCAAACCACATCAGTGGTTGGCACACTAAAATCAAACTTCCCCGAAGCTGTAATCGACTTTATGACATTATCCAAATATGCATCCTTACTTGAGGGACACCCCCATATCAATAGAGTGCATGCTGTGGATATTGGCGCCGGTTTTATGGCATTAAAAAGAACCGGATTTGAAATGGAAACCATGGGCTATGATTTGTTGATCGATCTCCATAATACAACTCGGTCTAGAATTGTTCGGAAAGCCATGGTGAAAACGCCTTCGGTGTGGGTAAAGAAACCGCGCTGGAATCGTTTCAAACTATTTGCCCTTCGTCAAAATCATTTTTCTTCAGACTTTACGGTTCGATCTTGGCTCCACGACCCTGTACAATCCATTCTCCCCGCATCACTTGAAATTTCACCCACAACACTTACGGTGTCAGATATAGAAAAATCCCGTGTACGATCCTTCTTAGAGACAAAAGGTGTGTTAGAAAATTATTGTGTTATTACCCCTGGTGCAGCGTGGTCACAAAAACAATGGATTGGTGAAAGATACGCCGCTGTAATTGATGGCTGTATAGCGCAATTAGACCTCACTCCCGTATTAATCGGAGGTCCAAATGATGCCATTTGTGAATTGATAAAAAATACTGCAGATTCCAAGGTTGTGGATATACATGGTAAAACCAATTTAAGAGAATCGATGGCCATTGTGGGTGGTGCGCAATTTGTTATGGGAAGCGATACGGGATTACTTCATGCTGGTGAAGCATTAAATGTGCCTGCAATTGCCATTTTAGGTCCCACATCTAGAGAAACAGGGGCCAGTGTGTTTAATAGCCATTCTAAAGTGGTGGCTCAAACTGATCTTAAATGCAGACCCTGTTCACAAAATGGAAGCTTTCCCTGTTACCGCAAGGAGCAATACTGCATGACGTCAATCCATCCTGAAGCAGTGATGGATGCGATTCACAGGCTAGTACAAGTATGATTTGGCGATTGATATATAATCTAATTTTGCTGCCCATTTTACTTATCTTTGGGTTTTTGGGCAGTTTGTTAAATAAAAAGGTGCGAACAGGGATGATTGGGCGGATAAAATCTTATAATCAATTGAAAGATTTCATGGTTTCAAAGGGAAAAGGCAAAACCATTTATTGGTTTCACGCAGCATCTCTTGGTGAATTTGAGCAAGTAAAACCGGTGCTGACCGGTTTAAAAGAAGTGGAACCCCATTCATTATCCATCGTGAGTTTTTTCTCACCATCCGGATTTAACCATGTAAATGATGACCATATCGACTGTAAAATATATTTACCCATCGATTTGCCTTGGATGGTTAAAAAATCACTCCAATTGGTAAAGCCTGCAAAACTGATATTGGCGGCATATGATGTGTGGCCCAACCTAATTTGGGAAGCGAACAGCAAAGGAATTCATTCTACACTATTTGCGGCACGGTTTTCTGAACATACATCCAAACTCTTTCCAGTAATTCGAAATTTTTACCGAAACGTTTATAGCAGTTTTTCAGCTATTTATACCATTTCAGAACCGGATTACGATCGACTACAACGTATTTTATTTTCCCAGGGAAAACTCATTGTTCGCGTCTTAGGAAATCCACGATATGATCAGGTAAAACTGAAAGCAGATAAATTTACCCAAGAGCGGACCGAATCTGTATTGTTGCGGCCAAAACGACTTCTTGTAGGAAGTGTCCATACAGAAGATGAACAAGTCATTCTAGAATCGGTAATTAGTCTCATGCGGAATATAGATGACTTGTCATTGATATGGGTCCCTCATGAACCCACTGAAAGAGTGGTGGAGACTGTAGAATCATTTTTTATACAGAAACACTTTTCCGTTGAGCGTTTGGGACATAAAGATCCTGATGATTTGGATGCACGCATCATTATTGTAGATACCATTGGCAGATTATCCCAGTTATACTGGAGCGGTCAAATTGCTTATATCGGCGGTGGATTTTCCAATGGTGTCCATAACGTCATGGAGCCGGCCATTGCTCGTCTGCCTGTATTCTTTGGTCCTCGATATAGAAATTTTCATGAAGCAGAAGAACTCATTGCAGATGGGGGTGGTTTTTCAATCGAGAACGGGACAGATTTATATTTAGGAATTAAAGATCTTTTCGAAGATCGATCTGCATTCATTAAAGCCAGTTATGCAGCCACGAATGTCATCCATCGGAATTTAGGTTCCGCCACAAGGGTGGTCCGAAACCTGATTCATGATTAATCCTATTTTATTTCAATTAGACTTTCAAAAATTCGGCCGATCAGAACGGATTGAGCTGAATCCAGGATTGCACGTTGTTTATGGCGAGAGTGGATGCGGTAAATCTCAACTTATTCGCTATTTGGCGGGTATAATTGGGGAAGAGCCTGTTCATTTTACATTGGTTGAAAAAGATTTGCCTGAATCGGTACAGATTATTTTTCAAAACCCCGAAAATCAGATTTTATCCCATACATTAGATTCAGAGTTGGCTTTTGGGTTGGAATGTCTATCCACGGATACAAAATGGCTTCAATATTCGCTAAAACAGTTAAAGTTAGATCTACCATTTATTGAAAATTGGGATCGTCATCCTGCATCTCTAAGCGGTGGTGAGATGGAAATGCTCAATCTGGTGACTGCTTTGAACACGGAATCGGAATTGATCTTAATCGACGATGGATTATCATTTTTAGATAGTACTACCAAAACTCAATGGGTGAATTGGCTTCGAAATAAGGTTTCAAATGGAAAAAACGTATTATGGTTTACTTCGGATATGACCGATTTGACCTTCGGTGATACCCAGTGGAATTTATCTTTATCTGGATTTGAACCCCATAATCAGCGCCCATCCGAAGGTGAATACCAATATAAAAATAACGGCGGTGAGTTGGGCCTAGATATGGATAATTTATGCTTTTCATTTGCCGATGAGAGCTCGCCCTTAATTCAAAATTTGCAATGCAAAATATCTAATGCAAGAGCTGTCGGATTGATCGGAAAAAATGGAAAAGGGAAAACCACGCTTTCCCAATTGATGACGGGTTTTCTTCAGCCAGAATCCGGTAATATTAAATTGCATATCAAAGGGCTTCCTGTTGTTGCGGCCACCTTAGATCAATTTCCAGAACGAATGCTTGGTCCTGATTCAATGGAATCATTTATCTCTGAATTGATTCTACATCAAAAAATGAATCAACGATTATTAAATAAATGTATTAATCGACTCAATTCATATCAAATTAATTGGGAAATGGTAAAAAGTCAACCGGCGTTGGACATCCCATGGTCAACATTGCGCATGGCGTTAATTATCATCTTGGCTCATTGTGAATATGAGGTCTTAATTTTAGATGAGCCAACCTTTGGATTGGGGTGGAAACAAAAGTTAATTTTGAGCCGATTATTTCAGGAAATATTACATCAAAAGCACCTGATACTGATTTCACATGATTCCACATTTGTGTATGCCCACTGTGATCAGATATACGATTTAGATACTCAAACTGTAAAACAAAATACATCCGTATCGACTCATGTCACCTAAAACAAAAATTACAGATCCAAGACGTATTCTCACATTGGCCAATTTTATTAGCATAAGTCGGGCCCTATTGGCCGTGCCCATTATATATACGTTAAGGGATCCATCTTTAGGCACGATTACCTTTATTTTGGTGATTATTGCCATTCTCTCAGATGCATTGGATGGATGGGTGGCAAGGAAGGCCCAGGAGGTAACCCATGCGGGCAAATGGATCGATCCTATCGCTGATTTTTTATGTCTATTGGGAGTGGTATCGTATTTGACATTGGTTGGGCGATTCCCGGGCTGGTTCTTCGTGTTTTATCTGGTGCGATATGTCTGGATTGCCGTATCTGCAATTTACTTTCTAAACCACAGCCATTTCATTCTCCATTCCAACTGGTGGGGTAAGTGGGCAACGGGAATTACATCTTTGGCTGTGATGGTTCACATTTGGCCATGGGATGCCTTCCCATGGATGCAGGGTGCGACTATTTATATCGCCACATTCTTGTTGGTGGTGAGTTGGTTGGTATATATCAAATCCTTTTATCAAGCTTATAAAGAAATTCATTAAATGGCATTTATGGGTAAAATATTTCAGGCCCTCCGTCGGACGAGGGAAACTGTATCCGACGCCTTTGAAAAGGTGGCAAAACGAAAGGTGAGTGTTGAGTCGCTAGAATCCTTAGAAGATACACTCATTGGTGCCGATTTAGGGTTTGATACCGTTGCAGCCGTTTTAGGTGTGGTTAAAAAGCATCGCAAAGATGGATTTATTGAAAAAGTGGAGGATTATCTCGTATCACAATTGCCTGAAAATAATTTAGTTAGTAACAGTGAAAAACCAATCGTGCTTATGATTGTGGGTGTTAATGGGACTGGGAAAACCACATCATCGGCAAAATTGGCAAATTATTATAAATCAAATGGGGAAAAAGTCCTCATGGTTGCAGCGGATACATACAGAGCGGCAGCAGTCGATCAGCTAAAAGTTTGGGCGAATCGAATCGATACAAAAATCATATGCAATGAACAGGCGCAGCAACCATCTGCTGTTTTATTTGATGGATTAACTGCTGCAAAATCTAGTGGTGCAACTATGACCATTGTGGATACGGCGGGGCGTCTTCACATCTACAAGAATCTCATGGCCGAATTGGAAAAAATGTATCGAGTGGCAGAAACGCGATTTCCTGAATTTGAAATCCACTCACTCATCACTTTGGATGCAAGTTTAGGCCAAAATTCTCTAAATCAAGTGAAGGCATTTGCTGAAGCAGTGCAGGTGGATGGTGCCATACTCACAAAAATGGATGGTACTGCAAAAGGGGGCATCGTATTCCCCCTATTTAAAGAATTGGATATCCCCGTAAAATTTATTGGCGTGGGTGAAGATTTGAACGATCTATTCCCATTTAATCGCCAGGAATATGTACAGGGATTATTAGGGACTGCGGAAGCATGAATAATACCAATCAAAAACTGAATATGATTAGTTTAGGATGTGCCAAAGCATTGGTGGATTCTGAAATTCTACTCGGTGGACTCAAAAATAAAAATTTTGATATTACCAAAGATCCTGAAGAAGCAGATACGATTGTTATCAATACGTGTGGATTTTTAGATATAGCGAGGGAAGAATCGATTGAAACAATTCTTCAAGCAGCAGAACTGAAAAAAGCGGGAAATTTGAAACAGTTGGTGGTCATGGGATGCCTATCGGAACGTTATCCTGAAGCATTGGCGGAAGAAATCCCTGAAGTGGATCGCATCTTCGGGAGTAATGACCATAAACAAATTGCATCCTTTTTGACGGGTAAGGATTATGCCAAAGACGATCCTTTATTCTATCGATCGTTAATGACGCCCAACCATTATGCTTACTTGAAAATCGCAGAAGGGTGTGACAATGGCTGTTCGTTCTGTAGTATTCCCATTATGCGTGGACTGCAAAAAAGCCGTGGTATTGATTCTATAATGTGGGAGGCAGAAAAACTGGCAGATCAAGGTGTAAAAGAAATGCTGGTCATCGCTCAAGACTCCACCAGCTATGGTTGGGATTTAAACCCCAAAGTGTATCTTAGTGATTTGATTCGTTCATTGGATACCCTGGATATCGATTGGATTCGTCTTCATTATGCTCACCCGGCCCATTTATCTCAACGGATTATTGATGCAATGGCAGAGGCCAAACATGTTTGTCGGTATTTGGATATGCCCATCCAACACGGCGCCGACAATATATTGAAATCCATGCGGCGCGGTTTGGGCCAAGATGGTATCCGTGATCGTATTCTACGTTTGCGTCAGGCCATACCTGATATTCGGATTCGAACCACATTAATCGTAGGCTATCCCGGTGAGACGGATGATGAATTCAAACAAATGTATGATTTTATTGAAGAAATAGAATTTGACCGATTGGGCGTTTTTACCTATTCAGAAGAAGAGGGTACGTTAGCGGAGGCATTGGACGATGATGTACCCGCCGATGTAAAAAACGAAAGAAAAGCCCAGATTATGGATCTTCAAGCCACCATCAGCGCTGAAAAGAATGATGCCATGTTAGGTGTTACCTGTAAGGTATTAGTCGATAAAACTGGAGATACTGTCTCAGTAGGTCGCACAGAATTTGATTCACCGGAAATTGATAATATTGTTCATATTAAAGGATCGGTTGAAAAAGGCCAATTTGTGGATGTAAAGATTGATTCGGCCAATGAATTTGAATTAATCGGAAGTCCAATTTAATTATTATAGGGGTGAGGTCAAGCTTAGCGGCGGGTAAACATGCTGCGGCTCCACTTCTTAATTCCGAGTCCTCCCATCATCAATAATCTTTTGGAGTTGATTTTTCATCGTATTGAAAATCTCTGGATATTCAGCCGATATGTCTTTAGTCTCGCCAATATCATTCTCTAAATCAAAAAGAGTGAACTGAGGTACGGGCCATACCCTCATAGATAAATCGCCGTTATACATCCGTTTTGAATCATGACGTTGGAGTTTCCAATTCCCATCTCTGAGTCCATAATTTCCGCGAAGGCCGTTATCCTGGAATACAATATAATCTCTGCCTTTTGCATCAGTTTTACCTAAAAGTGCATCCAATACATTGAAACTATCTAAAAATCCATCATAGGGTAAATTGACACCTGTCAATGCAGCCACGCTGGCAGCCAAATCGATGGTGGATACTATTTTATTTGAAATGCCGGGTCGAATCATTCCCTTCCAATAGGTGATGAATGGGGTTCGAGTTCCACCTTCATATACGGTGTATTTCCCACCGGAAAAAGGTCCGCCAGGCTTATGATCATTCAATGCTTCATTGGCTTCATCATCATAGCCATCATCTAATACAGGACCATTGTCTGATACAAAAATGATCAATGTATTTTCTGTCAGATCTAATCGATCGAGTGTTTCCATAAGTGCGCCCACATTCCAATCCAACTGAACAATGGCATCGCCGCGATAACTCATATCAGATTGCCCATGAAATCGTTCATGGGGCATCCGCGGAACATGGATATCATGTGATGAGAAAAATAAAAAGAACGGGTGTTCCTTATTTCCCTCAATCCATTTCTCAGCTTGTTTCTGCCATTCATCAGCTAAATCTTCATCTCGAAAACGAGCAGCATGTCCACCAGTATAAAATCCAATTCGACCAATTCCATTATGGATGGTATTATTGTGACCATCATTCCAGTCCATACGGAGGGTATTGCGATGGGTGATGCCTGTAGGGTGGTCTTCGCGTGGTTTTTTTCGTCCCACCCAAAGAGGATCATTTGAATCCAGATTTTTTACCCGGTGATTTTCTACATAAACTTGGGGTACGCGGTCATTGGTGGTGGGAAGGAGAAAGTTG
Source organism: Fidelibacterota bacterium UBA6630 (assembly GCA_002455835.1). Lineage (GTDB taxonomy): Bacteria > Fidelibacterota > Marinisomatia > Marinisomatales > TCS55 > TCS55. Next base: position 620 of record DKLW01000059.1, on the reverse strand, counting down.
TAGTCAAACCCAATTTCTCTTGGCCCCGGCTTTAATTCACCATTCCAATCTGGTCCTTCAGGACCACCTAATCCCAAATGCCATTTCCCGATGACAGCTGTTTTATATCCAGCTTCCTTTAAAATATCCGCGATGGTCTCGGTCTCCGGTTGAATGATTGCCGGTGAATTAGGTGGTGCAATGCCCGTTCCTTCTTTACGGAAGGCGTAAGTCCCAGTGAGGAATGAATATCGTGTAGGTGTGCAGGTTGACGCTGAACAGTATCCACTGGTGAATTTCAACCCACCTTCAGCCAATTTATCAATATGGGGTGTTTTAACATTTTTCGGTTTAGCACCATAGGCACCCACATCACCATAACCCAAATCATCTGCCATGATGACGATGATATTGGGTTTATCGGTTGTATTAATTTTGGTGCACCCAAACTGGATACAAAAAATAATAAGGAATAGCTTTTTCATGAATTACACACTTTCATGGGTTTTATTCATCTGTTCAGTCCTCAGAATCCAACTCATTCTTGGCCGTAAAAGGCTTTTATCTCCAAAGCATATTTTTTCATAAAATCATTGGGGATGGGAAGGAGAAGATTGTACTGTGCAATCTTCCATTCGGTA
>DKLW01000027.1:0-42884 GCA_002455835.1 Fidelibacterota bacterium UBA6630 | reverse complement strand
AGGAGTTAAATCACTGAAAGGTGCGCCGGTAATGTCTACCGATATCCGCGCCAGCGCCTCATTGGTCATAGCCGCATTGATGGCCGAAGGACAATCAGATATTAGCCGTATTTATCACATTGACCGCGGATATGAACGGATTGAAGAAAAATTTCAATTGCTCGGTGCGGATATACGTCGAGAAAGTGAATGAATAAAAGAATTGGGAAGCATTGCTTGTTTTTGGTTAAAATGTGTGCTTTTACCAGAAAGGATTCATTATGCGAATCGTTATTATAGGTGTAGGTGAAGTGGGTTATCACGTTGCCAAAGCATTGAGCCAGGAAGAACATGATATTATTGTCATGGATATTGATCCTGCGAAATGTAGAAGGGCCACAGAAACTCTAGACGTCATTGTGGTCGAAGGGAATGGGGCCAGCCCAAGGAATCTTTCTATGGCTAATGTGCAAGATGCAGATTACGTTTTATGTCTCACTCGCGTGGATGAGGTCAATCTGATTGCATCCCAGCAAGCCCATGAATTGGGTGCCAAAAAAATTATAGCTCGGTTGAGGAATCAACAGTATACCACATGGGATTCTATTATTAAGCCTGAAAAATTTGGTATTGATCTAGTCATCCACCCTGAAAAAGAAGCCTGCCGTGAAATTGTACAATTGGTGCGTCATTCCTATGCGACAAAGGTGATGGATTTTGAAGGTGGCAGGATGCAAATGATTGGAATTCGTCTCGAAAATGATTGTCCTATCATTGATAAATCAGTTCTAGAGATTTGTGAAGAAGCTCTGGATTTCAAATTTGGTATTATTACCGTGGTTCGGGATGGCGAATCCCACGTGCCCTGGTCTGATTTTATATTCAAAGAAAAGGATACGGCCTATTTTATTGTAAAAACCGAACGGTTGGAATCTCTCATGTATTTTTTAGGGAAAGAAGCAACTAAAACTGATTCTATTATTATTTTGGGTGGTAGTAAGATTGGACGGAGTGTAGCGGGAGAATTAGAAAATGAAATGAGTGTCCGCATTATTGACAGTAGGCGGGATAAGGCTGAATGGTTGGCATCCAATTTGAAAGAAACCATGATCCTTCACGGAGATGGTACAGATGTGGAATTGCTCAAATCCGAAAATATTCAGGATGCCGACAGTTTTATTGCAGTGACTGAAAGCGAACAAACCAACCTACTTTCTGGGATGCTTGCACATCATTTAGGAGTTAAGCAGGCTGTTATTCATGTAAGCACCACTGAATATATGCCAATTGTAAATGAGATTGGAGTTGGTGCTGTATTGAGTAAAAATATGAGCACTGTAAATGCTATACTTCGGTTTATTGCCAGCGATCAAACAGAAAAAGCTGTAATAACATTTGATGAAATTGATGTGGATGTGATCGAATTCAGCCCAGAACCAGGGAGTAAGGTTACCAAATCTCCCTTAGAGGATATAAAATTCCCCGAAGATAGTATTGTTGGCGTTATTAACCATCATGGTCATTTATCGATTGCCAGAGGATCCACGCAGCTAACAGAAGAAGATACCGTTCTCGTGTTTGCAAAATCAAAAGCAGTCTCAAAACTGAGACGTCTTTTTGAGGCATAATTGAATTTAAAAACCATCCTAAACATATTAGGGGCTATGTTGGCCTTAATGGGCTTTTTTATGGTAATCCCAGCATTGATCTCCTGGGGATATAATGAGCCAGATGTTTCCGGATTTATTAAATCAATGGTGTTATGTATCTTTGTAGGGATTCCTATATGGTTTATTACTCGAAAGAATAGTTCTCTTAATAGTAAAGATGGTTTCATAATAGTGACTTTTGCATGGCTATTAGTTGCTTTTTCTGGAGCCATGCCATTTTATTTGACTGGTGCTATCCCAAATCTTACCGATGCATGGTTTGAATCCATGTCTGGTGTAACAACGACTGGGTCCACTATAATTGGTAATTCTCAGACCTTGCCGAACCTTCCTAATGGTATAGAAAGCTTAACCCATGGTATTTTATTTTGGCGATCTTTTCTTCAATGGATTGGTGGCATGGGTATTATTGTATTTACTATAGCTATTCTTCCTTTATTAGGTGTGGGTGGTGTTCAATTATTCAAAGCAGAGGTCCCTGGACCTGTCGCAGATAAAATACGTCCTCGAGTTAAAGAAACAGCTAAGATACTATGGATGGTCTATATTGGATTTACAATGGTGCAAATTATTTTACTTGGTCTAAGTGGAATGCCTTGGTTTGATTCTGTATGCCATGCATTCACTACCATGCCATCTGGTGGCTTCAGTACTCAGAATTCTAGTATTGCTGCATATGAGAATCCAGTAATCCACTACATCATTATCCTGTTTATGTTTATTACAGGAGTGAATTTTGCGCTACATTTTCGTGCTCTTACAGGAAAAATAGGTAGTTACTTCAAGGATTCTGAATTTTTAACCTATTTTGGTATTGTGGCTTTTGCAACTTCCTTAATTTTTATAAATATTTCTTTCAATATGGGTAGTTGGACTCACGATAATTTTTTAGTCTCATTATTTCAAAGTTTAGCGATATTAACATCAACAGGTTATTCATCTACTGATTATGAGTTGTGGCCATTTTTTAGTCAATATATCCTATTTATTCTTATGTTTTTAGGTGCAATGGGAGGCTCAACAAGTGGCGGATTGAAATTGTCGCGCATTATTTTATTGTTTAAGTATTTAGCAACAGAAACACGAAGAATGCTTCATTCCAGAGCTATTATTCCAATTCGGATTGGAAATAGGTTTATTGGGGATGATATAATCCGCAATACCTTAGGTTTTTTCTTGTTCTATATTTCAATCTTTATTTTCACAACTATCATTTTAAGTTCTCTTGAATTAGATTTTCAGTCGGCCATCGGTGCTGCAGCTTCTGCGATCGGAAATATTGGACCAGCAATGGGGCCATTTGATCCAACAGATAATTATGCTTTATTACACCCTTTTGGTAAATGGCTCTTGACATTTTGTATGCTTCTTGGAAGGCTCGAAATTTTTACAATCATGGTCTTATTCAGTCGAACATTTTGGAAATAATATAGAGGAATCCATGTCATTCGTACTCGCTAAAGTCGATAATCATATCGCCACCCTAACCATCAATCGGCCCGATGCATTGAATGCAATGAATGATGAAGTGGTAGCCGATTTGGAATCCGCTATGCAATCCTGTATTGAAGATGAAAATGTAGGTGTCATTATACTAACTGGTTCGGGAGATAAAGCCTTTGTGGCTGGTGCCGACATTAAAAAAATGCAATCCATGGGACCGGAAGATGCACTAGCTTTCGGCAAAGCAGGCCAACAAATGACATTGACGATTGAAAATTCTCCAAAACCCGTCATTGCGGCTGTAAATGGTTTTGCCCTTGGAGGCGGTTGCGAAATCAGTATGGCATGCCACATCCGCGTGGCAAGTGAAACGGCTAGATTTGGGCAACCTGAAGTATTATTGGGAATTCTACCAGGATGGGGTGGCACACAAAGATTGCCCCGATTGGTCGGTTCAGGAGTGGCCAATGAAATTATTACCACCGGCCGCATGGTGAAGGCGGATGAAGCAAAGTCCATCGGGTTGGTGAATCATGTTGTGCCGGCAGAGTCATTAATTGAAAAATGTATTGAAATTGCCAACCAAATTTTAAAGAATGGTCCCAACGCCATCGCACAATCATTGGATTGTATTCGTAAAGGAGTTGGGGAGTCCACAGAAAATGGTTTGGCTATTGAGGTGGAAAATTTCAGTAAATTATTTGGTACGAAAGAAGCATCAGAAGGATTGACTGCATTTGTAGAAAAACGCTCTCCAAATTTTAGAAAATAACTATGAACAAAAATACCAAAACACCTTCAATGGTAGATGCTTTAGTACCGATTGCACTACTAATTATAATGCTGTCATTGTCTGTATATCTGTATGGTGATAATTCGTCCTACGGCGGGAATCAAATCGCACTAATATTGGCTGCAAGTGCAGGCGCCATCATCGGGATTAAAAATGGATATACCTGGAAAGAGATTGAAAAGGGAATAGTAAACGGCGTTTCTATGGGAATGGGTGCCATCCTGATTTTATTGGCTGTTGGTGCATTGATTGGTACTTGGATTATGTCAGGCACAGTGCCAGCAATGATTTACTATGGGCTAAATATTTTATCGCCTTCCATATTTTATTTTGCCGCGTGTATCATTTGCGCTGTATCAGCTTTAAGTATCGGTAGCTCATGGACCGTTGCTGGTACACTCGGAGTTGCGCTAATGGGTATCGCAGCGGGATTAGGTCTATCACCTGAGATAACTGCTGGCGCAGTCATCTCAGGAGCCTATTTCGGGGATAAGATGTCGCCTCTATCTGATACAACAAATTTGGCACCTGCAGTTGCGGGTACCGATTTATTTACTCACATTCAACATATGATTTGGACGACGGGTCCAAGTTTAGTTATTGCCCTGATACTATTTCTCATTTTGGGTTTAACTGGTTCGGTGTCAGGTGAGGGTGCCGGATTTGCTTTAATTCAAGAGACAATCAAAAATACATTCAATATTAGTATCTTATCATTTATTCCTTTGCTTGTTGTTTTTGGGTTAGCCATGAAAAAAATGCCTGCATTTCCAACAGTGCTCATAGGTGCGTTATTAGGAGGTATATTTGCGGTAGTGCTTCAGCCAGGCATCATCAGTAGCTTTGTTAACCGCCCTGACTTAAATAGAGGCCTAACAATGCTTTCAGGTGTTTGGACAGCCCTCCATTCAGGATTTGTCCTAAACAGTGGTGTAGAAGTAGTAGATGATTTATTGACCAGAGGTGGTATGGTGAGTATGTTGAATACTATTTGGTTGGTTATGTGTGCCTTAACATTTGGCGCTGTAATTGAGACTATCGGTATCTTGGAGCGTGTGGTGGAAGGGTTACTTTCATTCGCAAAGTCCACTAGTTCATTAATTGTAACCACTATCGCTACCTGTATCGGAATCAATATCATAACAGCAGATCAATATATTGCTATTGTATTACCAGGTCGTATGTACCGCACGGAGTTTGCTCGTCGTAATTTGGCACCTAAGAATCTATCCAGAACTCTTGAAGACGCAGGTACGATTACTTCACCATTGATACCTTGGAATACATGCGGTGCTTATATGTCCGCATCACTGGGAGTGGCGACTTTTGCCTATTTACCATTCTGCTTTTTTAATTTGGCAAATCCTATTGTCGCCTTATTATACAGTCTTTTTAATGTGAAGATAGAAAAATTAGATATATCCAATGTTGTAAAACCAAATTAGAGTGTGACCCTTCAAAAATTATTTCATATTAAGTTTTTAATAATTTTGAGATTTTTGGTTATTATTTAAAAAATGAATCAAATTCCATTATTAAAAAAATTGATTATTATACTATTATGGGGGATAATTAGCTATGTTTCTAGTATCCTCATAGTGGATGTTGAAATCATCCAAAAGGGGTTATTTATTTTATTGATCTGTGTAGGTCTTTGGATTACAGAGATTATACCGCTTCCAGCCACAGCATTATTGGTGCCAGTAATGGCATATTTGTCGGGCATTTTAGAACCAAAAGCAGCCATGGCTCCTTTTTCAAGTACGATCATTTTTCTCTTCATGGGTGGATTTACCCTTGCAGCACTTCTAAACAAATATGGGATAGATCATTGGCTTGCTCATTTTGTAATTAATTTAGGTAAAGGAAGACTTTGGGTGGCCACAACTGGATTTTTTGCAGTAGTGACAACTTTATCTATGTGGATGAGTAATACCGCTACCACAGCGATGATGCTTCCCATTTCGTTGGCATTAGTAGATCGACAATTCCCAAGGATGCGCACATTCATTGTGCTTGGGACTGCCTATGCAGCAAATATAGGTGGACTAGCTACTGTGACGGGTTCACCGCCAAATGGGATTGCGGTTGCAGCTTTAGATTTAGATTGGTTTACATGGTTCAAAGTTGGCTTCCCAACCGCCTTAATCATGTTTCCTTTTGTCATTATAGCTTTACGATTAGTGATTCAGCCCGAAGCCAATGCAAAATTGAATCATTTGCAAATTTCTGAGAAAAAGATGGATTGGAATTCAGGAGCTAAATGTAGCGTAGGCATATTTTTATTTACGGTTGTTTGTTGGATTTTTTCCAGCCAATTCAACCAATGGCTTGGCGTAGTGCAGTTTGATCGAATGATAGCTATTTTAATTACGGCACTGGCACCTGCTTTAGGGTTGATATCCTGGAAAGAATTGGAAGACCAAATTCAATGGGGTATTTTACTATTATTCGGAGGAGGGCTCTGTATTTCAGCTGTATTAACCAAAACGGGTACGACAAAATGGATTGCCACATCTATATTGGGTTCTATCGCTGGAGCACCGGAATGGTTAGTGATTTTGGTTTGTATTGGATTTATGATATTTCTAACTGAATTGGCATCCAATACAGGTTCTGCTGCGATTTTAATTCCATTAATGATATCGCTATCCCATGAGTTTAATCCTTTGATGACCTATCCCTTGGTCTTTGGTATTGGTATAGCAGCCACATGTGCATTCATGCTACCAGTGGCCACACCACCAAATGCCTTGGTATATGGTACGGGATATATTAAACAGAAACAAATGCTTCGAGCTGGGTTTATTTTAAATATTTTTGCGATAATCGTAGTATTTACATCCGTGAGTTTATTTGCCTAAGTAATCTAAGCTATGCGACTTTAGAACTGAATTTTAAATTGATTTGATATCATTGGCTGATGTTGATCAATATATAAATTACTGATTCCATTATAGATTCTACTATTTAGCTCTTTTGTGGTTATAATTATTTTATAAGATCATCTAATTCAAAATTAGATAAACTAGCAGTACAAGAAATTATGATATTTAAAGTGTAAAATATTTTCGCTTTTCTTAATTTTCTAACAGTTAATGTAGTCTAAATTTTTTATTGTTAGGGTTAGTAATTCAAATATTTCAAACAGTTGTAATCGCAGATTGGCTAATTAAATGAGAAAAATTGTTATTTGTTGCCACAGTGCATTTAATTTCATTAAAAACAAGACCGGCAATATGCTTCTTCGCTACAGACCAGAGGAAGTAGTGGCCATTCTTGATCATACCAAAGCTGGAATCACCTCTATTGATGAGTTGGGCTATGGTGGTAATACTCCTGTGCTAAAAAGTTTTCATGAATGCAAAAATTTGAATCCTGATACGTTGGTAATTGGAAGTGCATCGCAGGGTGGATATATCAGTCCGGAAAACCGTATTGAAGTTATAGATGCCTTAAAGTATGGGTGCAATATTATTAGCGGAATGCATCAATTCCTAGGTGATGACAAAGAATTTCAGGAATTGGCAAGTGAAAATCATGTTACCATGACAGACCTTAGGCGTCCGCCGGATCCGCCTCGTTTTTCTAAAGGCTCATGGCGTAAACGGAAAATCCCTGTTTTATTGATCGTTGGGACAGATTGTGATACTGGAAAGATGACCACAGCATGGGAAATCTCAGAGCGAATGAAATCAAATGGGAGGAAGGTAGAATTTATTGGCACAGGGCAAACTGGTATTCTTCTCAGTGGTGCCGGTATACCCATCGATGCGGTAAAAGCCGATTTCATGTCAGGAGAAATAGAGCATGAGATCGATCAACTTCCGTCTGATACTGAATTGGTCATTGTAGAAGGGCAAGGATCGCTCACCAATCAATATTATGCCGGTGTGACTCTGGGCCTTTTGCATGGAGCTATGCCCGATTATATGATTATGACCCATGACCCTAGTCGACCAGAAGATGTGACCGATTACCCTATGGCATCCATGAGATTTGTCATGGATCTTCATATTGACCTAATGAAGCATTTTAAAGCAACAAAATTTGTTGGGATCAATTTATTGACCGTTAAATTATCAGAATCAGAAGCCAAAGCTCAAATTCAGCGTACGGCCGAAAAATTTAATCTTGCAACAACCGATTTAGTGCGGTTTGGTAATATGGATTTTATTGATGCAATTGAGAAAGAGATTTACTCATGAAACGAATTAATTTTATCATATTTTTAATTTGTTTTGGTTGTACCCGATCTATTATTGACCAAACAGAAGGGCATGCTGCTTCGCCGGATCGTTAATGAATATATCTTACACCAATTTCCGTATTAAATGTAATCATCCTTTTGGCATTTCTAGAAGTACTCATGACTACTATGATGTTATATTTGTCTATTTAGAAGAGGGTGGAATAATTGGTCGAGGGGAGGCAGCCCCTTCAGGGCGTTATAATGAATTTGCGAAGGATATTCTAGGTGTTTTAAATGATGGTATAAATTTGCCTCAAAACATAGATGATCCACTTGCGTTTTTAGATTTTGTATTACCTCAGTGCAGAGGTATTAAATCTCTAGAGGTAGCTTTTTCTATGGCCATTATGGATTGGTGGTGTCAAAGTGAAGAGATCCCCCTTTATGAACATTTTGGTGCCGATCCATCTAAAGCACCCAAAACTTCATACACCATCTCCATTGGAGACATGGACTTAATTCCTGAAAAAGTAAAGGAGGGGGCACCTTACCATATTCTAAAAGTAAAATTAGGTATGGGGATAGAAAAGGATAAAGCCATCATAAATGTAATTCGCAGAGAGACGGATCAATTAATCCGTGTGGATGCAAATGAGGGCTGGGACCTTGAATCTGGAATTGAAATGTCCAATTGGCTTGCAGATCGCAATGTCGAGTTTGTTGAGCAACCATTTAAATCAACGAATTTAAAGGATACCGCAGCTTTGAGAGAAAAGTCCCCCTTGCCCCTGATTGCAGATGAAAATAGTCTAAATTCAGAGGATATACGCGAAATAGAAGGTATTTTCGATGGGATTAATATTAAACTTATGAAATGTGGCAGCCTACATGAAGGCCTTAAAATGGTAAAAATGGCCAGAGAGCGTGACATGCAGGTGATGCTTGGTTGTATGATAGAAACATCGATTGGGATTACTGCCGCTGCACATTTGTCTCCCTTAGTCGATTATGCAGATTTAGACGGAAATCTATTAATTAGTAACGATCCGTACCTAGGCGTTACGGTAGAGGATGGTAAATTGACATTGCCTCAAAAAAATGGGCTTGGAATTTCTCTAAACTCAACTGAATTAAATCTAATTTAGTTATAGAGTGACTTCACTTTACGGCCATAGATTAGGTTATGAAAATTCTTGGTATTGAGCACATAGGCTTAGCAGTAAATGCCATCAAAAATGATGCACCTTTTTGGAAGCATATAATGAACATACCCCATAGAAGTACTGAATTGGTGGATGATCAGGGGGTGATTACAGATATATATGATACCGGAAAGGGAAAAGTCGAATTGCTAGAGCCAACTGCGAAAAATACAACTGTGGGCAAGTTTTTAGATAAACGGGGTCCAGGCGTTCATCATATATGTTTTGAAGTAGATGACATAAATAATGCAATAAAAGAACTTAAAGAATCAAATATTCATATAATTTCTGAAGAGCCGAGTATAGGCGCGGAAGGATACAAAGTCGTTTTCATCCATCCTAAGAGTACCGGAGGCGTACTTGTGGAGTTAGCGCAAAAAACTTAGTATTTTTTATAATTCTCCAGCTGTTTCTTGTATAAATGCCCAAGTCTTTTTTAAATGTTCTAGCGTGGTAGTGGGCTGACCAACAGAAAATCTAATAATATATTGATCATTGAGTTTTGTATGGGTTAAGTGGGCCCTGCCACTCTTATTGATTGCATTAAGTAATAGCTCTGTTTTTTTACATCCTACTGCAAGCCTAAAGCAAATTAACGTTAGTGGGACAGGAGCTACAATTTCAAATCGTTTATCTTGCTCTATCCAGGATTTCAACTTTTGGGTGTTTGCCATATGTTCTCTGATAGAGACCTGCAGGCCATTAATTCCGTAATAGTTGATTACATGCCAGAGTTTTAGAGATCTGAAGCGTCTTCCTAATGGAATACCCCAGTCACGAAAGTCAAATACTTCTTCTTTTTGGGAATTTGCATTCTTTAAATATTCAGGCATGATTGTCAGTGATTGAATTAGTTTGGCCCTATCCATGACATAAAATAAGCTGCAGTCAAAACTAGTTAGCATCCATTTGTGGGGATTAAATGAATAGCTATCTGCATATTCCAAGCCATCAAGTATATGACGATATTCTGGGCATAGTGCGACAGGTCCAGCCATAGCTGCATCTACATGAAGCCAAATTCCATATTTTTTACATATTTTCCCTATAGCCACTAAGGGGTCAATGGCAGTGCTTGATGTGGTGGCGATTGTTACACATACGTAGGCGGGCAACCGATTATTTGATAGATCTTCTTTTATTAAGCTTTCAAGGTGATCGGGTCGCATTGCAAAAGTATCATCAACGTCGACGAGTCTGAGATTATTTTTTCCAATCCCTGAAATTCCTACTGCTTTTTCAATAGAAGAGTGAGATTGGGAGGAAGTATATGCAGTTAATCTTTGGTTACATCCCTTGTCGTTGGATAAGCCATTAGTTATTTTTTCTCGAGCTGCAATCAATGCTACGAGGCTTGAAGAAGAGGCTGTATCTTGAATGACACCTCCACCTTTACTATCTGTCTTAAATCCTTTTGGAAGGTCCATCATATCAACAATCCAATCGAGTACATGTGATTCAACTTCTGTACATGAAGGGCTGGTTGCCCAATTCATACCATTTACGCCGAGCCCCGTAGAAATTAGGTCGCCTAAAATAGCTGGTCCGCTGGTTGCACAGGGGAAGTAAGCATGAAAATTGGGAGATTGCCAATGGGTGATGCCTGGCATTATCAAGTCCATATCATTCATTATTTTATCATAGGATTTTCCTTCTTCAGGTGCCTGTTTTGGTAAGAAAGATCGTATATCTCCCGGTTGTACTTTTGGAAATACTGGATACTCTTCGATTTTTTCGTAGTAATCTGCTATCCAATTAATGATTTCATGGCCCTGTTTACGAAATTCATCCGTGGTCATATGAAGTTTTGAGTCTTTATTCATGAGTTTGCCTTAAAGAATATGATTTTATTTCTAATCGAATTTAGATTCGGGCATGGTAACTCTGAAAGATATTGCGGTGGCCCATGATCGGATTCGGCCGTTTATTCATCGAACATCGGTATTAACCAATAAAAGTTTGGATGATTTGAGTGGCGCATCCCTCTTTTTTAAGTGTGAAAATTTTCAAAAAGCAGGATCATTCAAAATTCGAGGCGCCACCAATACAGTTGAACGCCTTTCTCAAGATGAAATGGATCGAGGGGTTGCTACCACATCCTCAGGGAATCATGGAGCGGCATTGTCCATGGCAGTGACAAGACGCGGCGGAAAAACCAAAGTGGTTATGCCTACCAATACACCAAAAATTAAAGTGAATAACGTGGAGCGGAATGGGGGCGAAGTAATCTGGTGTGAACCGGATCAACCCTCCCGTGAGCGTGTACTCCACGAATTGGTGGATGAAACGGGAGCAACCGTGGTCCATCCCTATAACGATGAACGAATTATAGCAGGACAAGGCACTGCTACAAAAGAATTATTAGAAGACCATCCTGATTTGGATATGATTATCTCTCCTGTTAGCGGGGGTGGATTGTTGAGTGGAACATTATTGGCGGCGAAAGGAGTGAATCCAGATATAAAAATATATGGGGCAGAGCCTTCAGAAGCTGATGATGCCTATCGATCTCTAGAAAAAGGTGAAATTGTGGCTAACAAGACCATTGATACAATTTGCGATGGACTTCGGGCCCAAATCGGCATCATCACATTTCCCATCATTCAAGAGCATGTGGATAGTATTATTACCGTGTCTGAATCAGAAATCATAGAAGCTATGAAAATGGTATGGGAAAGGATGAAGATTATCGCCGAGCCATCTTCCGTTATTACCCTCGGTGCATTGTTGAAAAATACAGAAATGTTTGTAGGGAAGAAGGTCGGGTTAATCTTGTCCGGTGGAAATGTAGATTTAAATCAATTACCTTGGTGAGAAAGAAATGAAAAAACTTCATATAATCTTATTCAGTTTCAGTTTAACCTTAATCGCCCAAACCCAAGTGGTGGTAGAAGAAATTATGTTCATGGATGCGCCCTATGTAGGTGAAGTCACAACCACTACGACTAAATATGCATCCAAAGGCAAGTTTCGTCAGGAATCAGCTGTGGAAGTGGATCGGTTTTTAGTCCGGATGGCCATGGGTGGTAATAAAATTATCGGCAGTATTATGGATGGAGAGTCAGCATCTCGAATTGTCTATAATGCCAAAGATGAAGAATTCGCCATGGAAACATTTGATACGATTCGCGAAAATGATGGTAAACCCAAACTTCGGACCATGAGTAGTTTTAATATGAGAAGAGGTTCTAATGATGAGCCAAATAGTAATGATTCAAACGATCAAGAAGATAACGGAGAATCTGACGACCAAAATAATGATAATGAATATTCTAGAACCATATCAGAATCAGTAAAAAAAATATCGGGGTTTGATACTCAAAAGGTGGTCACCAGTATCAAAAGTGAAGAAGGTATGGTATTAATTCAAGAATGGTTTACTGTGGATACGGTTCTCTTTAAATATGTATCTGATATTGAAAGTGAATTGATCAAATCATATGGAGGAACAGGAAGAGGTAATCCGCGCAGTTTTTCAGAATCCATGTTAAAACAGGCAGAGCAGGAATTTAAATCCGTACCGGGGCGGATGGTGAAATATACAATGGAAATGAAGGACGATGATGATGGGTTTAAAATGAGGTGGCAATTAAAATCGATTAAAGAGATATCATTTAAATCTTCGGATTTTGAGGTATATAAAAAATTTGAGAAGGTAGAAGAACTGGATTGATAATTAGTGTAGAGGCGAGACGTGCCTAACCCTACAGGATTATTTCATATTTTTAATCCATTCCCGAACCAATTCAACACCTTCTTTATGGACTAACTTTCGCCCTAATTCTGGCATCATAACGCCAGGATCGGTAGACTCCATCCGATATATCATTATCGATTTATCAGGTACACCGGGGACAATCGTATGCAGTCGGCCTCCCGAACCACGCCCAGCAGCCACTGGTGGTTTTAAAACGCCTAATCGCGTCAGGTCAGTTTCTTCAATATTTAAAAATAATCCCGATGTTTCTCCCGGGGCACCTTTCATATGGCAATGGGCACAGTTAATATCAATCCACGCCCGGGCACGGTCATTTACCGTACCATCATTCGGATCATGATAATCCGGTGTATGAGGGAGGGATGATAATTCGGGTAATCCGTTGATTATATCCAATGCGGACCATTTTTTCAATTGATTCATCTTTCCATCCGGATATTCAAATTCATGATTGAGTAACCGCACTTTAGGCCCAATGGGAATCATGCGATTATCATTCACATGACACCCCTTGCATTGGTTAAAGTTGGGTACACTGTAATTGAAGGTTGCACGGTCACCTTCATTATCTATAAAAGTGGCTTCCATACGTTCACCGGCGATTTCCAATACTGCTTCAGTTTGATTTTCATTCCAAACATAAGGAAATCCAAGCCACCCTTCCGGTGTGTGGATTAATAATCGTGTTTCCATTAATCTGATATCTTTTGAAGGTTTCCGGAAGTCCGCAGGATAGAAAAATGTTTTAATGAGAATTGATTTTTCAGGGAAATCAAAAGTACCGTCTTGCTTATAGTTGAGTTGCTGTCCTTTCGGTAAAACAATAAATCTGGACTTCAGTGCATAATCCGAAAATAATTGGGCGGAAACATCATATGGCACAACGCCATCCCGAGGATTATGATCTGCCATATTTCCAATAAAAAACCCATAATCCGATAGTTTTGGTTTGGCATATTTCAGGGGATTTCCCCCGAACAAAAATGAACATAGAAGTAAAGCGGAAATCGCGTTACTTAATAAGGAACCCATCAATCGGGGAGGGATGTGGACAAATGGGGTTTGGGGCAGCGATGGTTTGTCGCATCCTCTGAAAAATTGGATATGAATGGAGAATACCATTTTTCAAAATTGTGTTCAATATCCAAATTAGTAAAGTCGGCCTGGCTGTTATTTTGAATACACAATCCCGACACGACATCAGGATCCTGCATACCGTCATAAATGATATCCGGCGTATTCCGTCCGTACTTGATGGCCAAAAGTTGTCCAATTTCAAAATCCAAAGTGGGGAGGCCAGCTGGCCGATCATAGAAATTGTTGTAAATATGAATATCGGAAGTAAAGGGATTGTAAAGGCTGTCCGTCATGACTTCTTCGGTGATGAAATAACTGACAATTCCTGTGCCCACACTTTTGTTATTCCGGATAATATTTTCATAGATATGTACATTATGAGCGGCGAGAATCATGACGCCTGTTCCGGGGAGGACCTTACCCACGATATTACCTGGAGGTGCAAAATTATCTAAGTTATTATTTTCAACAAGATTGCGAAATATATGAACATTGTCGCCCTTTTTCTGGACGAGGTCGGGCAGGTCAAAAACAAGGATGCCACCAGTGTTGTTGTAGGTATGGTTATCATAAACTTCTGCATTTACTGAATTTTCAATTTCAATCCCTGCCACATTATGGTAGGCCTTTGAATTGCGGACCACAATATTTTTTGATTGTCCTACATAGATGCCTGCATCAGAAGCGCCAATTGCTACCGAAAATTCAATGAGTACATTTCTGCATTGGACAGGGTATAGTCCATATGCGCCATTATTTGGATTAGGGCCACCTGTCCATTCAACTGTGACCCCACGAAATACAATGCGATCCACATATTGCGCTTTAATGGCATCACCTTTTGAATCTTCTACTTTAAAATCCTCAAGAATAATATTCTCTGAATTGGTGATACTTATACCTTGTGCTCCTTCATCCTGTTTAGAGAATGAAAGGATGGAACGATCGGTGCCGTAGCCTTTTATTACGAGGTTTTGTTTTCCCTCTATTGAAAGAGTGCCTTTAATGGAATAGATGCCCTCTGGTATGAAAATAGTATCTCCAGGTTCAGCCAGAATAAATTGAGTTTGGAGTTCTTTTTCAATATTAGTTGAATAAAGGATAGAAAGGAAGAAGATGGCCTTAAGGGGTATTTTAAATGTACTATTCATTAATAGAAAATATAAAACATTTGATTACTCTTTAAGAAAAATTCCTTCATATATACGATCGCTAGATGCGGATTTTTTCATAAATATTCCTGCATCCGTATTTTGGTATGTGAGATAAAAGGTAGAAAAGATAGGCGAATGTTTTAATTAGTTGATGATTCATGAATAAATTCTACATGGATACTAATTATTCTCATGGATCAAATCAATAAAAACAGAATTCAGCAAGTTCCAACCAAGCCAGGGGTGTACTTCTTCAAGGATGGTAACGGGGAAATAATTTATATTGGTAAGGCGAAACATTTGCGTAATAGGGTTCGTTCTTATTTTCAACAAAGTAAACATCAATCTGCAAAAAATATATCTATGATTAAACGGATTGTAGATGTGGAATGGATTGTAGTGGGATCTGAAGTTGAAGCACTTCTCACAGAAGCGAATCTCATTAAACAGCATCAACCTCACTATAATGTCAATTTAAAGGATGATAAATCTTTTCCCTATATCCGCATAACAAAAGAGCCATACCCGAGAGTCTTTATAACTCGAACAATCGTAAAGGATGGATCAAAATATTTTGGCCCTTACACAGATGTGCGTCACTTACGTCGTTCACTTAAGGCAGTTTATAAAATATTTCCAGTTCGCAGTTGCGACTATTCTATTGATGATGCATCTATCACAGCAAAAAAAGTGAGCGTTTGTTTGGATTATCACATCAAGAAATGCCAAGGACCATGTGAGGGGATGGTTTCAGAGTCAGATTACAATGAAATGATTAAACAGGTAATACAGTTTTTGCAGGGGCGAACGAAGGAAACGGAAGTCTATATTCAAGGGCAAATGGAAAAATCTTCGAAAAATATGCGATTTGAGGATGCGGGGATGTATCGGGATCAACTCCAGGCCATTAGTCGATTCAAAGAACGCCAGCGAAAAGTGACATCAGATTTTGAAGATCGAGATGTATTTGCTTTGGCAAAAGAAGAAGATTACGGTGTGGCCGTCATTGTTCGCATTCGGAATGGCCGAATCACCAGCAGAGAAAAATTGTCCTTAAGAAATTTGGATGAATCGGATGAAGTGATCTTGGAAACCATTATTACACGGTTTTATCTGGAATCAGATTTTATTCCGAAAGAAATATCCCTGCCCAATAAACCTGCGAACAAGAACCAACTAATCGAGTGGCTGAAAGAGAAGCGGAATGGAACCATCCATTTTCATGTGCCTCAAAGAGGGGTGCGAGCCAAAGAAGTGCGATTGGCCTTTCAGAATGCAAAATTGCTTTTGGCTGAATGGATGATAAACCGAAAGAAACGGCGGGAGTTGGTGCCAAAAATGGTGAATCAGCTTAAAGAAGATTTACAAATTAAAGTCCCACCCCGACGAATTGAAGCATTTGATATATCCCATTTGGGCGGTACGAATACGGTAGCATCTATGGTGTGTTTCGTAGATGGGAAGCCAAGAAAATCAGAATATCGAAAATTCAAAGTAAAGAAGGTGGGGGGAATTGACGATTTTGCATCCATGCGGGAAATTGTATTTCGGCGTTATAAAAGAGTAAAAGAAGAGGGCATAGGACTTCCTGACCTCATTTTGATTGATGGGGGCAAGGGGCAGCTCAGCATGGCTGTTTCGGCGTTAAGAGAGTTGGGTTTGGATTATGTACTAATCGTTAGTATAGCTAAACGGTTGGAAGAAGTTTTCGTGCCAGGGCAGTCTGATGCTCAATCGATACCCAAGCAATCTCCTGGATTAATTTTACTCAGGCGCATTCGTGATGAAGCTCATCGTTTTGCCATCACCTTTCAAAAACAGAAAAGAAAAGATTCAGTAACCAAATCCATTTTTCATGAAATAAAAGGAATGGGTGATAAACGTGTGAAAAAGTTACTTACTGCATATAAAGACATAAAAACGATTGGCAAATTAAAACCTGATACACTTCAAAAAGAATTAGGTATTAGAAAAGAAACTGCAATATCTATAATTGATAAAGTAAGAAAAAGTATTATTTGATAGTTCTATATTTAAATATAGTTTGCTCGCACTATTTTTTGAGTAAGTTAGAATTAGATTTAGAACGTTAATAGTATTTCTTAAATGAATGGTATTTTGATTATTAAAAAGAAAAATAAATGAAACAAAGATTTATTTGCGCTATCATTCTAATTGTTTTTGCTCCTTGTTTTTTAGAGGCTCAATTCTCCTACTCTGGCTCATTAAATAGTCGTTACGCGGATAGCGATAATGATCTTGGGTTCAATGAACATCTGTTTGACGTTAATATTGATTATAGTGGCGCTGGTCGATCCGTTCAAGTATGGACACAATTTGAATTTAGTGATCCTCCAGAATTAGGACGTTCTCTAAAAGAATTACGGAAATTACGGTTTGAATATTCATTTGGGAAAATAACTGCCAAAGTTGGGGATATTTATGAGTTTTGGGGTACGGGAATGACACTCAATCAAACCGATGATCAAGCAATAGATCTGGATACGGGAATTAGAGGATTATCTTTTGTATACGAAAATGATATTCTAAAATGGACATTATTAAAAGGAAAAACTCATACATGGAAAAGCACAAATCTTATTGATGACTATGATGATAGAGTACCAAACTTTGATACAAAACATGATCTATTAGGCTCTAATTTTGAGTTTAATTTTGAAAGTGGAATAGTTGGAATTAATTTGATCCAGACCAATGAGAAGCATGACTCATTTGATCGTTTTGGCACTGTAAGTGAAAAAAACATAAAGCATACTATGTTTGGGGCATATGCCTCATTTTATTTTTCTCGGGCCTCTTTATTCATTGAATTATTAAAAAAATCTAGTGAGGAGACGACTACAAAATATAAGGAAGATGGATCTGGATTTTATTCAAACCTATTGGTGCCATTGGGTGACTGGTCAATACTGGTAGAGTATAAAAACTATAATTTTTTACAATTATCTCCTCTAGAAAAAGATAATTTTGTTAACCAGTTTGGCTATCACGCGGACTTCATCAATCCACCTCCAGGGTATTATGAACACACAACTATCTTGAATGGTCGTATTGCAAGGCAAGCCAACATTAATGATGAGGTTGGCTACCAGATAAAACTGTCTGGGCCAATTGGAATTAATCATACCGCTTCAATTAATATAGCAAAAGCGAGCCAGCATCAAGCCTGGATACAAAATGATGACTATGAATGGGAGACCGAAGAAGAAATTACCTATATGCCTAGTTCAAATACTTTTGCAATTCCTTACAATGAGTTATTCATCAATTTCGACGGTAACTTTTTTAATTACAAATTATTTTATGATATTGGGTGGGGAACTATGAATGATGTACAATATTTATTCGTAAATCAAAATCGTAGTAATGGCTATTTTCGTGTCCATGAATTTTTAAAATCTCAAACCATACCTTTGAGTCTGACTTATGCAATAAATAATAAATATAGCTTTGAGTTTAAGTACGAATACCAAGAGTTAAAGCAAGGTTCTTTACGTGAGACGAATGATGGAGATTCTTTTATGTCAGTTGCGTTTAGGCCTTGGCGATATAATAATGTTTTTAGTTTAGGAATTGCAAGCTCACCTAAATGGTCAATAACATATCTTCAAGACAATACATCAGTAGACGAAAAATCTTTTAAACCGGAACAGTGGTCCTATTGGGAAATATTATACAGAGTTAAGCAAAATATCTTAATTACCTATTTTAATGGTTCTCTAAAGGGAGGTTTGGTTTGCAGTAATGGTGTTTGCCGTTATAAACAGCCCTTTGAAGATGGGCAAAAAATAAATTTAGTTTATACTTTTTAGGAAAGATAAATATATTACCCTTCTCTTCTGTAATTATAACTAAATTTATAACGATATAATAAAGGGCAACCGCATGAAACATGTTAATCGTTTTCTCGTTTTATTTTTATTAATATTTTCGTTTTTAATTGCTGATGAGAAGAAAAAAGCTCTGGTTGAATACATGGGTTCCACGCAATGTCCCTATTGCCCACAAGTAACAGCGCTACTTAATAGATATCAAGATCCATCTCATGCTGACTATTTCGGCAAGGATATAGTTGATGATATGGTGGTTGTTCGTTATCATACATATAATCCAGGTTACGGTGATCCGATGTATGCTACTATTGGTGGTAAAACTTGTGATACTGATTTTACATGTGTTCGGATTAATGGGGAGGAAAAACAGGAATGGTATAAGATTTCAGGAGTCCCCTCAGTTTTTATAGATGG
Organism: Fidelibacterota bacterium UBA6630; assembly: GCA_002455835.1. Taxonomy (GTDB): domain Bacteria; phylum Fidelibacterota; class Marinisomatia; order Marinisomatales; family TCS55; genus TCS55. Next base: position 23,388 of record DKLW01000027.1, on the reverse strand, counting down.
GCAAAAAACAAATAATTATTTAGATGAGGTTAAAGCGACACAATCAGAAACTACACCTGTAAAAATCTCATTAGACGGAAGTAGCTTCGATGATTTAACAGTTAATATAAAAGTGACAATATCCAGCAAAACTGACCTTTCTTCTGATCCACTTTACCTATTTGTTATGGCAACCATAGACTCTGTTAATTATGCAGGTGCTAATGGAGAGACCCATCATGATCAGGTTTTTCTTGGATTTATTGGTGATACCGGACCAGGCGGACTAGGTAAAGCAATAACGTTGAAAAAAGATGAAGCAATAGAATGGACCGATACCTGGACAATGAAGAGTGACTATCCCAACGAGGCTCATGGAAGAGATTTGGGTTTAATTAGTGATTGGAATACGACGGTTTGGGATAAAAAAAATATGAACCTGGTTGCCTTCGTTCAGAATAAAACTACCCTAGAAGTAGTACAAGCAGAGATGATAAGTAGACGTACTATGCCCACGAGCCAGGCACCGGTATTAACTGCTATACAAGATGTAACGATTGATGAAGATGGAACTACTGATGTAACGCTCAGTGCAACAGACCCGGATAATGATCCGATAACCTATTCTGCAGAATCTGATACGAATGCAGTAACAACTACAATATCTTCAACAAAATTAACCTTAACGCCAAATGCTAATTGGAATGGTGTAGCGAATATTAAGGCTTATGCTTCGGATGGCACTTCTAAAGATTCAACCTCGTTTATATTAACCGTAACACCTATACCTGATCCCCCTGGTGCATTTGCTTGGACGGACCCAACATCAGAATATGATAGTATTTCTGTAACAAATTCAAATGGTGGTAATAAGTTTAAAATTGCTTGGGATAAAAGTGCTGATCCAGATGGTGATATTGTTACCTATAAGCTTATAGTAACCCATCCTCCTTCTTCAGCTATAGGGATTATAGGTGAATCTATTTCTAGTACATCGAGGGAATTTACATATGCAGAATTGATAGGGATTTGGCCTAGTAACTTTTTTACGATTAATCGCCTGAACTATAAATTCGATGTTTATGCTTATAGTTCGAATGATTCTGTCCAAATTACCGGAACAAGACAATTATTGGTGAAAAAGGAAGGTAACCTAAATACTGAATCAATTGGAATTCCTAATTCTTTTGTTTTACATCCTAACTATCCAAATCCATTTAATCCTCAGACACAAATAAAATTCGAAATTCCATATGCGGGTCATGTTGATCTTAGTGTTTATAATTTGCTCGGTGTAAAAGTTAAAACACTGTATTCAGGTCAAAAACCATCAGGTACTTTTGTATTTAAATGGGAAGGAAAAAATGAAAATGATCAATTGGTTAGTGGAGGCGTATATATCTATCAATTAAAGACCGAAAAAGACATTCAAATGAAAAAAATGATCTTACTCAAATAAGAAATGTTAATGCTGTAAATGGTGAATTTGAAATCAGGCTGCTTTTTTCCATGAAAATTATTTAGTTGTTTTGGCAATGAAAATTCGGTTTATATTAATCATCTTGATCCTTTTTTCGGTGATTTACGCTCAAGTTGGGGTGTCAGGCATCAAATTAAAAAAAATGAATGGTAAAACAGTGAAACTGAGTTCTTATCTATCTAAGGGTCCTGTTTTAATTAATTTTTGGGCGACATGGTGTTCACCTTGTAAAAAAGAAATGATTCATTTAGATAATTTCCAAAAAAAATATTTAGATAAGGGATTGTCAATACTAGCAATCAGTACAGACAGTCAAAAAAGTCTATCTAAAGTTCGAAGTTATATTAGAACAAAAAAGTACTCGTTTGATGTTATGCTTGACCCTAACCAACAAATATTAAAAAAAATGAATGCTAGTATTATGCCTACGGACATTTTAATTGGAAAAGATGGATCTATACTATGGAAACATTATGGTTATTTCCCTGGTGATGAAAAATTAATTGAAGCAGAAATTCGTTCTGCATTAAACTTAATTGACTAAATACAAAAATATCACACACACAAATCACTTTAAATTAGTGAATAGGAAGTAAAATGAAAAAACTAACTCCGGCATTTTTTACCTTAATATTTTTATTTATCCTAATAATTCAAAACCCCTTTAAAATTGGAAGTGTAGAGGAATTACCTATCTATGGTGAAATGACTGAAATTGGGGATGAAGAAGACCCAAATGGACGATGGGAGTTTGAATGGATGCGTACAAGGGATCCTAAAACTAATGAAATACCAAAAAACATACGTATGAAGGAAATAAATTTTGTTAAAAATTTACCTAACCGTAGTCAAGTTTCTATGAAGAATGTACAAGGTGGCGCATCAAGTTTGAACACATTGAATTGGAGAAAAAGAGGCCCTTATAATGTGGGTGGGCGTACCCGAGCTTTAGCACTTGACGCTACTAATGAGAATATTATAATTGCGGGTGGTGTCTCAGGTGGTATGTGGAAATCTGTTGATGGAGGAACAACTTGGAAGAAAACTACTAAACCAGAACAACTTCATAGCGTTAGTTCTGTCGCTCAAGATACCCGTACGGGATATACTTCAACTTGGTATTATGGTACTGGGGAATTAATTGGAAACTCGGCAAGTGGCGGAAGTGCACCTTATCGTGGTAATGGGCTTTATAAATCTATAGATGGTGGTGATTCATGGAGTAGTTTAACGAGTACTGCTTCAAATACACCTCAGACATTTGATAATCATTTTGATTATGTTAACCGCGTTCGGGTCAGTTCAGTAAATGGATATGTTTATGCAGCCCTCGCGTATAGTATAAAACGAAGTAAAGATAGTGGAACAACCTGGGGAGATCTTTTAGCTGGTACAGTGAATAATTCAGTTTATACCGATATATCAATTGATTCAAAAGGTATAGTTTATGCTGCAATGAACGGTAAAGGTCTATGGAGATCCGCAGACCATGGAGATACTTGGACAGATATTACACCAAGTGCATTTCCGTCAAGTCATAATCGATTAGTGATAGGTATAGCTCCTTCTAATGAAAATATAGTCTACGTAATAGGAGATCTAGGCTCTGATTTACATACTCTGTGGAAGTACACTTATTCATCTGGAGATGGATCAGGTTCAAATGGAACATGGGTAGATCTTTCAGCTAATATTCCTGCTTTTGGCGGATTGGCCGGTGATTTTAATTCTCAGGGTGGTTACGATTTGATATTGGAAGTGAAGCCAGATGATCCAGATTTTGTTATTTTAGGAGGTACTAATGTATACCGGTCATCCAATGGTTATTCTTCAGCATCAAATACTAAGTGGATTGGTGGCTATGCATTATCTAATAATTATGCAATGTATGAGAATCATCATCCAGATCAACACGGTTTCGTTTTTTTGCCTTCAGATCCCAATACGGCATTCTCTAGCCATGATGGAGGCGTTAGTAAAACCACATCTATTACGGATGATGCTGTTACTTGGACTTCATTAAGTAATGGTTATTATACGACACAATTTTATCATGTAACTATCGATCAATCAAAAACAGATCCTGATCTAGTAATGGGTGGGTTACAAGATAATGGAACCTGGAAATCAAATGTAGATTCTGAGACTCATCTCTGGGAGAGTGTGGCAGGAGGAGATGGTGCTTTCTCTGCTTTTGCATTTAACGCCAAAGTTAGACTTTGGTCATACCAAAATGGAAAGGTATATCTTGAGGATTTTAGGAATGGTGGATATAATTGGATTAGATTGACACCAGCAGCATCACATGTTTTATTTATAAATCCTTTTATTTTGAATAGTGCGGATGAAAAAATTCTATATTATGCAGGGGGCTCAACAGTATGGAGAAATAACAATATTGATATTTCTGATGCGACTAATTATGCAGGTCGTGAGAGCACTCAGTGGGAGAATATGACAAATGCACAATCAGCCAACACAATTACTGCATTAGCAACCACCACCACCAGTCCAACTAATCGCCTGTATTACGGAGATAATCTGGGAATAGTACGTAAAGTAGATAACGCTGATTCTGGAAATGGGAGCGGCGTTAGCGATATAAGTGGCTCTGCATTTCCCTCTGGTTATGTAAGTAATATTGCAGTAAATCCTGAGAATGGTGATGAACTAATTGCTACATTTTCAAATTATAATGTAAAAAGCATCTGGCATTCTAATGATGCAGGAGCAACATGGAGTGATATTAGCGGTAACTTAGAAGAGAATAGCGATGGTTCTGGTAACGGTCCATCTGTCCGTGCAGCACTTATATTAAAACATAAAAGTACTCAAATGTATTTTGTTGGAACATCCACGGGACTTTATTCAACCACTAATCTAAATGGTACATCAACTACATGGGTACATGAAGGTGCTCAATTAATCGGGAATGTTGTAGTAGATGCATTAGCTGGTAGGGAAAGTGATGGCTACATTGCTGTTGCTACCCATGGTGCAGGTGTTTTTACTGTTAATCTTAATGATAATTCTAAACCAGTTATTGCAGCGCTTAGTGATGTATCATTTTTAGAAGATGGCGTTTATGAAGTTGGATTTTCGGTTTCTGATACTGATGGTGATGCGCTTACCTATTCCGCAAAATCTGATACAAATGCAGTGACTACAGAAGTACTTAGTACAATGGTGATTAAATTGACACCAAAGGCCGATTGGAATGGAATAGCGAATATTACATTTTATGCTTCGGATGGAAGTGAAACGGATTCAACCACATTTAAGTTAACCGTAACTCCAGTGAATGACATAGCTGTAGTGCAAGATAAAACCATTGATGAGGATAATACCACAGATGTTACTCTAGAGTCCACTTTTGCAGGCACAACCACATTCACAGCGGTTTCCGATACAAACGGAGTTGCAACTACAATTAGCTCATCTAAACTTACTTTAACGCCGACTGCGAATTGGTATGGCGTAGCGAACATTACTGCATACGCTTCAGACGGCACCTTTAAGGATTCTATATCATTTAATTTGACGGTAAATTCAGTACAGGATGCGCCATATGCTTTTGAATGGGTAAGTAGTCCTTTAGATACAATTAACATTTCCCAAACAAACACTACAGATATATACAAACTTGAATGGACAGAAAGTGTAGATGTGGATGGTGATACTATTAATTATATCCTCTATGGAGGGGTGGGTGTTTATCCAAAAGAAGAAGTGTATGATACAACTAGTACATCACTCCCAATTCCCTATCAGGAATTTTTAAATAATACATTTGAGCAAATCCCTATGTTGGCAAGAGCAACGGTCAAGTTCACTTTAAGTGCTACGGATGGTATAGATACTGTAAAAGTAACGGGAGATGATAGAGTCGTATTTGTGAATCGATATGATTACCTATCCACAGAAGAAGCAGGTATACCCACTGAGTTTGCTCTTCATGAAAACTACCCCAATCCTTTTAACCCAACAACTTCTCTACGGTTTGATTTACCAGAAGTAACTGATGTTACTGTTACTATATTTAATATGCTGGGTCAAAAAATAAAGACATTCATTATGAACGATACGCCTGCGGGGTATCATTCAATCAAGTGGGATGCTACTAATGATTATGGTAACCCTGTAGGTGCTGGGGTCTATCTATACCAGCTAAGAGCTAATCAATTTGTCATGTCTAGGAAGATGGTATTATTGAAATAGTGGAAATATTAAAAAGTAAACAAGCCCCCTTTATAGGGCTATTTACAGTACTTATTTTATAAAATATATTTTAAGACAAAAAACTCTTGATATGGACTTATTATATTGATAAGATACCTTATTATGAAAAGAGATACTCTCTATTTATGGAAGGTCATCGCTGGGTAGACATGAGAAGGTATGGTAAAACAGGTTCACTGCCGAATGATCGTTCTAGTCGAGGTGATCAGGTTTTTGATACCTTCCCAATTCCTGAAGCTCAAACAAAAGGTAAATAAACCTGCCAGAAAATCATTTGACCGTCAGGATAAGATTATACCTCCTGGCGGTCAAAATTATTATGTATAAATTATTTTCTTCATCAACATATAGAGGAAACCAATGAATAATATCAAACCAATCATTTTTATGATTACAAGTCTTTTGATCATGTCCTGTGAAAAATCAAAATCAATTCAGGTCGACCATTATCTATCAGCAGATCAAAAACACAATAAGTTCAGCAGAACCATTGAGCCGGTACTAAAGGTTGAATCTGGAGTTGTGATTCAGGCAGAGACAAGTGAAGCATCAGATGGTCAATTAGGTAAAAATGCCACACTTGAAGATTTAAAAAATATCGATTTTGATCCAATTCACCCTTTGACTGGTCCAGTATATGTTGAAAATGCTAAGGTAGGCGATATTTTGGCTGTTGATCTATTGAAGATAGATCTACACGATTATGGATGGCAGGCAATTGTAGGTGGATTTGGTTTTTTAACAGACCGTTTTCCAAATCCAAAACTTTCCATTTATGATATTGATACAAATAGCAAAACGATCAATTATAAAAATAAAGTAAAAATCCCATTAAAACCATTTGCTGGTGTCATGGGAGTGGCCCCTGATACGGATGAATTACTTTCAACAATCCCTCCTCGTGAAAATGGTGGTAACATGGACGACCCCAGTATTGTTGAAGGTACTACAGTCTATTTCCCTGTGCTGGTTGATGGTGCCCTTTTTTCTATTGGTGATACACATGCAGTACAAGGATTGGGGGAGGTTTGTGGTACCGCTTTAGAATCACCCATGACCATCACTTATCGAGTAAGGGTATTGAAGGGTAAGGTCCCCATTCCAGAACCCCAATATGAAAATGATGAAATCTATGCAGTTACCGGCTTTGGTGAGACCATCGATATTGCTACAAAAAAAGCAGTGAATTATATGGTAGATCACCTCTCAAGTAATTATGATTTAACGGAAGAAGAAGCTTATATGCTTTGTTCTTTGGTAGGCGATTTAAAGATCGCTGAGGTTGTAGATGTGCCCAATATGCTTGTCACAATGCACTTCCCGAAATCCATATTAAGTCAGCTTTAATTCTTGAACTTGTTGTTAGAATAGGCTGCCTAAAACTTCAAGGTGCAGATTCGCTTTTATTCGATCATAACTAAATACTAAATCCTTTTTCTTTCATCCACTTATCATCAATAAATTTGCTTAAATAGTTTCGAATTCCGTCTGCGAGTATACATAGGCATTTTCGTCCTTCAGATAAAGTTTGAGCCGCTTGGAGTGCCGCCCAAACTACTGTGCCACTTGATCCACCACAAAGAAGTCCCTCATCTTTAATTAATTTTCGCGCTATAACAAAAGAATTTTGGTCATCAACCTTTATATACTGGTCTACTAGAGAATTGTCAAGGACATCAGGGAAAAAATCATATCCTATACCTTCAACCTGATATGGAAAAATTTCATTTCCACCTCCAAGAATGGAACCGTAAGGATCTGCACCTACAATTTTAATATTTGGATTCATTTCCTTTAGCTTTTTTGCGATACCTGTTATCGTACCTCCCGTACCGACCCCGACAACAACCATATCCAGATCAGATCCAAATTCATCCCATATTTCTTCTGCAGTCCCTTCATAATGTGCATTTGGATTGTCTGGGTTGCCATATTGATCTAGGATGTGAGAGTTTGGGATCTCTTTATTCAATCGTTTTGAGACCTCAAACAACCCCTCAGGGTCATCGTGGCCTGCTTCTGCCGGCGTTCGAATAATTTCAGCACCTAAAGCACGAAGGGTTACTTCCTTTTCCATGCTCATCTTTTCTGGCATTATAATTATCATTTTATATCCTCTTACTGCCGCCGCCATAGCTAATCCAATACCAGTATTTCCAGATGTTGGTTCAATAAGAGTATCTCCTGGTTTGATTCTTCCTGATTTTTCGGCATTCTCTACCATCCGCAGACCGATCCGGTCTTTTACAGAACCGCCTGCATTAAAAAATTCACATTTGGCATATAATTCACAATTCAATTTGTTAGCAAAGGAATGAAGCTTAACGACCGGTGTATTTCCAATAGCACCTAAAATATTTTCTAAAATCATTGGATTGCTTTCTTTAATTCAATTTCAACAAGTAATTTTAATGCATCGAAATTACTTAATTTATGATGGAGTTATGCTAATGAACTTATTAGATGGTAAGGTTTGCATTATTACGGGTAGTGGTCGAGGCATTGGAAAAACTACTGCAAAACAATTTGCGAAAGAGGGTGCCAAAGTTGTGGTAGCAGAATACGAAGAAACATCTGGAAAATCGACTGCGGATGAAGTGGGCGGATTATTTGTCAAAACGGATGTGGCTGATAAAAAGAGTGTAGATTCCTTGATTCAGTCCACCGTGGATGCTTATGGCTGCGTGGACGTATTAGTGAATAATGCAGGTATCCTCATGGATAGCACATTGGTGAAAATGGAAGAAGCACAATTTGATCGGGTGATTGAAGTCAATTTAAAAGGTGTATATCTGTGTACACAGGCCGTGGCACCGATCATGAAAGAACAGAAGAGCGGTGTTATATTAAATGCGTCTTCAGTGGTGGGGCATTATGGGAATTTTGGTCAAACCAACTATGTGGCCACAAAATCGGGTGTCATTGGTATGACAAAAGTGTGGTCCCGTGAACTGGGCAAGGATGGGATCCGCGTGAATGCGGTAGCACCGGGATTCATCAAAACAGATATGACGGCCCAAATGCCCGAAAAAATTATCAAGATGATGGGGAACAAGGTGCCTGTAAAAAGATGGGGTAGACCAGAAGATGTAGCCAACGCTTATTGTTTTTTGGCCAGCGATGAGGCATCTTATATCAGTGGTACGGTTCTCAATGTGGATGGAGGTGTGGTTGTATAATGGGTAAACTATTAATCATTTCTGCCACAAAAGACAATAACCTGACGTTAGCCAAAAATCTGCAATCATTACTAAAGGGTGAGGGGCAGGAAGCAAATTTAATTTGTCTAGAAGATCATCCATTACCATTATACAGTGGTGATGCATTCTTGGATGGTGAATCTATTAATGGTCTGGTTGAAGCCTTAAATGAAGCGGATGGTTTTATATTTTGTTCACCTGAATACAATGGAGGTGTACCGCCTATTTTATCCAATGCCATTACCTGGGTAACGGTAAAATCCAAAAATTGGCGTGATGCATTTATTGGTAAGTTTGCTCTCATTGCCACCCAAAGTTGGGGATCAGGACATCGATTCATTGCTGCATTTCGATCTCAGTTAGAGTATATGGGAACGAATGTATTGGCACGATCAATTTCTGTGACAAAACCGACTCCGCTGAATGAAGAATCAGCAATTAGAATTTTAAAAAGTTTAATTGATATTGTTTAAAAAAAGGGGCGCTATTTCGCGCCCCTTTTGTTTTTCATTTTAACCGATCTTGATCTGACGAACGTCAGGTTTAATTTCTTCTGCTTTGGGAATGGTAACAGATAATGTGCCCTTTTTGAATTTGGCACTAATATCATCCGCCAACACATTTTCTGGAAGTGTGAAACTGCGACTAAATGATCCGGCACGTCTTTCCCGAATGCGGTAAGCACCATCATTAAATTTGTTATCCAATTCCCGATTGGCGCTCAATGTTAATACACCTTCTTCAATAATGAGATTTACATCTTTTTTGTCAAATCCCGGAAAGTCCGCATTTAATATGAATGCATTGTCATTTTCCGAAATGTCAACAGGGATGGCATTGGTTCGAATCGTCGGATTCAAATTCCATCCATCGTTAAAGATGCCGTCCAGCATCCGGTCAAAATCGGTAATTAATGAACGAGTTGGGTTCCATTTTACTAAAGTCATTTGTGACTCCTTTGTTTTATGTAGTTTTAAAATATTTCACCACAATAATGACAAAGTCTGTGCCATAAATAGAATATTGCCTATATTTCATTTTATACTGTCTATATGTCAGTGGGGTGTGAACATATGGCATGGGGTTATGAAAATCAGGCGGAGATGAATAGTTAATTGATCAGCATTTCAATAATTCAGTAATATTCAGTTCATATAATAAAGGAATTATATAACACACCATGTCTAAGCTTGCAATTCACGGCGGTGACCCGATTCGAACCAAGCCATTCCCAGAATGGCCAAGGCCCACATCCGACTTAAAAGATGCTATCATTTCAACATTAGAGAATGATGGATGGGGTGTAGGCAGTGCGGCCATCAGTCGGTTTGAAGAACAGTTTGCTGGATTCCAGGATGCGAAACATTGTATCAGCACCAGTTCCGGCACCGCCGCTCTTTGGGTCATGCTCAAAGCAGCCGGTGTGAAGGCTGGAGATGAAGTGATTATCCCGCCTTATACCTTTATCGCCACTGCTTCTGCCGTTCTCATGGCCAATGCTGTGCCTGTTTTTGTGGATATAGACGAAAATACATTTAACCTTGATCCCAATTTGATTGAGGATGCCATAACCGTAAAAACAAAGGCCATCATGCCTGTCCACATTGCTGGGAATCCTGCAGACATGAATGCCATTTTAGCGATTGGGCAAAAACATGATATCCCCATTCTTGAAGATGCAGCCCAAGCCCATGGTTCAGAATGGAAAGAGACGAAAGTGGGTGCATTAGGGCTCGGTGGTATTTTTAGTTTTCAAACATCAAAAAATATGTCCGCCGGCGAAGGTGGAGCCATTATCTCCAACAACAAAGCATTTTATGAAAAGTGCTTTTCTTATCATAACTGCGGTCGAACAAAAGGAGGCGAATTTTATAAGCATTCATTTCTTGGTGGAAATTTTCGACTGAATGCCATGGCCACCAGTATGCTTATGCCCCAGATAGATTCTATTTTTCATGATATGGCATTACGAGATGCAAATCGAAAAAGATTGGATGATGCCATCGGGCAAATTGACGGCATCACGTTAAATGGTACCTATGAAGGAACCACACGACAGGCCAATCATATTTATCTAACGCGATACAATGCGGACGCATTTAATGGCATACCAAGGGAGAAATTCTTCAAGGCCATGCAAGCGGAGGGTATTTATACATATATGGGCTATACGCCCTTGTATCGGGAGAAATTATTTGTTACGGATGTGGACGAATATCCATGGCTCAAAGGGTATGATTATGGTACCTTGAGTATGCCCGTCACAGAGCGAATTGCCGACGAAGAAGCTATCTGGTTAAAACAAAATCATTTACTAGGCGATGCACAGGATGCGCAAGATATTATTGATGCATTTGAGAAAGTGACGTCTGAACTCAGAAAATCACCTGAATTATTTCAGGATTAATCTATAAAAGTCGAAAATAAGTCGTCATATACTGGTGCCATATACCCCCAGTCAAAACGTTCAGCAATTGCCGAAAATTTACATGCTCTTACATTTGAAATATCCGTGATTGCTGATTTGAGTTTTTCATAAAGATCTGATTCATCTGTATAAATGTGATTTTTATGGTATTTTTCCGGTAGTAGTTCAGAGTAAGTAAGGCGATTAGGTAAAAGGGGATATGTGTCGGTATAAATCGCTTCAATAATGCTGATCCCGAAGAAATCTTGGATATTGGTGACGGGTAAAATATCCGCATTCCACAGCCATTGGGCATAGGTTTCAAACGATTTAGAAAAGCCAAAGTGGACTATCTTTTCAGATAGCTTTTCCTTGGCCTCATCAAAAATAGATGGTGCTGTTTTAAAATTCTCCCCAAGTACCGCCAATTGGAATTCAATTCCTTTATCTTGAAGCCGGAATAATGTGTGAAAAAAGTCCTCTGGATTTTTGTCATATTCCCACCGGTGGTTCCAAAGGATAAGTGGTGGCCCATCATGGTTCGTTTTAAACGGATCAAATCGATTCAGATCAAGTCCAAGGTGAAGAACAGTGCTCTTATTCTCAATAGCATAGATTGAGTCCAATTCATTATAATCGGGGAAATGTTTTAGCAAATTTTTCGATTCTTTTATAAATGAATTCTTATGGTATTTTGAATTAAATAATACGTGATCTGCAGCCAAGGCCGAGGCGTAATTGATAAATCCATAATGTTTATTCCTATTTTCAATAATGTCACGATCATTAGGTGACCATGGATAGGAAAGCTGATTTTCATGAAAATAGATGGCGGTGGGAATGTCTTTCGATTTTTTTCGTGTTAAAGCAAGGAATGTTGTTAAGTCCAGCATGCTCGTCGCAAGGATTAAATCGGGTGATCGTTCTATGCCATTAAATTGATTTGCCAAGGAAACAGCACCGCCGTGCATTCGCCATTTCCAAAATTGACCCTTAAGGGACAATATCTCAATTTCATATTTTGAATAGCGTTGAAACCCTTCAGTCCAAGCCAAATGGGACCCTGTGAAATAGGGTTCAAGAAGTAAAATGTGCATTATGAAAGTTATAGCTGTATAGGTACAGGAGGAAGAATATTAACCATTTTAGACACTATTCAATATAATTAAATTGATTTGTGGAATTGCCCGAACATCAAAAGGAGGAATGCAATGTCTTATTCATATAAACGCAGACTTTATTTACTAGGATGATTAGTTTTTGTTTTAAGCATTCCTTGGGCACAAGATGCCAATATAACCTATCCTGTAGACGAAATCGAGCGTAAGCTCATCCATGAAGATTTTTACAATGACCAACATATCTATTTTTTCCGTTGGTTGATCGAAGTACATAAGTAAATACATTGTTTGTGCCCGAGACTGGAGTCGAACCAGCACGTCTTTTAGGACACACGGACCTGAACCGTGCGCGTCTACCAATTCCGCCACCCGGGCAAAAAAACGACAGAAAATTACATTTTTGTATGTTCGATCGGCAAGGAATAAACTTGGAAGCGGAAAGGCGAATTCCGTATTTTTGCTATCAGAATTTTGACTATGGATAATCAGGTTGTCGCCACCAATCGCAAAGCCTTCCACGAATATCACATTCTGGATACCTATGAAGCGGGTATTGAATTATTGGGTAGTGAGGTAAAAAGTCTCAGAGAAGGTAATGCCAATGTAAAGGAAGCTTATGTAGTGATCCGAAAAGGACAAGCATGGGTGATTGGCGTGCATATTAACCCATATTCCCATACGGGAACTGAAGGGCATGATCCGGTACGAAATCGGAGATTATTGCTACATAAGAGGGAAATTACAAAAATACAGGCATCCCTGGATCAAAAAGGATTGACGGCTATACCCCTAAAAATATATTTTAATTTGAAGGGTAGAGCCAAATTAGAAATTGGATTGGCCAAAGGAAAAAAGACTTTTGATAAGAAAGATGCCATCAAAGAACGAGATATTAATCGTGAGGCACAAAGAGAATTACGGAATAGAAGAAGATGACATTTAAATCGGTAGATACACAATGGGAGTTAATCAGCCGCGGTGCTGAAGAGATTATTCCTGAAAATGATTTAAAATCCAAACTTGAGAAATCAAAATCCACTGGAAAGCCATTGGTGGTAAAGTTGGGATGTGATCCCAGTCACCCTGACCTCCACGTAGGTCATGGAGTTGTTCTTCGGAAATTACGCCATTTTCAGGATCTGGGGCATGAGGCAATACTCGTGATCGGTGATTTCACCGCAATGATTGGAGATCCTTCTGGGCGAAATAAAACGCGCCCACAATTAACATTAGAGGAAGCAAAGGCGAATGCACAATCTTATATTTATCAAGCGGGACATATTCTCAATATTGATACATTAAAAATCGTTTATAACTCTAATTGGCTTAATGTTATGAATTTTAGTGATGTAATACGCCTGTCTAGCCATTACACAGTGGCCCGTATGCTTGAGAGAGATGACTTTACAAAACGATATAAATCTGAAACACCTATTTCCATTCATGAATTTATGTATCCTCTAGCCCAAGGGATGGATTCTGTAGAATTACAAGCCGATGTAGAATTGGGTGGTACAGACCAAAAGTTTAATTTACTTGTGGGCCGCGACCTTCAGCGGGAATACGATCAATCCCCTCAAGCTATTGTCACTTGCCCATTACTCGAAGGGACAGATGGTCATGAAAAGATGTCAAAATCCTATGGTAATGATATAGGGCTTACGGATTCTCCTGAAGATATGTATGGAAAGTCCATGTCAATTTCTGATGAAATGATAGAAAAGTATTTTCTTCTAGCTGCAGATGCAGATGAGGATACTATGGTAGAAGTAAGATCTCAATTAAATGATTCGAAGGTAAATCCTAGAGATATTAAGCGGGCCCTAAGTCGCGCCATCGTGAAATTATATTATGGAGAAGAAGCGTCATTGGTAGCGGAAAAACATTTTAATAAAGTTATCGTCAAGAAAGATATTCCCGAATCCATAGAAGAAATTATTATAAATAAACCCATTACAATTATTGATATTATTGCAAATAGCGGAATGACTAAAAGTAAAAGTGAAGCACGACGCATGGTCAAACAAGGGGCGGTTCGGATTAATAATGAAAAGGTTTTAGACAAAGAATTACTTGTCCATCCGAAGAAAGAAGTTATAATCAAAGTTGGAAAAAGAAAATTTTTGAGAGTAAAATGAAGAAGAGAAATTTATGGCCGATATTAGCGGTCATATTTTTTACAGGGTTCAGCCCTTATAAAAATAAACCTAAGCTTGTTTTATTTATAGCTATTGATCAAGGTCAACAAAGTTTAATAGAAAAATATAATCATCTGTTTTCAGGTGGATATCGATGGCTAATTGATCATGGTGTCCAATTTAAAAATACATTTCATAATCATGGATATACCTCAACTGGTCCTGGCCATTACACTTTAGCATCTGGACGTTACCCTGGGAAAAATGGGATTATTTCGAATCAATGGTATGATAGAGGATTAAATAGACCTTGGTATTGCGTTGAAGATACTAATTCTACAGAATTATCTGACGGATCAACGGGACGATCTTATGAAAATATTAATAATACTACTTTAGGTGATTGGTTAAAGGCAGCTACACCTAATTCTAAGGTTATATCTATATCCGGAAAAGATCGTGCTGCGGTATTTTTGGGAGGAAAAAACCCAGATATGGTATTATGGTATGATGGTATAGGCGGTTATACCACTTCAACTTATTATACAGAAACCCTTCCATTATGGGTAAATGAAGAAATAGCCAAAAGAAATCTACCTTCATATAAAGATTCTATATGGAATAGAATATTACCTGAAAATATTTATAATCAAAATACACGGGATGACAACTTTTATGGAGAAGTAGATTTAACCATGACAAGTGGTTATAGTCCTATATTTCCAATAAAATTTGATCAAATGGCTTTGAATGAATTTTTACAAGCGTATTATGTACTGCCCTATGGTGATGAATTAACAATTCAACTTGGAAAACGATCATTAGAATTCTATGAAATGGGAACTGACAATGATCCAGATATTTTATTTTTAGAATTATCAGCTACGGATGGAATTGGACATTATTTTGGTCCACACTCTCATGAACAATTGGATAATTATTTGAGGTTAGATAAACAGCTTGGAGAGTTTATTGAATATTTAGAGAATTCTATTGGAAAGGGCGATGTATTATACATTTTAACCAGTGACCATGGTATAGTGGACCTACCAGAGTATTTACAAACAAAAGGTATAGATGCTGGACGTATACCAAAAGCAACTAGAGATTCATTATATAAAGATGCATTACATCAGATAGAATTAAAAATTGGTTCGAATAAAGTAATTCAGTATGGAAATATGTTCTATTTCGATCAGAAAATAGGATATTTTGCTAAACGTAAAGCTTCCAAGATTTTAAAAAATACATTAATTAGTATTCCTGGCATTGCTGCTGTTTTAACTCGCGAGGAAATATTAAAGGGCGGAGGGTCAGAATTAGAAATACGATTAAAAAACATGATCCATTCTCAGAAAAGTCCAGATGTGTATTTAATTCCAAAGAAATACTGGACATGGGTTTCTGAGGTTGGCTCTAGTCATGGATCACCATATGATTATGACACTCATATACCGTTTATTATTGCAAATGGTGAAGAAAAAGGTAAGATAGTATCAAAAACCATATATTCAGTAGATATTGCCCCAACGGTGGCAAAATTATTAAATATTCCTTTTCCAAATGATTTGGATGGGGAACCTATTTTGTTTGAATAATTATTAATTGGAAGAAATTGGTATTTTTTACAAGGAATTAAATTCCCTAAGTTTCTAGCCGTTTTTTAAGTCCGAAATATGGAGAAGATATGTCTGAAAATGTTAAAGAATTTACCGCAGAGAATTTTGAGGCTGAGGTATTGCAGTCCGATACGCCAGTGCTTATTGATTTCTGGGCGGAATGGTGCGGACCTTGTCGCGTAATCGCGCCGGTTGTCGATGAAGTGGCCGACGATTATTCCGAAACCGTAAAGGTGGGAAAACTAAATGTCGACACCGATAATCAAGTGGCCAGTCAGTTTGGCGTAAGGAGTATTCCTACGCTTCTCATATTCAATAATGGTGCAGTGGTGAATCAAATTGTAGGCGCTGTGCCCAAAGCCAAAATAACTGATCTACTCGATACAGTTATTTAAAAATTAATTAACCAATAGAATGAATCGAAAGGTTATCATTATTGGCTCAGGCCCTGCAGGGCTTACTGCAGCTTTATATACGGCCCGAGCAAATTTAAATCCGTTGGTACTTGAGGGAAACCAACCTGGCGGACAGCTTACGATTACAACTGATGTTGAAAATTATCCCGGATTTCCTGAAGGCATTATGGGGCCTGAATTGATGGAACAATTCCGTAAACAAGCCACCCGTTTTGGCGCCGAGTGCCATTTTAAGCATGTGACAAAAGTGAATCTTAGTGAACGCCCATTCAAAGTATGGGTAGGGGATGAACAGTACATGGGAGATTCATTAATCATTGCCACCGGTGCATCAGCAAAAATGCTTGGCCTAGAGAGTGAATCAGAACTTATGGGCTACGGTGTATCTGCATGTGCAACTTGTGATGGGTTCTTTTTTAAGGAAAAGGAAGTTGTTGTTGTGGGGGGTGGAGATTCTGCAATGGAGGAAGCCTTGTTTTTAACAAAGTTCGCTAAAAAAGTTTACATCGTTCACCGAAGAGATGCCTTTAGGGCAAGCAAAATTATGCAAGACAGGGTCTTGAAAAATGAAAAAATTGAGATTCTTTGGAATAGTGAAGTTACAGAAATCAATGGTAGTGGGAAGGTTGAGTCTGTAAAGCTTAAGAACACACTAGATGGCTCGGGTGATGGTTTAAAGATTGATGGTGTCTTTATGGCAATCGGTCACACTCCAAATGTTGAGTTTTTAAATGGTCTTGTTGAACTTGATGACAAAGGATATATTAAAACCGGATACTCAACCGACACNNTGTGATGGGTTCTTTTTTAAAGATAAGAAAGTACTGGTCGTTGGTGGTGGAGATTCAGCCATGGAAGAAGCAACTTATTTAACGAAGTTTGCATCTGAAGTGGTACTTGTGCATCGACGCGAAGAGTTTCGCGCATCAAAAATCATGGTCGCTCGTGCGCTGGCTAATCCTAAAATTACTGTGGCATGGAATTCCACCATATATGAGATTTTGGGGTCCCAAGAAAAAGGCGTCCATGCCGTCACATTAAAAGATACTCAAAATGGTGAGACGAGAGAGGAAGCATGTGATGGCGTATTTATGGCCATCGGTCACAAGCCCAATACGGATTTATTTGGAGATTATTTAGACTCGGACCAATCAGGATATTTGGTCACGAAAAATGGCAGTACAGCCACAAATATCGAAGGCGTTTTTGCTTGTGGAGATGTGCAGGATCACGTCTATCGACAAGCGGTAACCGCTGCTGGTTCCGGATGTATGTCTGCCATCGATGCTGAACGATACTTAGAAGCTCAACAGAGTTAGATAACCAATCGATTCATCATTAAATTTTGAGGAGAAGTGATGAATCAACGATCCACTTTAATATATGAGTTAAAAGGCCTTAAAAAGTCTTATAACAATGAAACAGTTCTTAATGTAGGTAGACTCCAATTTCACCGGGGGACGGTGTATGGTATTGTGGGGTCAGTTGGGTCTGGAAAATCCACATTGATGAATATCATGGCTGGATTGGAAAAAGAATCAGAAGGAACTCTTAAATACGATAATGCACCCTTTGAGACCAATTGGCTTGGGAAAGTCAAATCCAACCCTGAGATAAAAATATCCTGTTTGGGTGGGGATTTAAAAGGGAGTAAAGTTTCTGATTTGTTTAAGGATAAGTCCGCGGATCAGATTCTTTCACGCTATATTAATAATGGCACTTGGAAGTCATTGTTGGATCGATCAGTCTCTGAATTGTCCAAGGGCGAGGTGGCCTGTATCAATATGGCATTGGTGATTGAATCCGATCCCAGAGTGTTATTGGTTGATGATTATGGCATTTATTTTGATAAGGATATGGAATCAGCATTCCGGAAACGGTTAAATCGAATGAATAAGGATCAAGGGACAACCATTCTCTTATCTTCACCACACGATCAGCATTTGAAATTAATTGCATCTGTATTGATTTATTTGGATAATGGCCATATTGCGAAAATTAGACCTGGAGTTGGGAAAGGCAAAGGGACAAGCCAGAAGCGGTCTCAGCAATCCGGACGGAAAAATAAAAGAAGAAGGCAGCCAAGACAAAGATCAGCGCGCTAATCTGAATAAATGATGTAAATTTCCGTAATGAAACGTATCTACAGATCAGATTCTGACCGATTGATCGCAGGTGTGTGTGGCGGTCTGGCTCAATATTTCTCCATTGATCCCACTTTGGTGCGCGTGATATTGGTATTTTTCACCATTTTTGGTGGCGCAGGTATATTGGCCTATGTTGTGTTATGGATAATGATCCCTGACGAATCAGAGACACCCAAAAAGTTTAATCTAGATTCCATAAAACAAAATCCATTTTGGGGAATTTTATTGATTATTGCAGGTATTGCCGTTTTTATTCGTTTTGATCATGCATTATTCATCATTTGGGATATTTTCTGGCATAACCTCCTCAATATTTTTGTGGCATTATTTTTGGTGGGTTCGGGTATATTTTTACTCTACTCCCGATCCACAACGGTAAAAGAATCCAGTGAGAATACTCAAGATTGGGAGCCGCTTCATTTATCTGACCAAGATAAAAAATTAGCAGGTGTGTGTGGCGGTTTAGGTGTATCTTTAAGTATAGACCCAACCATCATTCGTGCCCTGTGGGTTTTTGGGTCACTCATGAGTATCGGCATTGGTCTATTATTATATATCATCCTGGCCGTTGTATTGCCTGAACGAACCATCATGACTGAAGATATTTAAAGATGCAAAAAGATCGATTCCAAGAAATTACATCCTTATTTTCGAGTAAAAAGGTGCTGGTTGTCGGCGACTTAATGCTTGATACGTATCTTTGGGGACATATAGATCGTATTTCACCTGAGGCGCCTGTACCTGTGGTTCAAGTGAATAAAATTGAACACAACCCCGGCGGGGCAGCAAATGTAGCATTGAATTTGGCCTCCTTGGGATGTGAAGTATCCGTTATTGGATTAATCGGATCAGATCCTGAAGGTAAAATATTGGCAGACCAATTGGATCGTCGGAATATCGTTTGCACTAATTTGGTAGAAAGTGATCAACGACCAACTACAGTTAAGTCACGTATTATGGCCCAAAACCAGCAAGTAGTCCGGGCCGATCGAGAAGTGAATATAGATTTGTCTAAAACATCCAATAAAGCATTGGCTGAATCAGTGAATTCCAGCTTAGATCAAATGGACGCAATTGTTTTAGAAGATTACAACAAGGGCGTACTGAACTCTATCTCAATTGAGTCATTAATTCAAATGGCAAATGATCGAAAAATCCCCATTTATGTAGATCCGAAAAAATCCAATTTTAAAGCTTATAAAAATGTAAGATTATTCAAGCCAAATCTAGTTGAATTTAGAAATGCCTTTGATGAACAGGATGCCTTAGAGGTAGCCGGATTTAACTTAAAAAATGAGTTGAATGCAGAAATTTTGATGATTACTCGCGGTGCAGACGGTGTTTCATTGTTTGCCGGTTCTGACTATCATCATATCCCTACAAAAGCGCGGCATGTACATGATGTATCCGGTGCCGGGGATACAGTTATCGCTACATTTACTTTGGCAGACCTGTGTGGCGCTTCACCCGAAGAATCAGTGGCGCTTTCTAATTATGCTGCTGGTCGAGTATGTGAAGAAGTAGGTGTTGTCCCCATTACGCTCACAATGCTGAATGAAATGGTGGAACACCATAACAGCATTTAATTTCCCTTTTTTTCTATATTAAATTCCTAACCATGTCTCACAAAAATACATCATTTCGTCAATTTTGGGTAATCATATCATTTATAGGAGCGACATTCGCTCAACCTGATCTTAGGTTTCATCCATTTGATTTTGTGCAATACCGAAAACCGGGGCAAGTGAATTCAATTTCTTTTAGTGATCAGTATGCTTACATCGGCACTTATCATGGCGGTGTTCAGCGGTTTAATTTATTTTCTAATCGATTTGAAGAACCCATTACACGTGCCCAAGGATTAAAGAGTAATTCAATAACAGCAGTTCACCTTGCTACCAATGGTGTTTTATGGGTGGCCACTCCATTTGGTGTTGAGCATAGTTATGACGAAGCTGGGAATTGGCGGTTTATGGCGAATAACCATTTTGGGTTTTTCTCTAACCAATTTGTGGAAAGGATAGGAGAATCCAATAATTATATTTGGCTTGATGTAGGATCTGAAGTCCGTCGTATTGATCCATTAACAGGTGTTCAATTGGGTATCATGCCGAATCCTGATGAACCGGTGCAATGGAGTTCAGGATTGGCTCGTTTTCATATCGATTTATCTAACGAATTGATTGAATATTCAATCACCGATGGGTGGATGACTGATCTCCATTCACTATTTAATCCGGATGGTCGGCAAATGCGATTAACGACTTATGCCCGCAACCGGATGGGTGAACTATGGATTGGTACAGAGGATGGCACATTCTTTCGTGGAGATCCAACCATGAAAACATTTACACCTTATCATTTTGGATTAGGGCAAGTGGATATTCAATCTATAGCTGGGAAAGATTCGTTTTGGATTGGAGGATTGCTAAATAGCCAAACTGATGGTATTACCTATTTTGATTTAGATCGTGAAATTTCAGATATTTATGTATTTGAAGATCGTATCAATATGGATCCCATTTCAATATTTTCCATCCTTGAATTGAAGAAAGAGGTTTGGTTTGGTGGAGAGGATGGCATTTTGGTTTATCATAAGAAAAAGGAATATTGGCGAAATTATGGATTAAGTCTCGGCGGGGGAAAAAATTGGGTGACTGATATGATTGAAGTGGATGGGCAAGTATGGATTGGTTCTCCCAATGGTCTTGTAATATTAAATATTAAAGATAAACAGCAAGTGGACCATGAACTCATCAATCAATTTAACAATGTATATATCCATGATTTGACATTTGGTAATGACTTAATCTTTATAGGTACAGAAACAGGCTTATTTATCTTTGATACAAAAAATCAAAAATTATATGATGGTGAATCATTTGGTTATAAACCTAAAGAATTTATATATCCTGATCGGCACGATGACTACACAGTCATCACTCAAGATAAAGGCAATATATATATTGCAAATCGCTCAAGTATTTTAAAATTTAATCTTCGGAAACGCCAATGGTCTAATGTGGTTGATGCGAGTATTTATGGTGGAATAGATGTGAAGGCAATGGCAGTGGATAAAAATATAATATTCATTTCCACAGTAAATGGCATTACAAAGTATGAGATGAAAAAACATTTAATGGATATCTATAATTATCCGTTCATTGGACAGGTGAACGACATGTATATTCATGGTAGAAAAATTTGGATGGGAACATCCGAAGGCCTCACTTCGTATCGATACAAATGAAAAATAAACTTAGAATAGCTATAGTTTGTTGCATGATGCTGGTCGCCTATTCATCAGCTCAGATGAATCCCTCTAGCAAGCGGGAAAAAGATGTAATCCGCCAGTATGGATTTTTTGTTTACAGCGTTGCGGATGCATATTCTGATTCCATACGTGTCTTATCTTATTTATCCGTGCCCAATCATGTGCTTCAATTCATAAAATCCGGAAATAGTTTTGAAGCTGAATATGAAGCCACCATTTCATTAAAGGAGAAGAAAGGTGTTCGAGTAGGTCGAAAACACTGGGCCAAATCGCTCAAAACACAAAATTATCTCGAATCTGCTTCCCGTGATATCTTTACCATCCATTTTTACGAATTCAAAGTGCCCCCGGGGGATTATGTCATCTCCGCTGAATTATTAGATAGAGACTCCAATAATAGTGGCGTACGTAATAAAGAACTCAAATTCCAAAAGCATGGAGAGAAAATCGCCCTTTATACACCTTTTTTCCTGGATTATTTATCCGGACGGTGGGGATTGAATGATAATGAAATTCCATTATTTCAAAGTATGCTTGGAGAAAAACTAACACGTCCATCTATATTCATTTCAGGTAAAGTGGAAAAAGGGCCTTATGACTTGGAAATTGTCATACGTAATTCAAAGAAAAAAGAATTATGGAAAAAGACATTTCAGTCTACTGCATCAGAAAATTATTTTCATCAGCGGATTATCATTCCTGAAGAAGTGGCCAAGCAGGGCCTTCGAAAACGGGTTGATATTAAGTTGAAACAGGGAGGTGAGAAGAAAAATGCATCTGTCATGCTGGCCATCTCTCGCCAAGGGATTTCTAGGTCTATAGGTGATATTTCTCAAGCTGTTCAGAATATGAGATATATTTTAGAAGATGATGAATGGAAAATATTGAGCAAGGCAAAAGGGGATGACCAAGAAATCCTTTTCTTAGAATATTGGAATGGAAAAGACCCCACGCCTTATACACCGGAAAATGAATTGATGGACGAATATTTTTCTCGTGTAAGTTATTCCAATGCAAATTTTAAAGGGTATACCCATGGATGGAAAACGGATATGGGTATGATATATATTTTATTCGGTCCACCGGATGACTTGGAAACGTATAATGATCCTATGACGCGGTATTATTCTCAACGGTGGCATTATTATCGGATTAATAAATACTTTGATTTTGTAGATGAGCAAGGATTTGGTGACTATCGATTGACAACACCATTTTTCCGCGGACAGAGCTGGTAATATTCAGCCCCTCTGTATTTTATAAATATTATTTCGTAATTCTGCTTCTATCGTAGAATCAGATATTTATCTCGACGTATCTTTCACCTCGATAAAATATTAATTCATTCATGATTGAACGATTTTCATA
>DKLW01000001.1:946-20292 GCA_002455835.1 Fidelibacterota bacterium UBA6630 | reverse complement strand
ATGCAACTTCGTCCTCACGATGGATATGACGCCCATATCTCCGGCACATCCGACTGGAACGATGTAAAAGATGCGGATGTGTTCATCATAACCGCAGGTATCCCTCGTAAGCCAGGCATGAACCGGGAAGATCTTTTAGAAATTAACTTGAGTATTATGAAAGATGTGGCGACCAATATTAAAGCCCATGCGCCCAATGGATTTGTCATTGTGATTTCAAATCCATTGGATGCCATGGTATATACTTTCCATAAATTATCCGGGTTTAGTAAAAAGAAAGTTGTGGGTATGGCTGGCGCTCTGGATAGTGCTCGATTTCGCACCTTTATTGCCATGGAAACAGGATGTTCCGTTCAGGATGTAACATGCATGGTATTGGGCGGACATGGCGACACCATGGTACCTGTTACACGATTGGCGACTGTGGGTGGTGTACCGGTTGAGTCGATGATCCCAGCCGAACGATTAGAAGAAATTGTAGATCGAACACGGTTTGCTGGCGGTGAAATTGTTAAATTATTTGGAAATGGATCCGCATTTTATGCCCCTGCTCAATCGGCCATTGAAATGGCTGAATCTTATCTTAAGGATAAAAAACGTGTCATCCCTTGTGCATCATTATGCGAAGGTGAATTTGGAGTGGATGGCTATTTTATTGGGGTTCCTTCCGTTATCGGTGCCGGTGGTGTAGAACGCATTCTTGAATTTGATTTGCAGGATGATGAGAAAGACGCTCTAAACAATACACTGGAAGCCGTGAAAATAACTGTAACAGAAACAGGCTTATAGTGCCGAATTGATTCAGAAATCCCCTTGGAGATAAAACTGGATGATGGGGATATGTATGGAAGCGGAGAAGTGAATGGGTGGACCTTTTCTGTGACTTTAAAAAAAGGCACGACACCATTACAATTGAAAAAGATTAAGCCATGAAATATATATTATCAATTTTCATAATAATAAGTTTGGGGGTCACCCAAAATGAATCAAGCGAAGATCAACAAATGGAGAAGTTATCTTCAGATGAATTCACATTTCGGGAAGATGTAACCATTGATTCAGGAAAAGTATCAAAAACAAATATGCGAATCGTTGGCGGTGATCTCATCGTTTATGGTACGGTGGATGGTAAGGTTGCACTGTTTGGAGGCGATGCATTTTTAAATAGCGGCAGTGTCCTTAATGGTGAAATCATCACCATAGGTGGAAATGTATATCGGGATGCCAACAGTACAGTAAATGGTAAAATCATTGAGAACAATTTATCTGAAGGGCTCATTTATCGGGAGACGGATAAGGAAGGTGCCATTCAAGGGACCACCGAGTTTGGTATGGATCGCCGGGCTGATCGATACAAAGATAGTTGGATTCATCCTGAGCGGCATACATTTAAATATAATCGAAATGAGGGTCTTGTTTTTACCCCATTTAATGAACGGTGGGATCGCCGATCTCTATCAAATTTTAGATTAAATTGGTCTGCAGGTGTTCGCTGGCGAAAAGGATTTGCTCCAGATTATATTGGCCGCGCTACTTTTGAAAAGAGCTTCTTTGAAAATCAGAATTTTTTACTCTTTGCCAGCCTCTTCAAAGAAGCTCGAACCGATGATGGGTATCGCCTGCCCCAAAAAGAAAATGGATGGGCCAGTTTTTTGGCACGCCAGGATTTCTATGATCGATGGGATGAATCAGGATGGGAAACCGGGTTTGGATTCAATATTTTTAAGAATATCCGCATCAAAACTCGATTCGTTTCTGCTTCACAGGATACATTGCCCATCTGGAATATGACCAGTCTATTTGAAAAGAAAAGAAGTTTGAGACCCTCCCTCATATTTAATCCAAAGAATGTGAATTATACTGAAATCTCTCTTATGGCAAGGACGCAAAATTATACACCCCTTTCAAATGGCGCTGCGCTTTATATTCAATCAGAGTACATTCAAGCGGATGGGGATTCATCCACCGTATTTAGCATGGATTATGGTAAAGCGATTCGACGAAATTTGGCTCTCTTGGTGTTCAATTGGGAATTTTCTGAAGGACTTGTATTTCGATCCAGATTCATTGCTGGATCGGGTGGAGAAGCACTCCCATCACATCGATTATATAATGTGGGTGGACTGGGTTCTGTCGAAGCACAGCCCTATAAAGCTCAACAAGGTAATCAAATGGCCCTCCTCAATCTCGCCCTTTACCTAACTCCTAAATTCACAGATGGTGATTGGCTCATCTCTTTCTTTGCCAATGGTGGTAGAGCCTGGGAAGATTCATCTTGGGGAACCAGTTGGATTTCGGATAATCCCAAATCGGCCATCTCTTCTGCGGGAATAGGAATTGGCCATGGAGATTGGCATGAGTTTGACTGGATGATTAATATTTCAAAACCCCTGGATCATGATGGTCCCTATCAAACCACTATTCGTTTCAATCACACATTTTAATATGAAATATTTAATCAAAATAACATCCCTATTCTTATCCTTATTACTTTCTCAGGCACAGGAGCCAATATCAGATTTGTTTTAAAAGGTGTAAGGAACAGATCAAACAGGTGATTGGCCAACGATTTATCTCGATATCAGTGTGTCGGCTTGGGGTCGATTGATATCAAACGTCGATAAAAACGTCTCCATTTTCAGCGACAACTGTAAAAGTCTTTACTTTTAAATCAGAATTAGCCACGGCACAAGCCGAATTAATATCAAATTCCCATAAATGGAATTTGCACTGAATTACTGAATTAGAAATATTCCCGTCTGCCAATGAAGCGCCACGGTGGGGACAACGATTATCCCAAGCATGCACTTCTCCCTTTATTTTAAATAAGGCAATGGGTAAATCATCCACCATGACAAGTTTGCTTCCACCCTCTGGAATGTCCGCTAGTTGTGCAATTTTTTTCATCCAACCATGGACAATATTTGCGCCACCAGTTTTTCAATCCCTGCTGCCGCTTCTTTGATCGATTGGGCCTCCATATAGGCAGGCGTGGTCACTAACATTTTCTCTTCATCAATAACCATTTCTTCAACTGGGCAGGTTACATGGGTGCTTCCCATGGTCTGGATATCGTTGGCAGTGGTTTCATCCGATCCGATAGTCATTTCTGCAGACTCATCCTGCTCACCTAAGATTTTAGCCATCATGGCGGGAGCAATACAAATTGCACCGATGGGTTTTTGCAAAAGATGAACTTCGGATACCAATCGATATACATCCGGGTTGATGGAACATTCAGGGCCCGCCATTGCATAGTCGCACAAATTTTTAGCTACACCAAACCCGCCAGGAATGATTAATGCATCAATATCGTTTCCTGTGACTTCTGTCATATCTTTAATATCACCACGTGCGATTCGTGCGGACTCTACCAACACATTTCGAAATTCATCCATTTCTTGTCCTGTATAATGATTAACCACATGCATTTGATCAATATTGGGCGCCATTAACACCAACTCCGCACCGGCACGATCTAATGCCAGCATGGTAATCACCGTTTCATGAATTTCTGCCCCGTCATTGACACCACACCCTGATAATAATACACCTACTTTTGTCATTTTTAATTTCCTTTATTTATATTTGTAAAGACATTTCATAATAGGTCTTTACTTTGTTGAATTTTGCTCAATATTTCTATTTAATCCAGAAAACTTGGTTCTTTTTACCGCAGACCCTTTAAACAATTTACGAAATCCATCTTCATCCATTCGCTGCCAATCTTCTTCCGTCCATGTAAGGACTTCTGAACGAGGCTGAAATGCAGACTCTGCAGTTTTTTGCGTGAATTTTTGATTCCAAGGGCATACGTCTTGGCAAATGTCACACCCATAGATCCATCCATCTAATTCATCTTCCCCATCTCCAAATTCACCCCGATGCTCAATGGTGCGGTATGAGATACATTTTTCAGATTCAATTCTATACGATTGAATCGCATCGGTGGGACATGCATCAATGCAGGCCGTACAAGTACCGCAAAGATCTTCTTCAAAGGGCAGATCATAATCCAACTCTAGATCAACAATTAGTGCTCCCAGAAACAACCAGCTGCCAAAGTCTTTTGTGATCAAATTGGTATGTTTTCCCTGCCATCCAATGCCTGCTTTTTGAGCCCAAACCTTATCCATTACAGGAGAGGTGTCCACACAAACGATACCTTTTACTTCTGGCGTTTCCAATTTAATCCATCCTAATAATTGAAATAAATGTCTCTTCAAAACATCATGATAATCATCGCCCCAAGCATAATTACTGAATTTATAATCCGATTTTAAATCGTTTTGCGTGTGTCCCGAAAAATAATTCATACCCACGGAAATGACAGATTTTGCCTCAGGAAAATAGGTATGAATATCCCCCCGTTCTTTTTTCCGCTTTACCAACCAATCCATTGTAGCATGACCTCCTGCGTTCAACCAATCCTCCAAATCACTTTTGGCTGTTGGCGTTGCTTCTGCTTGAGCTATCCCCACTTTCTGAAAGCCCAAGGCATGGGCCTGTGCTTTGATATCTATGGATTTGGGCTTTCCCATTCAGGAATATAAAAATGACCAGTAAATTACTGGTATGGAAAAAATACAAAGCGTAATGGGTTCATTGCAGCATTCTGGAGAAATCCGACCCGTTTTGTCTGTCGGCCACATTGACTACAATGCCAAAGACCGGCCATTTTTGTCAATTCGATAGCCCTGATAAATGTTTATAATCTATATTGCGATATTATCTAAAAGCTTAACCATGCTGTTATAAAAGTTTCTGTGCCCATAAAATCCCGATAATCGTTTTAACGTCGGTTATCTTTCCGGACCACACCCATTCAAGCGCTTTATCCAATGGCGTGGGCAATAATTCTAAAAATTCATCTTTATCTAAATTATTTGTTGAGACCACCAAGTCTTCTGCTAAATACATCCACATTTTTTCATTCGAGAAACCGATAGCCGGATAAATATTGGTTAAGAAAGTCAATTTGTTGGTACGGTATCCTGTTTCTTCTTCTAACTCCCGATAGGCACAATTTAACGGTGCCTCGCCCGCATCCAGTTTGCCGGCGGGGATTTCAATAAATTCCTCTCCCAGCCCATACCGAAATTGGCGGATTAAACAAATTTTTCCATCTGGTAGAATGGGAATAAGACACACAGCGCCAGGATGGTCAATCCATTCACGTGTAGTCGTTTCACCATTAGGCAGTTCCACTTGATCTAGATATAAATCAATTAACCGCCCTGAGAATTTTTGTTCAGATGAAATTTTTGTTTCTTTCAACTTAGACATGAAAATTATTCATATTCCTTTAACAGTGTTCTGGCTTTTTTGATTTGCTCCCAATCGCCTAAAGAGTCATCCTTAGAAGGCATCATTTTTGCAATCTTATCTAGGGTTGAGAGCGCCCTTTTTTTTTCACCCGCTTTATAAAGGGCCTGTGCGAGGTACACAACTTGAACCGGCTTCGCTTTTCCGGTTGCTACTGATTTTTCTAACCATTGTACCGCGTCATCGTTATCGGGCCAAGATAGAATAAATGGGATATAAGGTGATTTATAATGAACCACACCCAATATAAAGTATCCACCGCCATCTTCATATGTTGGATCCATTTCGATAATCCTTTGGGCATGATGCTTCATTTGATCGGCAACACCTTCTTTCGCGGCGGCAAAAATGCCATACACTTCTGCCCAACTCCCAAGATTGATTAGGTACCAATATAAAATATCAAATTGATTTGGGTATTTATTGATATAAATGGACGCCAATTGTTTGCCTTTATTAAATACTATTTTTTGTTCTGCCTCTGTATCAACGGCATATTTACCTTTATAATAATAGGATTTCATCAACCCCAAGGCGGCGTCTGCCTCCGATTTCGGTTCTTTTAGGGCAAGCAGGTAATAATCGATGGCCTCGTTTAAGTATTTAGGATTCGCCCTATCTTCAATGCTCCCCTCTGCCCTACGTGCATAAGAATCGTATCCTTTTTCTAAATTGGATTGGCCAAACAGGGTGGCTACACATACAGAGATGACCAGTCCTCGTTTAATCATTAGAAATATTCGATATAGGTAATCTTTAATTCACGTTTGAAATAATCCACCTTTTCATCATCAAATAAGAGATTGTTGAAATTCATTTCAAGGTGAAGCCGCTCAACGAATGTCCAGCGGATGCCTGCGTTTAAATATCCGCCTCGAGAAAGAGCAATGGTTTTTGCCGTCATATCATTTTCATTTAGCGCGGCATTATATTCTAATAGTAGTGATAGTTCAGGGTTGAATTCCATATCAAGTCCAAAAAAATAATTCACATCCTTATCACCATCATTTACTTCGGCAAAGTTATAATTGGTACCTAAATGCACGCCTAAATTCCCTAATGGTGTTACCCAGTTTTTACTGGCAGCAGCATATAGCCCCATGGCTTTCACATCATATCGCATGAGGGTATCGGCTGGATTGTAATTCCCTTGCCCTTGGGTATCCACACCTATTGACAGGCCTGGCATGGATTCTGTTTCATCAATAAGTCGATATTTTAAATTGGCTTCCGGACGAGGATACCAGACCAAGCTATCATCACCGATTAAATTGGCCGATCCAAAAGAAAGGCCAAATTGAAAACGATCTGTGATGCCAACACTGAGTGATGATGTGAGGCCACCACCCTTTTGAACTCGCATTTGCATGGCATAACTACCGCGAACAAGTGTCCCTGCTGATGGGACGGTAACGAGCGTGGTAGGAGGTGGATAGGATTGGGCCCATCCAATGGTGGTCAATAAGAAACCGATGATTGTTGAGGATTTTAAAAATTTCATTCAAGTCTCAGGTATGTGGTTATGGATCCCTTAATTTACCCCATGCCTTAATCATGATGCAAGTTAAGGGAAAATACGTTCTCCGTATTTCGACATTATGGATTCGACACGAAATTTTGGCATGACCAGCGTATCTGCTTCACCTACAATTTGAAATGTCATCCGCTGATCACCAATCTCTAACAGGTTGATCATTAAGCTATCACCATTGGTCAAAACCATGAGATCATAATTCGTTTTGGGAATAAATACATCAAAGGGAATTTTGAGATCTTTCTCCCGAATATCCTCTAAGATTATTGAAATTTCATCCAATCGATTTCCTGTTCTAGGTGGAAGCGTCTTATATAATCGTTCCGCCGGTGGTAGTGTCAGAGCCACATGGCTCACTTCCTGCCCCTGTGCATCGTACTCCCAAATTTCCTTTTTACCCGTGAGCATATCAATGGCATAAGCATATCTTCTAATGATTCTTTGATTAGGTATGGACGTCCATACCTCTCCTTTTAAAAATCCCAAATGATCATAAATAAAATCAATTTGTCCATATTGAATCCCGTTTAGATTTTGAAAACGAATTGATTCAATTTGGTCAGCGGTATTCAGAATAAATTTAGATTCTTGTCCCGCATAATAGTAGTACTCTTTTTGCAGTAATGCCTTCCGAAACTCTTCTGACCATGGCTCATCCATTCCATATTGGATTAAACTGTCTGGACGTTGCTCGTTATTTAAGAAAAACTGTCTAAGTATTTTATCTCCTTTGTCATAGGCAAAGAATTCACGGTTGGTGACTACGCCATCGGATCCAATGCGCTCTTTAATGATTGCCCGTTTTTGATCGTCATAAAAAACCTGTAGATGGGGTTGGCCAAACCTCATGGATGCCATCATGCGATCATCCGCCATAAAATCATGGTCGTTGGCATAGAACCGCATAAAGCTCACGTCTTGCCCCATGCTCATACTTAGATAAAGAAGGACGACGATTCGTTTCATTTTACATACCTTTAAAATCGACCATTCCACTTAAGTAAGAATTGGACCAATCTGAAAATGAACCGAGCGCGATCTGCTGTCTGATGGTATGCATCAAATTCATATAATAAGATAAGTTATGAATGGTAGCCAATCGAAGTCCAAGGACTTCTTTTATATTAAATAAATGACGAAGATAAGCACGGGAAAAGTTTTTGCATGTATAACAGGAACAATCAGGGTCGAGTGTATCAAATACTTCCTTATGGGTCTGATTCTCAATATTGACAATTCCCCGGCTGGTAAACAATTGCCCATTTCGCGCATTCCTCGTGGGGAGAACGCAATCAAACATATCAACACCGCGCTGTACGGATTTTACCAAATCGGTTGGGCGGCCGACCCCCATAAGGTAACGAGGCTGGTCTGTTGGCAATAACTCATCCATTTGTTCAACCGTATCAAACATAGCATTTTTTTCTTCTCCCACCGCCAATCCACCGATGGCCATACCGCATTCCGCAAATGGTATTAATTTTTCAGCGCTTTGTTTTCGAAGATGCTGAAATACACTCCCCTGTACAATGGGGAATAGTGTCTGCTTCCAATCATATAAAGGATCATTGGTCGTAAGAAAATCCCGGCATTGCTGAATCCATCGGGTGGTGCGGTTCACTGCAGCTTCAACTGTTTTTTGATCTGCCTTTCCCGGTGGACATTCATCAAATGCCATAATAATATCCGAACCCAAATGCCGTTGAATATCCATTGAAAATTCCGGTGTAAAAAAGTGACGGCTTCCATCCAAATGAGATTGGAATTCTACCCCTTCATCTGAAATTTTATTAAGATTTGCCAGAGAGAATACTTGGAATCCACCACTATCCGTTAAAATTGAATTTTCCCAATTCATGAATGAATGGAGGCTGCCTGCCTTATGGATGAGTTCATGACCTGGGCGAATATATAAATGGTATGTATTTCCCAAAATGATCTGAGTATCCAAATGGGATAAGACTTCTGGATCAATTGTTTTTACAGCGCCTTGTGTACCAATAGGCATGAATACAGGTGTTTGAATTTCACTATGGTCCGTCTTTATCATCCCTAGACGAGCCGAGGTAATCTGATCAAAGTGTAAAATAGAAAATTGCATTAAAACAAGTGGTGAAACGCTTCACCCACATTGGATATGCCAATTATTTTAATTCCTTTCAGTGAAGACTTTAACCTTTTCACATTGGCAGCAGGTGCGATAACTGTTTTAAATCCCAAGGATTTTGCTTCCGTAATTCTTGCTTCTAACCGACTCGCAGACCGGACTTCACCACCCAAACCCACTTCGCCGATCAATACGACAGAACCATCAATTAATTTATCCCGCGCACCTGAAGCCACTGCTGAAATCACTGCCAAATCTGCAGCAGGGTCATCAATTTTGAGTCCTCCAACTAAATTGACAAATACATCCTTGGTCCCCATATGCGTTCCAAGACGTTTTTCAAGAACGGCCAAAAGCATGGATAGTCTTTTAAAGTCAAAACCGTTCACATTTCGTTGAGGTGTCCCAAAATTTGCATTGGAAACCAAAGCCTGTACTTCCACCAAGATGGGGCGACTGCCTTCTAAAGATGGAAATATAGTTGAGCCCGTAATGTCATCCCTTCTTTCTGCTAAAAATAGTTCTGACGGATTATCTACCTCTACCAATCCATGGCTATCCATTTGAAAAATGCCCACTTCATTTGTGGTGCCAAATCTGTTTTTTGCTGATCGTAAAATTCGATGATCATGTCTATCATCCCCTTCTAAATAGAGGACGGTATCCACCATATGCTCTAACATTTTTGGTCCTGCGATGACCCCTTCTTTGGTTACGTGACCAATAATAATAACAGCAATTCCTTTGTGCTTAGCCAATTGCAAAAGCTGTTGTCCACATTCTCTAATTTGAGAGACTGAACCAGGAAGTGAATCCAGTTCATCGCTGAAAACAGTTTGAATAGAGTCCACCACTAAGAGTTGTGGTCGAATTAGGGAGACTTGATCTAATATTCCACCAATTCTATTTTCAGATGATAGATGGAGTGATTTGGAATTGACACCGAGCCGTTTCGCCCGTAGCCCGACCTGATCTTCACTTTCTTCTGCAGATACATACAGAACGGATTTTTCAAATGCAGGTAATATTTGAAGTGCCAGTGTGGATTTACCAATACCCGGATTGCCGCCCAATAACACAAGTGAACCGGAAAGTAAACCGCCACCCAAGACCCGATCCATCTCTGAAATACCCACAGGAATCCGTTCTACTGGTTCTCCATGAAGAACCTCTTCTAAAGTTTTGGATTCACGGGCAAGACCGTTGGCGCCCTTCTTACGATTTTTGGAAACTTTATATTCGCTAAGGGTTCCCCATTCATTGCATGAGGGGCATTGTCCATGCCATTTGGGGTGGTCATCGCCACAGGCAGAACATAGATATACAGTTTTAGATTTTAATTGGGCCATTTGATATAAAGAAATTCAGTCAGACTGAGGGGAGAATCAAGTCGAAAGGCAGATTACCAATCATACCCAATAGAAAGATACCATTGTGGTTTTGAGAGCCCACTATCAGTCCAGTCGTAGGCAGCTTCAATTCGCCACATCATGAAAATAGGTAATTTAATACCATATCCAATGGAGCGAACCCATGGTGAAAATTTATCCGGGAGATCATTACCATATTTTGCTTGAAGAAAAGCAAAATCCGAGAATTCACGCTGGTCATCCCAAGCCGCACCCACATCCACAAAAACATGGCCGCGAATATTACCTAAGATCATCTTGAAAGGGAATCCCAATGCCAAATACTGAATTAAAGGAAAACGAAATTCAAAATTGGCCAACATGACATTGGTACCAAACCGTTCTGAGAAACGGGCACCCCTAAGCGGATAAGCAAATTCAGAAAAATAGATATCTTGAAGCAGTGATTGATTCTCGCTATCCAAAATTACATTCCGCCACCGAGCTTCATTTGTATCAGAGTCCTTGGCTCCGTCAGTAACGCCTGTACCCAACAGCCAGTTTTGCATCCCACCCAGAAAATACTTTTGAGGATTCTTCCCGGTGCTTGTACCAAAATACACGCGGCCTGCAAAGGAATAATCTCTATTGATCATATGGTATTTTCTCAAATCTACTTTCAACTTTTGAAAGGATATACCCTTATCTCCCATCGCAGGGCTCAGCTCTAAGGTAGTGTTTTGTCGAAATCCATCAATGGGACCCGTGTATCCATTTACTGAATTATCATAGATATAGCTCAAAGTTGGATTGGCTGCAATAAATCCATCATCATTCATTATGGTATTTTCTCTTAAGATAGGATCTATTTGAAATAGTTTGTAATCCAAATTATGAAAGACAACACCTGCATCGACCCGATGAAAACGATTGATGGGTTTAGACGCAACGGCCGCCACGCCAAAATGGCGCATCCGCGCTGTCATTTCAGTTAATACACCAATTTCATTTGTTCCATATCCCGCAAAGAAAAAATCTGCCTGATGAAAAAGGGTAAAATAATAATTCATCCGCTGTTTCAAATAACCATAATTCAAAAAGTAATCACTATTGGTTAACGATATTTGGGATTCCATAGCCAATGAAATTTGATGGTCGCCCATTAAATCACTGAAGTAGAATACGAGCAATCCTTGGTGACCAAATACATTATTATATCCCAACGTACCCTGGGCAACATCTAAACTGAACTTGGTTTTATAGGCTTGAGGAATATAATCCCCATCATCAGTAATCCGGGATGAGTCAATTTTTACTGTAACCGGTTCTTGCTCCCGATCTTGATCATTATAGTTTTCAAATTCCCACGCAAAAATATAATTGGAGTAATCGGATACGTTGGCAGAGGCACCTTGACGTTTATGCTTTCGCAAATCCACCAAGTCTTCTTTATCGTTTTCAGACCGATTTAAGATATAATTAGTAGGGGCAACTTCCGTCGCTTTCAAATCCAATGGATTGCTGACACGATATACATCCCATCCCAATCCGGAATAACCTGCAAAGACCATAGATCCATCATCCTTAGTCAGGCTCAATTGGAATAAACCGGTTAAAAGATTAGTAACAACAGTACTTTCTCCTGAATCTAAATCATGGCGAAATAGGTTCCAGGTACCGTTATAATCTCCTGTGTAGAAAATCACATTTTCAGTATTCGAAAATATCGGGTAATTCTCATTGTAATCTGTATAAGTGATTTGTTCAATTTCAGACGAAGCCACATCGATGGTGTACACATCCCGCTGATCATAGGAATGATCGATCATATCTATTGCCGTGGTATTTTGACCATTTTTCTGGTTGCCACGATCTGAAATAAATGCAATCTTTTTTCCATCGGGACTCCATGATGGTTCTGTATCCGAATAAATATCATCTGTAATGTTGGTCAATTCTTTAGATGGAATATTATATATATATATGTCGCTTGCACCGCCTTCATTTCCTACAAATGCCAAATTTTTCCCATCGGGACTCCAAGAAGCAGTAAAAACTCCATCCAGTTTGAAAGGTATTTTTTCCTGCTTTTCAGTATCCACGTGAATCAAATACAGCGCATCGGTTGCACCTGCTTTTGCGGCAATAACAATTTTTTTACTGTCCGGGGACCAACTAATACCGGGCTGAAGGAACTTTAATTCTTCAAAATCGATGGACCGGCTACCCTTCACCAATCGCTTGATCTTCTTCCCCGTCACTGCATCTAGAATATAAATATCCATATATCCGGACCGATCGGATAACACGGCAATCTTACTTCCATCAGGTGAAATGGTAGGAGATACATTATAAAAATTATTCTCTTTTTTGTGATTGGTTAACCGTACTCCAATATCCTTGACTTCATCCCGACCCGCCACATCAGGGAAATATTCTTGTTTAATATATTTATGCCACTGTTCTGTTAGTCCTTCAAAGTCCATCCCCAGTGCATCTTCAAATCCCTTTTCAGCATTACCGAATCGCTTCATTGACTGAAACACTTCACCAATTTTTTCTCGGCCATATTTCGATGCAATAAACCGCCAAACCGATTGGCCACCTTTATATGCCAAGAAAAATTCCAGTTCGCGGATTGTAGGGATTCGTTCATTGATGGCTAAATCTCGAATGATCATATCCGCTTCTGTATCCCAATTCATGGATAAATATTCGGATAAGCCTTCATTGACCCAAAGTGGCAGCACCAATTGAATACGATTGGATACTACATTTTGCATTCGACCACCATAAATCAAATCATTAATCATTGCATGAACCAATTCATGGTGAAGCACATGGCGAAAGGCTTCATAATCTCCTTCAAACGGCAGAACAACACGATTTTTGTACAGTTCAGTTACACCACCGATACCTTCTTGCATATAGACACCAACAACATTATTCTGCTGAAATTCATTATGAGAATGATATACAATGATGGATACACGTTTTTTAAGTGTCCATCGCAAGTGCTTCCCTATTTGGTCGTAAGCTTTAATGGCCTCTTCCATGGTAAAGTTGGCCAGTTCAATTTCATCACCGTAATAATAAACATCAAAATGAGGAGATGAGATAAATTCCCAGTCGAATTCCCGATATTGGACTTTGTTTTGACCAAAAGACTGGGCGAACAGCATGGATGCTGTGCAAAGAGTGACGATGAGAATAAAACGTTTCATGTATTTATAAAGTCGAATTTAAATATATAGTTCCTGAATTTCGACGATTAACCTGAAAAATGGTTAAAAATATTATTCTAAAATTTTATCGTTTCAAGATTGACTGACCCCTCGTGAAAACATTAGTTTGTCTGCTATGGATTTACCCGTCTATTTTATTTCTGACATCCATTTGATGTTAGAAAGGTCAGAATCTGAGGTTCAGCGCCAAGATATCCTATTCCGTTTTCTTCGCCACGTCAAAGAAACGGGAGGTACATTAATCATAAACGGCGACCTCTTCGATTTCTACTTCGAATACAAGGATGTAATTCCAAAAGTCTTTATGCCTTTTTATCATGAAATCCTAAAACTTCGTGAAGCGGGCATAAAAGTGCATTACGTATTGGGGAACCATGATTATTGGGTGCAGGATTTCATCACGGATACATTGTTTGACCACACTTATTTCACCGATACGGAATTTATGATCAATGGTAAACGCTTTTTTGTCACACATGGGGATGGGTATTTATCTTGGGATCGAGGTTATCGGATCCTGCGGGGGTTTATTCGATCTCGCTTATTCACCTGGTCTTATCGTTGGATTCATCCCCGGATTGGGTATGCATTTGCCCGTTGGGTTTCTAAAAAGGGCGAACACTATGAACATTCAGATGCTTATAATAATAAAATTGCGAATGAAATGTCTATTCATGCCAATCATAAATTTGAAGCAGGATTCCAATATTTTGTAACAGGCCATTATCACCAAGCAAAGGAATTACCGCTTAATGGTGGTAAATTAATCATTCTCGGTGACTGGCTCAGCTTTTTTTCCTACGCAAAATTTGACGGCCAAGATTTAAAATTACATTTTTGGAAAGATCATGAAACGGCATAACCTCATCCCAATTCTCTTGGTATCCATCCTGTGGATTGATGGGTGTTCTATGATTAAAAAGTTTTGGCCAGGAAAAAAGGGTGGCAGTGATGATATTTCTTATGAATTGATTGAGAATCTCAGTACTGCTTTTAGCGAAGGCAAACTGCAAGCTCTAGAAGAAATGATCGCTATTTATAATGACGCCAATCAACCATTTGATGTTCGAATGGCTGCGGGTAAAGCATTGGCCGAAACCCAACATCCCACCGCATTAAATGCATTATCTGAAACAGTAGGTGATGCAGCTGCACTGGATGTTTCATTTATGATTGCATCCATCGAATTATTGGCTGAATTCCGAGATGACCCCAGAGCTGCCGATGCCATGGTGAATGCCATGAACAAGGTGGAAGAAAAAACCAATACACTTCAAATGGCTTTGGTCCAAAACCTAAATAAAGTCCGAACCAAGGATCAGGTGTTGGCCCTTTTAGATTTATACGAAGTGAGCCGCAATAATTTTAATCGGACGGAAAAATTACTGACAGAGACCCTAGGTGCTTTAGGAACTGACGAAGTGGTGCCCATTCTCACCCAAATCTCCCGTGATCCCAATGTGAATTTGGGAATTCGAAATCGTGCTGTTGAAATACTTGGGAAAAAAGATCCGAGCCAAGTGGCCGGTGCATTTGCAGAATTATTGAATGACCCTGAAACCAATTTAGAGGTAAAAGACTTTGCCCTTGAAACTATGCGAGGGGTTAAGGAAGAAAATTTGATATTGGCATTGCTCCAAACCTATCGTAGTGGTAAAGATGAATATTATCAAATGCTCAATACCTTATTGGAGGCTTTGGGTGAATTTGATGATCCTGAAATTCGTCGTGCCGTATTGGAAGTGGCCATGAATGACGATTATCCAATAGAAATTCGTACAAAGGCAATCGGCAAGTTGGCAGATGTGAGTGATGAAACAGTCATCCCTTCTATATTGCCTATTTTATCAGACTACGAACAATATAAACTTCATGAGACCGTCATCCAGACTGTGAGAGATCTGGGACAATATGATCAATATGCTCAGGAAATCAAACGACTAACCTTTGAAGCTCACCAAAAAGCAGCCGCAATCGATGATTAAATGGATCATATTACTCAGTTTTTCATCGGTACTTTTTGGTCAAGAGGTGGACTCAGTTGCCGTTGATACAACCGCCACCACACCAAAGATTGAATCCGTTTTACAAGATACCAATCAAACTCCATTGCCGGATATTCGTCCATTAAAAGAAAAGGCCGATAAACTTGAGCTCGGGGACCCTTTCTTTCAATTGCAATCCAGTATTGATCAGTTGAATCAACAAATGGATTCATTAAAACAGGTGATTGCCATTTATGAAGAAGGAAAAGGCACCATCCCAACCATCGATGAAGAATTATTAAATTTAATTAAGGTGCCTCAACTTCGGCATCGAATTGAATTGCAAAATGGAACCATCGTGAATGGTGAAATTATTGAAGAAGATGATTTGGGGATTATTGTTCAAACATCCATTGGGCAACTTATGATCCAGCGTGATCGTGTGATAAATATCACTGAAGACTTGCCCCCCATCGCTAAAGTTGAGTTGGTGTCAGAACCATTCGTTAATGCATTCCCTGATCGAGAAGAAATTTCAGGCACCATCAAAAATATTGGTTCCAAGCGTGCAGACTTCGTAAGAGTAATCGCCAACTTGTGGTCTCCAACTACAGAATTAATTCGACAAGATTCTATTTTTATTAATGGCCAAAATCAGAAATATTATACAGGAATTCGTTCGGATACGGCAATGGATCCGGGTACAATCAGTGAATTTCGAATGGTGATCCCTTTAGAAGATGGAGATAATGTATCCTACCGCACGTATGAGGTGAGGTGGGAATCATATAAATAAATTAAAAGAGGCGCGTCTGATAGACGTCATGCAGTCGCAATAAACCGGCGCATGATTTCCCATCACCATTTACTACGGGCAATACAGAAATTTGGGATTCCCGATCTTCCATTAAAGTTACCGCATCGTTGAGTGGCGCATCTAGATTGACTGATACAGGATTTTCTGTCATCACCTCACTAACCTTTAGCTGATCAATATCGCCATTTTCAGCTAAACACCGTCGCAAATCACCTTCAGTCACAATACCTAAAAGTGTGCTGTCTCCATCCATAACTAAGGCTGCACCTTGGGGCTTTTCTGTCATTTCAATGACCACTTTTCTCAAGTTATCATCCGAATGAACAGTGGCCACATCTTTGATAGGCTGCATTATTTTTTCAACAGTTAGGCGCAATCGACGGCCCAAATCCCCAGCAGGATGTAGCTTGGCAAAATCATCATGGTCAAATCCACGGTGACTCATCAGTACTGCTGCAAGTGCATCTCCGATGGCCAAAGTCAGAGTGGTACTAGAGGTGGGTACAATGCCCAAAGGATCTGCTTCTTTAGAAACGGATGCATCCAAGACCACATCCATTTGATCTGCAAGTGGTGATTTTAAGTTTCCTAAGATCCCAATCAATTGAGAATTGAATTCTTTTAATATAGGAATCAATCGAACCAATTCTTCTGTGGCACCACTTTTGGATATAACAATAGTGGGATCCCCCGGAGCATAAATGCCTAAATCGCCATGCACCGCTTCTGCCGCATGAAGAAAAACTGCCTTACTCCCGATACTGCATAAGGTTGCCGCAATTTTTTGAGCAATCAATCCCGATTTACCCATACCACAAATCACCACTTTACCGGGATGATTAGCGATAATTTCACAAACTCGAGCCATAGGCTCTGGAATGCGGTCTGCTGCATCAATCAGCTCTTGTCCTTCTTTTTGAAGAATCTTGGCTGCGATTGTTTTGAGTTCTGAGTCGGTCATTAGAACGAGAAAGTTACTGCTTTCCTGATATTTTTACCATGATGGCATTTTGAGCGTGCATTCGGTTCTCTGCTTCATCAAATACAATAGAATTGGGTGATTCCATAACTGCATCCGTCACTTCTCTACCTCGCTCAGCCGGCAGACAATGCATGAAAAGTGTTTCCTTGCCAGTGGCATTCATCATGGCTGTGTTTACCTGAAAATCTGCGAATATTTTTTCACGCGCTTCCGCTTCTTCTTTTTGTCCCATAGAAGCCCATACATCTGTATAAATGACGTCGGCACCTGCTACCCCCACTATGGGGTCATTTGTTACTTCAACGCTAGAAATACCCGCATCTTCTACCAATCGGACCGCAGTTTCTTCGGGCTCAAATCCCTCCGGACATACACAGATAAAATGGAATGGAATCCTTGCGGCCAAATGAAGCCAAGAATGGACGATATTATTTCCGTCGCCCACATAAACAATTTTCATATCATTTAAATTACCACGGTGTTCATATACAGTCAATATATCCGCCATGATCTGGCAAGGATGGTTATAATCAGTCAACCCATTGACCACAGGGATGGATGCATATTCAGCCAATTCTACAATATGCTGATGGTCAAAAAGTCGGGCCATAATCATATCGTTATACCCACTGAATACCCGGGCAATATCTTTGATAGCTTCTCGCTTGCCAATCCCAATATCATTGGGACCTAAGAATAGTGCATGGCCGCCCAATCGAAAGAATCCTGTCTCAAATGATACTCTAGTGCGCGCTGATGGTTTGGCAAAAATCATGGCCAGAGAATGATCCTTAAATGGTTTATAATCTTCTCTATTTTTCAATTTAGCTTTGATCTCTTTTGCCAGTTCAAGAGTCTCCCAAATTTCATCAGTCGTAAAATCGGTAATATGCAAAAAGTCTCTTTTCATCTTCTCCTATCCTTATAAGATGTATTTACTGAGATCTTGATCCTCAGCAATGTCTTTCAATTTATCATCCACCATTTTTTTTGTAATAGTGATGGTCTTTTTTCGTCCCGAGGATTCATCAAACATATAATCATCTAAAAGGGTGGTCATGACAGTGTGCAAACGGCGAGCACCAATATTTTCCATTTTTGAATTTACATCTGCAGCAATTCTAGCAATCGCTCGGATGGCATTTGTGTCAAATTTTAAAATCACATTTTCTGCTCCCAATAGTGCCATGTATTGCTTAATCAATGATGATTCAGGATGTTTTAATATTTTAACAAAATCATTGACGGTGAGTTTGTCCATTTCGACTCGTATGGGAAAACGCCCCTGGAGTTCAGGAATCATATCCGAAGGAGAGGAAACATGAAAAGCCCCAGCTGCAATAAAGAGAATATGATCTGTTTTGACCATCCCATACTTAGTAGGTACGCGACTCCCTTCAACAATCGGCAATAAATCCCGTTGTACACCTTCTCGACTCACATCCGGCCCGGAGCCGCTATTGCCTTCATCTACGATTTTATCAATCTCATCTAAAAATACAATGCCATTGTTTTCCACTCTATCTTTGGTTATACGGACCAATTCATCTTGATCCATGAGACTATCTGCTTCCATATCGATAAGAAAATTTCTTGCTTCAGAAATAGGCATCTTCCGCCTTTTCTTTTGCCCCGGCATCACATTAGAAAGCATCTCCTTAATGTTCATGCCCAAATCATCACCACCCAAGGGACCAACCACCTGCATCGTAGGGCCGGTCTCTTCGGTAACATCAATTTCAATATCCCGATC
This sequence comes from Fidelibacterota bacterium UBA6630, assembly GCA_002455835.1. Classification (GTDB taxonomy): domain Bacteria; phylum Fidelibacterota; class Marinisomatia; order Marinisomatales; family TCS55; genus TCS55. The sequence goes on along the minus strand of DKLW01000001.1, from coordinate 1,195 downwards.
TTCAAAATCACCATTCTGAAGTTTTTTGCGCAACCGATCCCGTGTCTTCTCATGGCGAGCTTCTTCTGCTTCTGTCTTTTTATGTGATCCATCACTGGGGAATAGTGAATCCAATATCCGTTCTTCAGCTAAAGTTTCAGCCAATGCTTGGACTTCAGTTTGTTTTTCTCGTTTCACTATGGACATAGCCACATCTGTGAGATCTCTCACCATGGATTCCACATCTCGTCCCACATAGCCCACTTCTGT
>DKLW01000001.1:0-541 GCA_002455835.1 Fidelibacterota bacterium UBA6630 | reverse complement strand
CCCACACCAGTTGGACCAATCAAAATGATATTGTTAGGGACAATTTCATTCCGCATATCGCCAGAAACCTGTTGGCGCCGCCAACGGTTTCTTAAAGCAATGGCCACAGCACGTTTGGCACCATCTTGCGCCACGATGTATCGATCTAATTCAGATACAATTTCTTTCGGTGTCCAGCTACTCATTTGGCCTCGAGGACCGTGATAGTATCATTGGTATAAATACAAAGATCCGCGGCGATTTGGAGTGATTTTTCTACCACTTTTTTTGCGGAAAATGTGGTACTCCTGAGGTAAGCTGTTGCTGCCGCTTGGGCAAAACCGCCGCCTGAACCGATAGCCACAATAGGTCCATCGGGTTGGATGACATTCCCATCACCTGAGATAATGAAAGCATTCCGTTTATCCATGAGGGCCAAAAGGGCCTCAAGGTTGCGGAGGTATTTATCCATCCGCCATTCTTTCGCCAATTCAACAACGGCTCTAGTTAAGTCGCCTTCATATTCGTCTAGTTTGGTTTCGAACTTTTCAAAAAGCGTTAA
>DKLW01000029.1:50303-54911 GCA_002455835.1 Fidelibacterota bacterium UBA6630 | reverse complement strand
TAAAGCACTTATTGTGATGTTTGTATTTGTAAACATCCTTTACTCGACTGGGTTTGATCCCATCGGCGGACTTGTTGACTTGGTAGAATCCTTCCTAGATGGTGGATTCGCCGGTCTACTGGCCTTGTTAATATTTGTATCTTTCGCAGGTTAACCAGTAGAATAAAGGGGCCCTTTTCGGGCCCCTTTCTGCTTTAATAATCCTAGGAGATAACAAATGAATAAGGCCTTTGAAGCCGTAACCTCGTTTATCGGAGAAGTAACTAGTCTTTTAAAAGGACTGGTTGTCCTCGGCATCGTGGTCGGCATACTCTTTGACGACTACTTTGGTGTCATAGCAGGTATAGGCGACTTAATGAGTAAATTTGGCGACGCTGGATTTGCTGGCTTACTTGCATTGATGCTCATCGTATTTTGGTATAAAAAATAAATACCAAAAAATAAGTTGACGGACGCCCCGCAGAAATGCGGGGCGTTTTTGTTTCCATATGATTTGAATTATACACAGTTATATATCACTGTATCTATTTATGCGACAGGGGGGACTCTATCGGCGTCATTCGAACACCTAACGCATCCCCAATCATTCAGGGCGAGTTATTATTTCAAGTAAACTTATGACCGCTTATTGTATCTCGTTTAAAGTCAGGATAATTTCGCACCTATGATTCATCACATCTGTACTAAACTTTTCATATTTATTTTACTCCTGTCATCCTTGATAGGCGGATCAATCCGTGTTGTAAATCGGGTTAATAACTCCATGGATGATATAGAAACACTGGATAGGCTTCGAGGAACCTTCGTATCTACCCGGGATGTTTCTCGTATATTAGCGAAGCGGGAACCTTTTGTGAATGAAGCGCGAGGAAAGATGGTCCTTTATATTGGTGACCATCGGATTAAAATTTCAGGGAATAGCAGTTTTATTCTCATTAATGAAAAAGTATATCAAATGCCAGTCTACACGATTCAGGCTGGGAATGATATCTTTTTGCCTGCTGAATCTTTTTTTGATATTTTAAAACGAACGACATTGCCCGGAATAAAATACGATCCTCGCCGTATGGTGTTGGATATTGATATTAAATCATTCACCATTATGGGCGTGAACATATCCCAAAAAGCCAATGGAACCATTTTAAGAATTCAGACGCGTAATAATTTCCCGGATGGAAATATCAGTTCATTCTTTCACGAAAATGGTTGGTTTTACATCACAGTTGCAGGAGCGTTGATCGACACCACAGAAATAAGAAGGAGCGACACACGGGGCGTCATTAAAAGTATTGTGGCCGATCAATTAGGTGAATCGGCACAGTTGGCATTTCAGATGCGAACCAAAGTGATCAATCACGAATTATATCAAAGTAAAGATCCCAGTGAAATTGTAGTATCTCTTCGCACACCTATGGATAATAGTGTGGCGCGAATCAAAAAAGTAAAAGATCGATGGAAATTGGATACCATTGTATTGGATGCGGGGCATGGGGGCAAAGATCCTGGGACTATTGGCAGAAGGGGAACAAAAGAAAAAGACCTCGCGTTGGATATTGTCAAGCGGGTGGGCCTTTTATTAGAGAAAAATACAAAATTGAAAGTGATTTATACTCGGGAGGAAGATGTATTCATACCCTTGTGGAAAAGAACAAAAATTGCCAATGAATCCAATGGAAAAATGTTTTTAAGTATTCATTTAAACTCAAACCCAAATAAAACGGCATATGGATATGAAACTTATTTGCTTCGACCAGGGAAAACGGAAGATGCCATTGAGGTGGCATCAAGAGAGAATGAAGCTATAAAATTGGAAGATCGATCCAAGAACAAGTATGAAGATCTTTCGGGTGAAAATTTGATTTTGGCCACCATGGCGCAAAGTGTATATATGAAAGAAAGCGAAGAATTGGCAGCCATGATTCAAGAGGAAATGGCGAAAAAAATCAAATCCAAAAATCGCGGTGTAAAACAGGCAGGTTTCCATGTACTCATCGGGGCAAGCATGCCGAATGTGCTTATTGAAGCTGGATTTTTAACAAACCGGAATGAAGAGAAAAATCTCCGAAATCCAAAATATAGGCAAGCCATTGCCAATTCCATATATAAGGCAATTGTAAAGTTCCGCTATTCACGCGAACAATATCTAGCTGAAAGTTAATTATGTCACTGATTTGCTGGCTCGATTTAAGCGCGTCGGCCGTAAATTTTTAGGTATAGAAATCGACCATGCTCCTTTCTTCAACATCCACTGAATTTGATTCCCTTTTAGATTATTTATATAATTTGCAGCGACTGGGTATTAAGGTTGGACTGTCCCATACCCGTGAATTATTAGGCCGATGCAGTAACCCTCAAGACCATTTTCAATCGATTCATGTGGCTGGCACGAATGGAAAGGGATCCACCTGCGCCATGACGGCTGCGATTTTAATGGAGTCAGGATTAAAGGTGGGCTTCTATTCTTCTCCTCACCTAATCCGATTTAATGAAAGAATACGTGTGAATGGGGAGCCCATCACTGACGATGAAATTGTTACTTTTGTGGTTCAGTACAAAAATGACATTGATGCCATTGAATCCACTTTTTTTGAAACAACAACAGCCATGGCCTTTAACCATTTTCGTAACCACCGTGTGGATGTAGCCATAATTGAAACCGGGCTGGGCGGCCGATTGGATTCAACAAATGTATTAAAACCGGTTCTCACGGCCATTACACCTATTTCTATGGATCACCGTGACATCCTTGGGGATAATATTCTCGCGATCGCAAATGAAAAAGCCGGTATTATAAAAAGAAATACACCGGTTTTAATTTCTAATCAGGATATGAATGTAGAAGCGCTGCTGATTAAAAAAGCTGAAAGTCAGAATGCACCTATAACAACCGTTACATTCTCAGATGATCTTCAATACGATAAATCGGGGACAGCATTCGATATAGATGGTGAGGAGTTTATTACGCCACTTTTAGGACAACATCAGGCCGTGAATGCAGCTTTGGCTGTCTACATTGCAAAGACGTTTAATCCAAAACTGTTTCATGACATTATCCAAAAAGGACTAACCAATACCCAATGGCCGGGCCGCCTGCAGGTCATGAGTACATCACCGACCATTTTTTATGACGTGGCCCATAATGCAGAGGGCATTGGTGCTGTACTCCGTACAGTAAATCAATTATTTGATTGTCGGCCTATTGGTCTATTTGTTATGAAAGGAGATAAAGAATCCAACCTAATCGTATCTGCAATACAGGATCAATTTGAAGAATTGATCATTAGCGGCGGCACAAAATATGGATTGCTTACCGGTAAAGCGCTCGGGAATATTTTATCTGATAATGGCTTAAAAAATTTTTCCATCAATAATTCTTTTCCAGATGCTCTAAACGATTTAATCGATCTATCCCGTGAGGAACTCAGACCAGCACTAATATTTGGCAGCCATTATGTTGCAAAGGAAATTTTCGATAAATTTGGATTTTTAATTTAAAATACTGTAATATCCTACCAGTTGCTTTGTCTTTAGCGCTTTTTTATAGCCCCCACAAGGCAATTCCCCAAAAAATTTCAAACTCAAATTTTTTTTAATCATTTAAAGAAAGTTATTTCTATATGAATGTTAATGAACTACAAAAGTTAAAAATCAAGGAATTGGCAGATCTTGCTGGTCAACTGAATATTGAAGGGTATTCAGGACTGAATAAGCAGGAAGTGATTGTCAAAATCCTAGAAGCACAAACTGAAAAAGAAGGCGGCGTAACCGCCCGCGGTGTGCTGGAAGTATTAAATGAAGGGTATGGATTTCTCCGTAGCCCCGATTTTAACTATCTGCCCGGCCCCGATGATATATATGTAAGTCCATCCCAAATTAAACGATTTGGATTGCGAACTGGCCATGAAGTGGCAGGACAAATTCGTCCGCCTAAATCAAAAGAACGATTTTATGCCTTATTAAAGGTAGATCAGGTGAATGGGCAGGATCCGAAAGAACTCAAGCGGGCCATTTTATTTGATAATTTGACTCCATTATATCCGGAAGAAAAATTCAATTTGGAGGTCAATCCAAAGGATCTCTCTACTCGGGTAATGGATTTGATTTCCCCTGTTGGTAAGGGGCAGCGCGGTCTCATTGTGGCCCAGCCCAAAACAGGTAAAACGGTCCTTATGCAAAAAGTGGCTAATGCCGTCACAAAAAATCATCCTGAAGTAAAGATGATTATTCTGCTCATCGATGAACGACCTGAAGAAGTAACAGACATGAAGCGTCATGTAGACGCTGAGGTGATTAGCTCCACGTTTGATGAACCGCCTGAACGTCATGTAGCTGTGGCCGAGATGGTGATCCAAAAAGCACGGCGTATGGTCGAATTCGGTGATGATGTAGTCATATTGCTAGATAGTATTACACGGTTGGGGCGTGCCCACAATGCGGTGATTCCTCACAGTGGAAAAATTTTATCTGGTGGTGTGGATGCCAATGCATTGAAAAAGCCGAAGCAATTCTTTGGTGCCGCTCGAAATACAGAAGAGAGTGGCAGTTTAACCATCATCGCCACGGCACTGATCGATACTGGCAGCCGGATGGATGAAGTTATTTTTGAAG
>DKLW01000029.1:0-49989 GCA_002455835.1 Fidelibacterota bacterium UBA6630 | reverse complement strand
GTTATTTTTGAAGAATTTAAAGGGACCGGTAACATGGAACTGGTATTAGATCGTCGATTGAGTGACCGTCGTGTGTTCCCATCGTTTGACCTGATCCGTTCAGGCACCCGTAAGGAAGAATTGCTACTGGATAAGAAGGTATTGGCACGGATGTGGGTGTTAAGAAAATTACTTAATGAAATGAATGTAATTGAGGCAATGGAGTTCCTTCAAGACAGAATGCGTCGAACAAAGACCAATGAAGAATTTATGGAAACTATGAGCCAGTAAAATTAAATTCTACTATATATTTTAATTTAGGTGTAGTAAATGTGGAGGCATTTAAAATGAGTTCTAAGTACCCAGAGGTACCTACGGTAACCGTACGAATCTTTACTGATAAACCAGTTCGTAAGACACCATATCAGGTCAAGGGTGTACTGATGCGGCAATTCCCTGATGAGGAAATCGTACCCATGTTGAACGGGTCCTATCGGCAGCAATTTCTTTATCCGCGCGTGCAGGTAAAGATTCTTAATGAACAGATCTATATCGTTGGTATCGGTGAGGGAGTAGATTCCATTAAATCAATGGTATCCAAAATGGATTTCCTGGATTTTGGGAATATCACATTTCAGGTGTTAGACACTGAAGTGGATGAACAAGTAGATCGATTCCAACCCATGACCAAATTGATTCGTTATCGGTTTGTTACCCCTTGGGTGGCTTTGAATCAAACCACTGGATATCGTTATCGATTTTTAAACAACGTAGATCGGGTAAATTTCCTCAATAAACTCCTCGGACAGAATATTGTATTTATGGCCAGAGAAATGGGCATGGAGTTAGAGGAAAATATCTTTACAAAAGTGACCCTATCTTCCTTATTCCCTAAACCGATTGATGAAAATAACTGGGGTGCATTCAATGGCGAGTTCCGTACAAACTTTTTGCTTCCAAATTATTTGGGAATAGGAAATGGTATTACCCGTGGCTATGGCACGATGCTTGGGCTTTTCAACCCGGAAATGTTCTCATTTAAAGAAGGTGACCTTCAAGAGTTGGAAACACAAGCTGTGAAGGATGAACCGGAAGAAGCAACAGTCGCGGAATCGGACTTGCAGGAGATTGATGTCGATAGAGTGCCGAGGCCGAAAAAAGTGCCGGGAGAAGCACTACCAGAACAGCCTGCGGCCAAAGACAGATCGCGGCAAAGCAAAAAAGTGCTCTCTGAAGAGTTTGATATTGAAGAAGATGACGCTTTATATGAAACCAATGTTTCCAAGAAAAACCCTGCTCCCACAAAACCGAAAAGACGTGGTAAAAGGAAAAAAGTTTCCAACCAGTCTTCTGACGAAGAAATAAACTTCAATTCAGCAGAGTACCATAAAAAACAGCACAGTATTTAGCTGATATTATTATGACAACTTTTTCCGATCGCGTCCACCGCGTGAAACCATCTTTTACACTTGAAATGACCTCTCGCGCTGCAGAGTTACGCGCGCAGGGCGTGGATGTGATTAACTTTAGCGCAGGCCAACCGGATTTTAATACGCCGGAAAATATTCGCAATGCGGCCAAAGCTGCAATGGATAATGGACAAACGAAATACACGGCAGGGGCAGGGACAATTGAATTAAGAGAAGCGGTTTGCGAAAAAGTAAAACGAGAGAATGAACTCGTTATATCGCCAGATCAAGTTTTGATTTCAAACGGTGAAAAGCAGAGTCTCTACCTCATTTGTCAGGCCCTATTTCAAGGTGGCGATGAAGTCTTAATCTTTAGCCCTTATTGGGTTTCATTTCCTGAGTTCGTAACACTTTCAGATGCGACACCTATACTGATTGATACAGATGCTAAACTAAACTTTGAGCCTACAATCCAGGATATTCAACAAAATATATCCGATCAAGTAAAAGGTGTGATTATTAATTCTCCTTCGAATCCTACAGGGAGCGTGTGGTCCAATGAAACCATTATAAATATTTTGGGTATAGCCAAAGAAAATGAATGGGTGGTCATTGCGGATGAATGCTATGAGCGATTGGTTTTTGATGGCGCATTCACCAGCGCTGAAAAGCTAAATCAAGACTATCATATTGGCGCCAATGTGATAACTTGCATGAGTATGTCAAAAACATATTCTATGACAGGGTGGCGGATTGGATATGCATTCGGAGAACAATCCATTATTAAAGCCATGAGTAAAATCCAAGGCCAGGCTACTTCATGTGCAAATTCAATTAGCCAGGCTGCATCAGTAGAAGCCTTAATTGGAGATCAATCTGAAGTAGAAATGATGCGGGACAAATTCAAAGAACGGCGAAATCTCATGGTAGATTTACTGAATGGAATTCCAGACGTATCTTGTGATATGCCTGGAGGCGCATTTTACGCATTCCCAGATTTTTCATCGTATATGGGAAAGTCCTTTAGAGGTGAAGTCATCAACGATTCATTTGATTTGTCAGATGTATTATTAAACGAGGCAAAAGTCGTCACTGTCCCTGGAGATGGATTTGGCGCCCCGGGGCACATTCGGTTTTCATATCCGGTGGGAAAAGAAATCATACACGAAGGAATAAATCGGGTGAAAAAAGTTTTAGAACAATTAAATTGAGCATTATAAGGAAGTAAGCAATGAAAGCAAATGCACATCCAGATTATAAACTGGGTAATGTTATATGTTCCTGTGGTCATACATTTCAAGTGTATAGCACTATGGGCGATCAGCGGATCGAAATCTGTTCCGAGTGTCATCCATTTTATACAGGAAAACAAAAACTGGTTGATACGGCTGGTCGTATTGAGAAGTTTAAGAAGAAATACGGTAAAGCAAACCAATAACACGAATTAAAGCAGGAATGGCTTCGGGATAGGTATATACAGCTCGGAACCATTTTTTTATGATTAAAACCATTCTTTTATCCATAATGAAGCCCACCATTCTTGTTGGGGGCCAAGCTGTAATTGAAGGCGTGATGATGCGCGTGCCCGGCGCCTATGCCACGGCTGTAAGAGATCCGGAAGGGAAAGTGCATGTAGATCGCCATGATTTCATATCCATCACAGAGCGCTCAAACCTCTGGAATAAACCCATATTCAGAGGCATGGCTGGATTATTTGAAGCGATGAAAATGGGGATGGCTACATTGAATTGGTCCGCAGATATTGCCATGCCTGAAGAGAAGGACAAAAAGCCCAACCCGATTACGGAATTTTTATCTACGGTTTTTGCTATTGGGTTGGCCATCACTTTATTTATGATTGCCCCTATGTGGATCACCACAACATTATTGGATGTAGAGCGGGAAGCAGTGGCATTCAATATGGTGTCCGGTGGATTTCGCATCACATTTTTCATTTTATATTTATTGCTCATCTCTTTAATGAAAGATGTTAAGCGCCTCTTTCAGTATCATGGAGCTGAACACCGCGTGGTATACAATTTTGAATCTGGGAAAGATGTGGACGTATCCAATGCCCAATCATTTCCAACTCAACATCCTCGCTGCGGTACGAGCTTCATGTTTATTGTGCTTCTGTCCGCCATTATTGTTTTTTCAGTCATTGACACCATTATCATGTCTATAACTGGTCATATCAGTTTACCCATGCGGTTGATGGTCCACTTGCCCATGATTCCTTTGGTGGCAGGTGTGTCCTATGAAGTGATAAAAATTACAGCCCGAAAAGGGGATAATCTCATTTTCCGCATGCTCAGAGCACCGGGATTATGGCTCCAAAATATAACCACAAAACAGCCAGAAGACGATATGATAGAAGTAGCCATCACGGCGTTGAAGGAAGCATTTGGCGATGATTACGATGAAATGACCGGTAAGGAATATGTAGCAGAAGCCATCGGATGATCAACAAAATCAGAGAAATCATTATTCATTTTGAATCGTTGGAGACCCAAATGCTGGATCCGGATTTAATGAATGATCAAACTCGGTATACAGAAGTGGCAAAAGAACATCGCCGGTTGGCACCCATTGTAGAAAAATCTAAAGAATATATCGCCACCCAAGAGCAAATTGATGATGATAATGAAATTTTGGCTGGTGACGATGAAGAGCTCAAAGATATTGCTCAAGCAGAAATAGAAGAATTACAAGCAGACCTAGAGAAGCAAGAAAAAGAATTAAAACTACTGCTTATACCTCATGATCCTACTGATGATAAAAATACCATTTTAGAAATCCGCGCTGGCACCGGTGGAGATGAAGCTGCGCTATTTGCGGCAGATTTATTTCGCATGTATTCTCGTTTTGCAGAACGGAATAGATTGAAATATGAAGTCATGGAATCCAATGCCATTGGGATTGGCGGTTTTAAAGAAATCATCTTTTCTGTAAAAGGTGAAAGTGTATATGGCTTGCTGAAATTTGAGAGCGGTGTTCACCGTGTTCAACGGGTACCCAAAACAGAAACCAGCGGCCGTATCCATACTTCTGCGGCTACAGTGGCTGTATTGCCTGAAGCTGAAGAAGCGGATGTTGAAGTTGTGGATGCAGATTTAAAAATCGATACCTATCGCGCCAGTGGAGCTGGTGGACAACACGTGAATAAAACGGAATCTGCCATACGCATTACCCATATACCTACAGGATTGGTGGTCACCTGTCAGGACGAAACTTCTCAGCATAAAAATAAAGCAGCCGCACTAAAAGTATTACGATCAAGACTATTAGCTGCTGAACAGGAAAAATTAGCAAAAGAAAGAGCAGCTGCGCGGCGGGATATGGTCTCCACTGGAGATCGTTCAGCAAAAATCAGAACCTATAATTTTCCCCAAGGACGTATAACGGACCATCGCATCAATTTTACTGCATATAACCTTGAAGGAGTCATGGATGGGGATATTGCAGATATTATAGAAAATTTGAAATTGGCTGACCAGCAAGCACAGCTGGCATCTGTGGGGGAATAAAATGGCCAAACCCGCCGAACTGAAAAATAAAATATGGCGGGTGATTGATATCCTCAAATGGGGCGAGGAATATTTTCAATCCAAAGGTTTTGAATCCCCCAAGCAAGAAATTGAATGGTTGCTTTGTGATCTATTAAATTATAAACGAATTGACCTCTACATTCAATTTGAACAGCCCATTTTGCGATCAGATTTGGATAAGCTAAAAGCATGGATTAAACGGCGTACCAAACGGGAACCTCTTCAGTATATCACCGGGATAACTGAATTTTATGGACATAAAATAAAAGTAAATCCCAATGTATTAATACCTCGTCCGGAGACGGAGCGAGTTGTGGATGTGGCCCTCCATTGTATCGGCAATATTTCATCACCTAACATTTTAGAAGTGGGCACAGGTTCGGGGTGCATTCCCATCGCCATTGCCGGTGAAAAAACAGATGCAACCATCACTGCTATCGATGTATCAGCGGATGCCCTTACTGTGGCAAAAGATAATGCCGCATCGAATCAAGTGGAGCAAATCCAATTTGTGGAAATGGATTTTTTAAACTCAGTACCCCATGACACTTATGATCTATTGGTTTCTAATCCACCTTACATTCCGGAGTCAGAATTGGATGATACCATGATTGAAGTTCGCGATCATGAACCAAGAATTGCTCTGACTGATCAACAGGATGGATTATCATTTTACCATCGCATCGCAGCTAAAGCAAAAAATCTGGTCAAGCCTGGCAACTGGATTGTATTAGAAGTGGGCTTGGGCTCTCATCAGGAAAAAGTGAAACATATTTTTCAAAATTTGGGATTCAATCAATTAGAAATGATTCAAGATTTTAACAGAGATGACCGTGTGCTCAAAATTCAAATTTAATCAATTTGCAAGACGCAATGCATTGCGTCTCAAGAGGACAGAATGTATTTTTCAACAGTTCATATGATTAAACAACTTCAATTTAAATGACTTCAGAATTCGTACACTTACATAATCATTCCGATTACAGCCTTTTAGACGGGGCCCAAACGGTCCAAACCTTAGTCAATACCATAGATGACTTGGGTATGGATTCGGTAGCCCTTACAGAACATGGGAATATGTTTAGTGTCATCCCCTATTATAAATCCGCAAAAACAGCAGGTGTAAAGCCTATCATTGGTTGCGAAACCTATGTGGCTATGGGTAGTAGGTTTGACAAAAAACCCCGATCCGATGGCGGCTGGGGCAATAACCATCTTGTTCTATTGGCACAGAACTATAAAGGGTATCAGAATCTTATGAAGTTGGTTACTCACGGGTATCTGGAAGGCTTCTATTATCGACCTAGGATTGATATTCAATTGCTCAAAAAGTATAATGAAGGCATCATTTGTTTGTCCGGTTGTTTGAAGGGTGAAATACCGGAAAAGATGCTGAAAGATGACTGGGGAGGCGCCAAAGAAGCAGCGCTAAGATTTGCCGATATATTTGATGATCGATTTTATTTAGAAGTACAGAATCATGGTATCCCGGATGAGATTCATAATATTCAGAATATGAAAAAACTGGCAGGCGAATTGGATTTGCCATTGGTCTGCACCAACGATGCCCATTATGCCAAACATGAACATTGGGAAGCCCACGATGTGCATATTTGCTTAGGTACGGGAAAAGATCGTGATGACCCCAATCGCCTTCGTTATGCCACGCCGGAGTTCTATTTCAAAACGCAGGATCAAATGTATGAAATGTTCAAAGATGTGCCCAATGCCATCGAGAACACTAGAAAAATTGCAGATAGTATTGATATTGAGCTCCCCATGGGCGATTACCATTTGCCCAACTTTCCTATCCCTCAAGATGCGCCCAGTACCGATCCTGACAACTATCTAAAAATTCTCTGCAAACAAGGGGTCCAGAATTTATATGGAGACTACACTCCAGAATTAGATTCCCGATTAGATCATGAATTAAAAGTGATTCAAAAAATGGGTTTTGCAGGTTACTTTTTGATTACGGCGGACTTTGTGAAATATGCCAAGGATAATGCCATCCCCGTGGGGCCAGGTCGCGGTTCGGCAGCAGGCAGTTTAGTTTCTTATTCTTTAGGGATTACTACCATTGATCCCATGCGCCACCAACTTTTGTTCGAACGGTTTTTGAATCCCGACCGTATCTCCATGCCGGATATTGATATAGACTTCTGTATCGAACGGCGTGGAGAAGTCATTGATTATATTAAGGACCAGTACGGTGAAAACTCCGTTACTCAGATTATCACATTCGGAAAAATGAAAGCCCGTCAGGTCGTCCGTGATGTGGGGCGCGTATTGGGATATTCATTTGGAGAAATTGATCGATTGGCGAAGATGATCCCCACTACTTTGAATATCACTTTAGAAGAGGCTCTAGCACAAAGTCCGGAATTGAAAGAGGCGGCAGAGGGGCAATTCAAAGAAGTGATTGATTATTCCAAAGTGTTGGAAGGAATGAACCGTCATGCATCTATTCATGCTGCCGGTGTAGTGATTGCCCCCGGAGACTTGACAGACTTCATTCCTCTATACCGTTCTCCTCAAGGGGATGTAACCTCCCAATATGATATGAAAGGCCTAGAAGAGTTGGGTTTGCTGAAATTGGACTTCTTAGGCCTGAGAAACCTCACGGTGATTGACAATGCCATGAAACTCTTGAACGAGCGGGGCGAAAAGATAAATATTGAAAAAATCCCATTGGACGACCAGGAAGTTTATAAATTATTTGCCAAAGGGTTGACCATCGGTGTCTTCCAGTTTGAGTCCTCTGGTATGCGAGAATTTTTGAAAAAACTTAAGCCCACTGTCATAGAAGACTTGATTGCCATGAACGCTCTATACCGCCCGGGGCCCATGGACAATATTGAGGACTTTATTGCCCGGAAGCACGGGAAGAAAAAAATCAAATACCCCCATCCCGTCATGGAACCCATCCTGGAAGAAACATATGGGATTATCGTTTACCAGGAGCAGGTAATGCAGATTGCTCACAAAGTGGCGGGCTTCACACTGGCGGAAGCGGATATCATGCGACGGGCCATGGGTAAAAAGATTAAAAAACTCATGGATGAGTTAAAAGTGAAGTTTATTGAAGGGGCAGAGAAGAAACACAACATTCCAAAAATGAAGGGTAGAGAAATCTATGAGTTGATTGAAAAATTTGCCCAATACGGATTCAACAAAAGTCACTCCACCGCCTACGCTTATGTGGCTTATCAGACCGCATGGCTCAAAACCAATTATCCTGCAGAATTTATGAGTGCCAATCTTACTAGTGAAATGTCCAATATTGATCGCGTGGTGATTCTCATCAACGAATGCAGGAAACTAAAGATTGATGTGGATCCGCCAGATGTGAATGTTTCCGATATTAATTTCCGTCCTGTGGATAAAAAGACCATTTCATTTGGTCTCAATGCAATTAAAAATGTGGGTTCGAAAGCTTTAGAACAGATTATTGCCTCTCGAGATAAACATGGCCAGTTTGATTCCTTGTTTGATTTTACTGCCAATGTGAGTTTGAAATCTGTGAACCGGAAAGTATTAGAAAGCCTGAATATGGCCGGCGCATTTGATGGTCTTGATGGGAATCGCGCCCAGAAGAATGGTGCAATCGAGACGGCTTTAAAATATGGTCAAACCATCCAGGAAAATGAAGCGAGAAACCAGGTGGACTTATTTGGTGGCGGCAGTGCCAACGGTCAGGATATGTCTATGGTGCCCCGATTGCCAAAAACGGAGGAATGGTCCGAAAGCCAATTGCTGGATAATGAAAAAGAAGTATTGGGGATGTATCTCTCTGGTCATCCTTTATTGAAGTATGCTGAGGACTTAGAAGAATTTTCCAATTTTGATTTTACGGAAAAAGTGAAGGGTGGTAATGGCGAAAAGGTTAGAGTCGGTGGATCTATTACAGAAGTGAAGATGCACTTCGATCGGAAGAATAACCAAATGGCGTTTTTTAAATTAGATTGCCTTGGAGGTCAGGCAGAGATCTTGGCCTTTAGCGACACCTTTGCCAAGTATAAAGAATTGATCAAAAATGACAGTGTAGTATTCATCGCTGGCAAACCCACAGATGATACGGACTTTTCCGATTTAAAACTCATTGCCGATGAAATTGTGACCGTGGAAAAGGCCCGTGACATTTATTCTAAAAATGTGAATATTCGTCTGGAGCCGAACCAGATGTCCCCCACCGATGTGGATGCGCTTGTTACTATGGCCAAAGACCATGAAGGTGGCTGCGGACTCATGTTTCACATGACTTCGGAACGGGGCAAACAGCAGCGAATCTATGCACACAATGTGAAGGTGTCGGCGCATTCATCTTTCCTGAAAAAACTAAGGGATACTTACGGCAAACAAAACGTGTGGGTGTCTGATTGATTGCTGTGATTCAGAGAGCCAAGTCCGGCTCGGTGACAGTAGATAAAAAAATAATCGGTGAAATTGACCATGGTTTTGTTATTCTGTTGGGGGTTACGGATACTGATGAAGAATCGGATGCAGATTATTTAGCAGACAAAATTGCCCACCTTCGTGTATTCAATGATGAAAATGAAAAGATGAATTTATCCATAGAGGAAGTAGGCGGCTCTGCTTTGGTCATCAGTCAATTTACCCTCTGCGGTGACACGCGGAAAGGGCGCCGACCTAGTTTCATCCACGCTGCTCACCCGGAGAAGGGGAATGCCCTATATAAATATTTTATGGCTCAGCTAAAGACAAAAGGCGTGCCGTTTGAATCTGGTGAATTCGGCGCCATGATGGATGTTGCCTTGGTAAATGATGGGCCAGTGACCTTTGTTTTAGATAGTAATCAAAGATAATCATAAAAGTTCGAAGCACTTCGAACTTCTCGACTCAGACCCCTTTTCATTGTAATTTCCCGCTTCAATTAATCCGAGATTATGGAACGAAAAATCAGAATACTCATGGCCAAGCCCGGTTTGGACGGTCACGACCGGGGCATTAAGGTATTGGCAGCGGCCTACCGGGATGCAGGGATGGAAGTCATTTATTTAGGCCTCCGCCAAACACCGGAAATGATCGTCTCTGCTGCCCTCCAGGAGGATGTAGATGTGATTGCCCTCTCCAGCCTGAACAATGCCCACATGACCATTTTCCCCAATCTGTATAATCTTATGCAAGAAAAGGGTTTGGATGATGTCCTACTCACTGGAGGCGGTATTATTCCCAAGAAAGATATGGCCGAACTAGAAGGCATGGGCATGGGCAAATTGTTTGGTCCCGGCACAACGGTGAAGGAGACCGTGGACTATATCACCAATTGGGTATCGGAGAACCGTCGTTAAATGGACCTGAAAAATCTTACCGAACTAGAGCTGTATTTCGCCAATCATTTTGATACGGTGCTCTTTCCTGTATTGGCGGAGATCTATCAATCCAAAGGGGAGTATGACCGGGCCAAGAGGGTTTGTGAAATTGGATTGGAGCATCACCCCGATTCGGCTGATGGGCAATTCATTTTATCTCAGGCAGAGATGGGGATGGGCAATTTGGCTGCTGCAGAAAAGTGGATGAAAAAGGTGCTAACAAAATATCCCGACCATACTTCTGCCGCTATAACACTGCCCATGGTCCAAGAGCAATTGGACCGATCACCTGCTACATTAAAAGCAAGTTTTAATCGTGCTTTGAGTGTAGATCCCAACAATCAGTTTGCTAAGGATTACCTATCTAAGAAACCAGCCAAAAAACCAAAAAAGAAATCGGATATCCCTGATATCCCTCAAAAGGATAAATCAAAAAAGCCATTGCCTAAGGATATCAATTTAGAAGGTGTAGTAGTGAGCCCGCGTTTGGCCACCTTTACTTTGGTGAATGTTTTGAAAGGGCAGGGGCTTTATCACCAGGCCTTGGATGTCTTGGATGTTCTGGCGAAAAAAGGTGAGGATAAAAAACGAATCGCTGAAGAGCGAAGGACCATCAAGGCTGCGCTTTAATTTGCTGTCACACTGAGCTTGACGAAGTGTGATTCCATTTAAAAATAATTTTCGTTTACCATGCTTCGTCAAGTTCATCATGACGTAACTTTATGAAAATCCAAATGTATAACCACCCGGACCTCTACGATGCCTGCACAGGCCATAAGGTGGATGACATTCCTTTCTACCAACACTGGGCGAAAGAAACGGGCGGCAAAATCCTTGAAATGGCCTGCGGCGCAGGGCGAGTGGCAGAGCCACTATTATATAAGGGGTACAACTATACGGGCCTCGATCTGAGTCGTGTTTTTATTGACCACTGTAGAAAAAAATATCCAAATGGACAATTCATTACTGGGGATATGCGTTCATTTCAACTGGACCAGCAGTTTGATCTCATCCTTATTCCATTTAATTCCTTTCTCCATTTATATGAAGAAGATGAAATGATCCAATGCCTAGAATCGGCGCAGAGTCATTTATCTGAAAAAGGGCGATTTCTTTTGGATATATTTGTCCCGGATCCGGAGTTCCTCTATCGAGACCCCAATAAGAAATATGAAGAAATGACCATTGTCCATCCCGAAGGTGGTTATTGCATCGTGTGGCAAAAAAACCAATTTGATGAGGGACGTGAAATTAATCATATACATTGGTTTTTTGATCGAGGCGACGGTAAAGCTCAGGATGAATATGTATTCGATATGCGGATGATTTACCCCGATACCATGGATCGTTTGCTAAATGAATCTGGTTTCACCATAGAAGAGAAATGGGGAGATTATGACGGGGACCCCTTTGATGAATCGAGCCTCCTCCAACTTTATATTTGCTCGAAATAATGAACCTCAAAAAAGCTTTATCTGAACTGAAAAAATCAGACCCCCGCATGGGGAGGCTCATAGATGAATTCGGGCCACCAGAATTCAACCCCATTACCAATTATTATGAATCGCTGGTGCGGTCCATCGTATATCAGCAGCTCAGCGGGAAGGCGGCCGCCACCATCTATGACCGGTTTAAAGGCATGTTCAGTTTGGACACCTTTCCCAAGCCCAAAGATGTACTGGAGATTCCACATGAGTCCTTACGATTCGTGGGGCTTTCCAATCAAAAAGCCAACTATATCCGAGATTTATCTGAAAAGTGGAAAAGGGGAGAAGTGGATTTATCAAATATAGAATCAATGTCTGATGAAGCTATCAGTGACGAACTGATTAAAGTAAAAGGTATTGGCCAGTGGACCGCAGATATGTTTCTCATGTTTACCCTCGTCCGCCCAGATGTTTTCCCCTTTGGAGATTTGGGCATTCAAAAAGGATTTATGATTCTAAATAAAATGGATCGCTTGCCGAAACCGAATGAAATGGAAAAGGAAGCCGAACAGTGGCGGCCCTACCGCACGGTCGCCGCTTGGTATTTATGGAAAATCATAGATGGCCCTTTCGAATGGTGAGATCTAATTTTTTGTATCACCCTTCTTTTCGGACTGAATTGATGCATCGGTAGGAAAGGAAATCTGATTGGGCCTCGATGAACCAACGGAAGTGGGTGATAATAAATCAATGCTATTGTTTTTATTAGCGAGAAATGATTTATTTCTATCTGGCATATTCATCACCGTAATGAGCGATGGCAAAATATTCACAATTTCAATTTTGCTATGTCGTTTACAGTTCCCGAAAAAACATTTTATTACTTCATATGGTACGTAAAATTGATTAAAGGCATAGGAATTCCTTCCATATCCTTACTGAAGAATCCACCAACATCAACTGCTATTCTTCTACCTATAAATCTTGCTGAAATTGCAACTGGAAGTTCTGTCGGGTCACCCTCACCAGGAGGAAGCCAGTATTCAGCCACAAGAGCAAAAGAATTTGAAATACGTGTGTTGCCTGAAAAGACTAAAATTGGCTCTTCTGCAAAGCTCCATTCGGCTTCGTCACGAATATAGCCCCATCCTCAGCTGTTTCGATCTTGCTTAATCTTTTAACAGATGCAAACGGTACAGAAATAATAATACCATCTTGTGTTTTTAGCTTATACTCTAAAGAAGATTTTTCAACAATCTGCCCTAAGAAGATATTGCCATCATTGGTCTCGATTTCAACCATTTCATTTTCTTGTGAAAATCCAAATGTCATTATGAAAAACAAGCAAAGTGATAAAAATCTTAACATAAATCAAGGTTACGTTTTTTGTGTGAATAATATAATTATTTTGATTAATTAATTGACCGATGCCAATTTAAGTAAAATTACATGGTTTTGAGATAATGGCCAAATCCCTCAGAAATGTTCAACTCATTTCTTAATTTTTCTCCCGTTTTTAGAACATAAATCTTTAATCATGATTCAGCATATATTTTTAGACATCGGCGGTGTCCTCATTAATATTCATCTAGATCGGTGTGCTCAATACTGGGCTGATAGTGCCGACCTTTCATTAGTTGAAATTAAAACCGCTTTTTCTAATGAAGTCCACCATGCATATGAAACCGGTCGTCTTACAGATCATGAGTTTTTCACTGCATTTAAAGAAGGGTTGCCTCATCCCTGTTGTTTAAAAGAATTCGATTTTTGGCGAGGATGGCAAAAGCTATTGGGTAAAGAAACAGCCGTTTCAGATTTGATGAAACCCCTTTCAAAAGAATACAATCTTTGGCTTTTATCTAATACGAATCCGAGCCACATTAGAAATGAAATTGATCTTAGGTATCAATTCCCAAACCATATAAATGGGGCCATCTATTCATTTGATGCGGGGGTGAGAAAACCGGACAGGGCCATTTATGATTATGCCCTAAAAACAGCCAGCGCCGTACCATCTAGATCTCTAATCATTGATGACTTGAAAGAAAATATCGATATGGCCCAATCCTTGGGATGGTCCGGCATTCATTTTAAAAATTTTGATCAATTAAGAGATGCATTAAAATCATATAATATTCACATGAAAAATTTGGAATTAACTACATGAAAAAATATATCATTGCCGGCTTAATTATTATAGCCGGGATATTAGGGTTCAATCTTTATGTCCCTCTATTTAACGCACCCATTGATGCAACATTCTTTTCAACCTATGATGTAAAGATTCACAGAGATACTTGGGGTGTACCTCATATTTTTGGAAAGAAGGACAAGGATACAGCTTTCGGTCTCGCCTATGCCCACGCAGAAGATGATTTCAAAACCATTCAGGGAACCGTCATCGCAGCCAGGGGGAAGCTGGCCTTCTATCATGGAAAAGAAGGGGCAGCCAATGATTATATGGTTCAATTGTTGAAAGTTTGGGATGTGGTAGAATCCAGTTATGCCTCTCAACTCACGGTAGAAACCCGAGATTTAGTAGAGGCTTATGCAAACGGATTAAACCATTATGCAGTATTACACCCAGATGAAGTATATCGTGGCTTGTTTCCAGTATCGGGGAAGGATGTAATTGCAGGATTTGTTCACCGTATGCCGCTGATGTATGGCCTAGATCGCGTCTTGGGTAAGCTTGCTTCCGATGAAAAACCGGAATTTTCTATCGGCAAAGAAAAAATAGAATGGGGACCATTTGAACAAACATTAATGGGATCTAACGCAGTGGCCGTAAGTCCGAAACGATCAGCAGATGGGTATACCAGACTTGCCATCAACTCGCATCAGCCATGGACTGGACCTGTAGCCTGGTATGAGGCCCACCTCCACAGCGAAGAAGGATGGAATATGACCGGCGGTCTGTTTCCCGGATCACCTGTAATCTTCTTGGGTCATAATGAACATTTGGGTTGGGCCCATACGGTCAATAGGCCGGATTTGGTTGATGTTTATGAATTAGATATTCATCCGGAGGATGAAAATAAGTATTTCATCCAAGGGAAGTATGAAACCATCGATATTTGGGAAGCAGAAATTGAAATGAAACTATGGGGGCCTTTTCGATGGACCTTCAAACGGGATATAATGTGGTCCATTCATGGACCCGTGTTTAAAAATTCCCATGGCACATTTGGTGTTCGGTTCTCTGGATATGGCGAAGTACGTCAAGTAGAGCAATGGTACCAAATGAACAAGGCCACGAACTATGAAGAATTTGAATTTGCTATGAGTTTGCAGGCCTTGCCCATGTTTAATACGGTATATGCTGATAAGTCTGGAAATATTTCTTATGTCTATAATGCCCTAATGCCCTTCCGGATGAGCGATGCTTACGATTGGAAGGGTATTGTTCCGGGGAATACAATCCAATCTTTATGGCAGGGCTATATCGAATATGACATGCTTCCTCGCGTAGTAAACCCAGAATCGGGGTTTGTCCAAAATTGTAACAGTGCCCCATACAAAGCGACTTTGGGCATCGTGGAATCCCGGATGCCTTTTCTAATGAATAATCTTGGTATCGAAACTTTTCAAACCAACCGAGCATATCGTGCCATTGAGACCTATGGTGCTGACACTTCTATCACACGAGAAGAATTCTACCAGTACAAATTTGATACCAAATATTCAGAAAAATCGGTTATGGCTATTAATCTAAAGAAATTTTTATCCGAAGCTGCCAGTGATGACCCCCATATAAGGGAAGCACTGGAACTGCTCAGAGATTGGGACCTCGATACAGATAGTACCGCCACAGCCATGCATCTGGCCTATGATGCAATTCGCCCAACATTCGACCCGGATAAATACACATATAACTATGCCACAATTATGGATAGGCTGGAAAAGTCAATAGAATACTATCGATCTGTTTATGGAAAGATTAATGTAAAATGGGGAGAGATTCAGCGGTTAAAAAGAGGAGATATAGATCTGCCTCTAAGTGGCGGTCCGGATATTTTCCGTGCCATTTATTCCCGGAAGCAGAATGGACAGCGCAAGGCCACTGCAGGGGATTGTTTTTACCAGATCGTGGAATGGAGTCCGGAGGGTAAATTATCATCCCAAAGTATCCATCAATTTGGATCTGCCACGTCTGATGAAAATTCACCCCACTATAATGACCAAGCTGAATTGTTTGCTACTCATCAAATGAAACCCGTATGGATGACCTTAGAGGATATTAAATTAAACCTTGAAAAATCTTATCGCCCCGGCGAAGAATAACCGATTCAGGAGAGGACCATGAAACGACTATTAATCATTCCCGTCATTATTATTTCAATGGTGTGGGCAGACCGTCCGATTACTGCAGAAGATATTGTGAATATGCGGTACGCCACTCAGCCCGCCATGAATAATGTGGGCACCAAGATTGCCTATGTAAATATCATCCCCAGAACGGCCGATGAGCCTCGCGGTGGTAGTTATCGGGAAATCTGGGTTATGAATGCAGATGGTTCGGATAAGCGTCAATATACATCTTCTCCTGTGAATAGTTGGTCTCCCCAATGGACGCCAAATGGCGATTTGTCTTTCCTCTCCAGAAGAAAGAATCATCATAAATCCACGCAAGTGTATGTGATTCCCATGGATGGAGGTGAAGCAAAAATGCTTACCGATCACAAAACCAGTGTGGGGTCATACCAATGGTCCCCGAATGGTAAATGGATTGCATTCACATCCCGGGATGAAAAATCAAAAGAGAAGCAAGCCAGAGAGAAGGCCGGCTATGACATGATCGTTATGGATGAAGAACATATCTATACACGGATTTGGATCTACAATGTGAAAACAGGCCAAACCCAAAAAGTATATAAGCAAAACTTGAATGTGGGTTCATTCGAATGGGTATCGGATAGTAAAAACATCATCTTTCAAGCCACAGAAAAAACAGGTGCGGATCGTGATTTATTGGAACGATCCATTTATCGAGTGAAAGTCCCTAGTGGCAACCCCCGTAAGGTTTTAGAAACACCGGGGAAATTGGGTGATATGGCTGTTTCTCCTAATAGCGAAACATTGGTATTTTTGGGGGCTACCACATATAACGATCCCATTGCACAAAGTATTTATACTGTACCCGTAAAAGGGGGAAAAGCCACACTTCATACGCCAGACTTTAAAGAATCATTCATGACTGTAGAATGGGTGGACGATCAAACCATTTTGGGAAAATCATACCGGGGAACCAAAACAGTTTTATCTACCATTGATACAAAAGAAAAATCACCGGAAGGTGTGGCGAATCAAACGGACGTTTTGGCACCAAATCAAATTTTATCATCCGTTTCTTTGCATCGATCATCGGGGCAATTAGTCATTATAGCATCAGGTCATGGTCATACCAATGAAATTCATGTAGGGGCACTTGGTCAATCCACGATTCAGCGCCTCACATATTCCAATCCCGATTTTGACAAAATTGCATTAGCAAAGCAAGAAACTATTTCATGGATTGGCATTGACGGATTAGGGATCGAAGGGGTGATTACCTATCCATTAAAATATCGGAAAGGGAAGCGGTACCCTCTCGTATTGCAGATTCACGGTGGTCCCGAAGGTACCAGTTTAGATGGATGGAATACGCGGGCTACCTACCCGGTTCAGCTTTTAGCAGCAGAAGGATTTGTTGTGTTAGAGCCGAACTATCGGGGCAGTGGAGGCCGCGGTGTAGCCTTTTCTAAAGCAGATCATGATGATTTGGCAGGATTAGAATTTGAGGATGTGCTGGCAGGTATTGATCATTTAATTGCTCAAGGTATTGTGGATGGGAAAAAAGTCGGAACGGGCGGTTGGTCCTATGGCGGATATTTTTCTGCATGGGCTGCCACAAAACATTCCGACCGATTTAAAGCATCCATGGTAGGAGCCGGCTTAACCAATATGATCAGCTTTATGGGTACGACCGATATACCCTATGAAATGTCTGACACACATTGGAACCAGTGGTGGTTTGACAATATGGACCTCCATTGGGAGCGATCACCGTTGGCCCATATCAATAATGCGAAAACGCCCACTTTGGTCATCCACGGATTAAAGGATGAGCGCGTCCACCCAGAGCAAGGGATGGAGTTATGGCAAGCCCTCCGCATTAAAGGTGTAGATTCAGAATTGGTATTTTATCCTAGAGAACCCCACGGCCTTTTAGAGCGGGCCCATAAGTTGGATTATATGGAGCGCCTCGTGGGATGGTATAACAAGTATGTGAAATAATATGAAGACAAACCTTTTATCTCTTATCATCCTTTCGAGCTTTCTTTTTTCTCAAGAAGTCATGCCTGTAGAAATCCCCTTAAATGGGGAAGCGGCCACACGGAGTTTGGAAATGTCCGGCTTGGCCTGGTATGGAGATTATCTCATTCTCATGCCCCAATATGTGAATAAGGATGCCCCCGGTTTTTACGCTTTGAGCAAAACCAAGATTCAGCGGTGGTTAAATGGGAATCGGTCCGGCGGATTGACACCTGAGAAAATCGATCTCATTCAGCCCCAATACGATTTAATGATTCCGGGATATCAAGGGTTCGAAGCATTGACCTTTTCTGGAAAGGATGCCTACCTTATCATTGAATCAAAAAATGACGATACCATGCATAGCTTTTTGGTGAAAGGTAAAATGGATTTTCGGCGCAAGAAACTCACTATCAACCGTGATGAAATGGAAGAAATTCCTCTCCCCAAACAAATTGAGAATATGGGAATTGAGAGTATCTTAAAATTCAAATACCGGCTACTAACCCTTTATGAAGTGAACGGTAAAAATGTAAACCCATACTCGGCAGGGTATTTTTACAATACAGGACTAAAACCAAAAGGAGAAGTGCCATTTCCAAATTTGGAATATCGATTAACAGATGTGACTGAAGTGGATGGCCAAGGTCGGTTTTGGGCCATTAACTATTTTTGGCCGGCGGAAAGAAAACGGTTAAAGCCTGTAGAAGATGGTATAGAAAAAAGGGGAACACACAGCCAATTTGAACACGTAGAACAGCTGGTGGAATATCAGGTCAATGCAAATAAAATTGTTCGCACCGATTCAGAACCGATTCAGCTGGTTTTGGAAAAGAATCCCCGAAACTGGGAAGGGTTGGTTCGATTAGATGACCAGGGCTTTCTGATGATTGTGGATGAACATCCTCAGACAATATTGGCTTTTGTTCCAATAAATTAAAACGTCCATTTAAGGTTGCCGTGCCATCCTATGGCAAGAGTGAGGGAGGAAGCATCGGTTAATGATTTATTCATGTAATCCTCCATTTCATAATTCATATTGAATGATAATCCTGCTTTGATTGGGAAGATCACTTCTAGCATATACTGAATTCGGGAAAGGTCATTCTCCACCACTTCACTGATTTGTTTAAAATACTCTAATTCCAGTTTGGTGGAAATTCGATTAATATCATGATCCCAGAATGCACCCGTTTTTATATATGATGTTTTTCGCGTCTCATTCAAATAATCTGACATATCGAATGCATGGCCCAGTTCCGCATTGATCAATCCATTTTCATATTGATTTATGAACAGGCCAAACCCCTGATTAAAGTGATATTGAAGGGCCACATTGGCTCTCGTATTTTTCCGATAAGAAGTAATGGTATATCGATAAAACTGGGGTCGGGTAGCGTATTTGTCACTGGATTTATATCGGAGATAAATGAAGGAATCCTTTTTCAATCCATAAGCAAAAAGCCGTAAATCCCGGAAGGTTTTTTCAGTCTGGCGATTCAAACGATAATAGCCAAATCCGCCACTTAATGAATAAGAATTGGCCATGCCGCCTTGTGCATATTGCTTCCATGCGATGGAATCGGCCTGAGCAAAGATAGATGACGTGAAGACCAAAATCATGCCGACAAATACCTGTTTCATTGTTTGATTTTTTTACCACTTTCCATGAGGAGGATGGCTGCCACGGTAAACCCGATCGTCATGAAAATGGCCACAATTAAGCTCGTATTTGGTTCAGAATCGGCCACGCCCAGAATCGTGTAGCGAAGTCCATTAATCATATAATAAATCGGATTGAAAAAACTGGCTTCTTGTGCCCATTCCGGGAGCATTTTTATGGAGTAGAAAATGCCGCCCAAAAAGCTTAATGGTGTTAAAAAGAAATTTTGCATGGTAGCCAACTGATCCCAAGTTTCGGCCAACTGTCCGAGTAAAAGTCCAATGCTTGAAAATGCCCATGAGACGAGCATGATAAATCCAATGGTGGCCACGGGATCCACCACCGGCATACCGGTTAAGCCCACACCAACGAGTAAAATTAAAATGCCATTTACTGTTCCCCTTACCATCCCTCCAATTATATATGCCAATGAAATTTCAAAGCTGGAGAGGGGCGCCTGAAGCAGATCGGGTAATTGTCCCAGCAGTTTCATTTGCAACATGGATGAAGCAGAATTAGAGGTGGCATTGGTAAGTGTATTCATCATAATTAAACCGGGGATGATGAAAAGCGTATAAGGGATGCCGTCAATAGTGGAAATGCGCTTCTCTAAAGTAAATCCAAAAATGAGGATGTAGAGGATGGATGAAGTGAGTCCCGGAATAACCGTCTGACGATAGACAGAAAAAAATCGCCCTACTTCCCGAGCGGTGAGTGTCCATAGGCCAACCCAATTCATTCGTTTATCCCTTTGCCGGTTAGACTCAGGAACACATCCTCTAAAGATGACTTTGTGGTCTCCACTCTTTGTATGTGGCATCCGATCTGGGTCAGTTTATTAATAATTATAGGCAGAGCCTCCTCCGGATCTTGAACTGTAAAATGGAGTCGGCCTTCTGCATAAGTAAAAGTAAAATCAGTTAAGGATGCATTTAGATCTACATCCGTATCGGAAATGTTAATGGTAATTCCTGCATGCCCTAGTTGACCGGTAAGCTCCTTTGGGGTCCCTTCTTTGATCACATTCCCTTTATCTATAATGGCTACCTTATCACAGAGCTTTTCTGCTTCTTCAATATAATGGGTGGTGAGAAGAATGGTTTTCCCCGCTTTGTGGAGTTCGCTGAAATATTGCCATAATTCATGGCGGAGTTCAACATCCACACCGGCGGTAGGTTCATCTAGGATGAGAATTTTCGGATCATGGACCAATGCTTTGGCAATCTGAAACCGCCTTTTCATTCCACCGGAAAGCTGGCGAAGTCGAGATGAACGCTTTTCTTCTAAACCCAATCGAAGGAGGAGTTCATCTACTTTTTCCTTGGCTTCATTTTTGGGAATTCCGTAATAGCCCGCTTGAAAGAATAACAGTTTATCTAAAGGGAAAAACCAATCTTGGGTAAATTCTTGAGCCGAAATGCCCATTTGAGACCGGGTGAATCGGTAATCAGAAACTGTGTCCTTCCCAAAAACTTCTGCGGAGCCTTCATTCTTCCGAACCAAGCCCGTGAGGATATTAATGGTGGTGGTTTTGCCGGCGCCATTGGGACCAAGCAATCCGAAGAATTCCCCATCTCCAATGGTCAAATTGATCCCTTTTAAGGCAACCGTATCATCATAACTTTTTTTCAGATTCTGTATGGAAATGGCAGGGGTCATTTATGCTCGATATCAAACCCGATATTGGCATCAAATGGATTGGGGAAATCAAAGCCTTCAACACCGGGGAAGTGGACAACCGATGCGATAAATCCCCACGGAATCAGCATAGATGCATTTACATCTTTTTCGCCGCTGGGTTTTCCATCTTTTATGACAGGCACTTGAAATGAAGGGTGTTCTACCCATAGACCGTATTCGTCATAGCCCACCACTTTTACATAAATTTTATTTTTCTCGATGCCCAATGCTTTCAGTGGATCATGGCCGTCAAGCACAAGGAGCACTACATCATCCATTATATCATCTATTTTCATAGGAACTTTATCCATTTGATCCCCTATTAGTTGTCTTGAATTAATTTATAAATACCGCCATTATATTCAACGATGTAGAATTCCCCTTTTGCATCCTCTCCGAAAGAGGAGATGTAGGTAGTAAATTCACCATTGGCCAAATTGATTTCTTCGGTACGGTTTTCAAATTCAACCGCTTTCCCATTTAAAACCTTAAATGTCCAAATATTTCCGGAGCAATAATCTCCGAATAAATAATATCCTTGGAGTCCTGTAATCTCTTTGCCGCGGTATACATAGCCGCCGGTGACGGAACAACCTTCAGCATCCGCTTGTGAACCACCGCCTAAAACCACCATATAATTGGCATCATTTGGATATTCGACAATGGGCATGGTTAATCCATCTTTTAGGCAATTATTTTTAGGATTATAGCAATGACTTGCTTCCATGAGCCGCCAGCCGTAGTTTACGCCGCCGGGACTGCCTGCCGGTTCATAATTGACTTCTTCCCATTTATTTTGACCCACATCACCATAATAGATATCACCAGTTTTACGATCGAATGAAAAGCGCCACACATTCCGGAAACCCCACGCCCAGACTTCGCCTCGCTTATCTTTTTGCCCATAATATGGATTTGATTTTGGGATACCATACGGGTGGGTATTTACATCGATTCGGATTACCTTGCCAAAAAGCGTATTGAGATCTTGCCCGGCATTCAGCGGGTCGCCTGCTTTACCTCCATCACCTATCGAAATATACAGATAACCATCTGGACCAAATTCCATGTGGCCACCGTTATGATTTCCATAAGGCTGTTCCAAGTCAAAGAGGATACGCTCAGAAGTGTGGTCGGCTTTTTTCTTCGATTTTACTGAAAATTCTGAAACGACAGTATAGCCGTCGTTATTCATATAGTTCACATAGAACTTCCCATTCTTGGCATGATTCGGGTGAAAGGCAAAACCCAACAATCCTCTTTCATCTCCCGGTCGGTTTGGATTTACGACACGCTTGTCGATATCTAAAAAAGGAGTGACTGCCGCCTTTCCATTATTGATGATCTTGATGCGACCACCTTGTTCTACAACGTACAAGAGGCTTGCATCTTCAGGGTGAGAAGTGACAAATATGGGTTTTTTAAATCCATCCGCAATCAATTTGGACGATAGGGTAGCCGATTGCCCAAAAAGAAAAAATGGAATAATGAGTAGTGTTATTTTTTTCATAGTGGAAGTTAATAAAAGATTATCAAAGTCTTTCAGTTTTGATTGGGGTTAGGTGATACTTAAAAAAATTATTTATCTCAAGAAATGAGTTCTAAAAATTCTTCTTCTGATAGAGCAGTAATTCCTAAATCTTCTGCTTTTTTCAATTTAGAACCGGCACCGGGGCCTGCAACGAGAAAATCTGTTTTTTTACTCACTGACCCGCTGGCTCTTCCGCCATGTGCTTCTGCCATATCTTTCGCTTCATTCCGGCTAAATTGGGTTAATGCGCCTGTGAATACAATAGTTTTCCCCTCAAGAATTTGACTCTTTGGACCTTCTACTGATTCAAATTGAATGCCTAATGATAGACAGGATTCCACCACATCCACATTGGTGCAGTCGGACCAAAATCTAATAATTGTTTCAGCAACGATGGGGCCCACTTCATCGATGGCTTCTAAATCTTCCTTAGATGCAGACATGAATTTTTTAATATCCCCAGAGAAGGATTTTTCCAAGACCTTAGATAAATGGGCGCCCACATTCCGAATGCCCAATGCATAAATAAACCGGGCGAAGGTGGTTTGTTTTGCATCTCCAATGGCTGACAGAATATTGTTAGCAGATTTATCAGCCATTCGTTCCAGATTCACAAGATTATCGTAAGTCAGTTTAAAAATATCATCCACAGTTTGAATCAGTTTTTTCTCTACCAGTTGATTAACCAGTTTTTCGCCAAGTCCCTCAATATCCAATGCCATTTTGGATACAAAATGAGTAATCCGTCCTTTCACCTGAGCAGGGCAGGAAAGATTTTGGCATCGCGCCACGGCCTCACCTTCAGGACGATATACATCATGACCGCAAGCTGGGCATTCACTGGGCAATTGATAAGGGGATGCTGATTTTGGCCGTTTTTCAATAACCACTTTCACAACTTCTGGGATTACATCCCCGGCCCGTTGAATCCATACCGTATCGCCAATACGGACATCTTTCCGATCAATTTCATCTTGATTATGTAGTGTAGCGTGGGTCACCACTACACCGCCTACATTGACGGGTTCCAAATAGGCCACAGGCGTGACCGCACCAGTTCGACCCAGAGAAGGAATAATATCATTTACCAGCGTAGTTACTTGCTGGGCCTTGAATTTTCCTGCAATGGCCCATCGTGGAGAACGGCTTCGTATGCCCAATGCATTTCGTTGATCCGTTCGATTGACTTTGAAAACAGTGCCATCAATTTCATAGGGGAGATCATTCCTTTTGGACTCCAACCGAGCATGGAAATCAATCATATCAGATGTTGATTCTACTATACTGGATTCAGGGTTTACAGGGAATCCCCATTCTTTTAATGCATTGAGGAAATCAATATGGGTACCAAAAGACGGTCCTGAGATTTCTCCCGAATCATAACAATAAATGCTGAGTGGCCGTGTGGCTGTGATGGCTGAATCTAACTGTCTCAAACTGCCCGCAGCAGCATTCCTGGGATTGGCAAAGGTGGGGAGCCCTTCCGCTTGTCTTTCTTCATTTAATTTTTTAAAACCAGATAAGGTCATAAAAACTTCTCCACGGACTTCCAGTAAATCGGGCGATTCTCTATTTTCTGTCCGCAATGAGAGGGGGATGGCGCCAATGGTTTTGAGATTTTGCGTAATATCCTCGCCGGTAAATCCATCACCACGAGTGGATCCGTGGATAAATAGGCCATTTTCATACACAAGCTCAACTCCGAGCCCATCCAGTTTGGGCTCTGCGATCATTTCCACATTTTTTTCTGTATCCAACCCTTTTTTAATTCGGTCCATGAAGGCCACGAGCTCGTCAGTATTCATGGCATTGCCCAATGAGAGCATGGGCTGGCGGTGAGTGATAGAACCAAAGGCGGAAAGTGGAGAAGCGCCTACACGTTGGGATGGCGAGTCTGGTGTAATTAATTTAGGATGGGCCTCTTCTAAAGATTGCAGTTCTCGGAGCAGTTCATCGTATTGACTATCTGAAATGACAGGGTCATCCAATATATAATACCGAAAATTATGATCATTCAATTTGGTGCGGAGGTCCGCAATGCGTGAAGCAATACCAGCCAAATTAATTCCGGTATGCGGCCCGTTGTTTATAATATTCTACTGGATTTACCAGATGCTGGACCACGGGCTTGAGCATACCCGTACTGTCCACCGGGGTGGCAAAAGCCGAACCACCATTTAATGTTACGACAAAAAAATAACCTATGGTTGCGGCGGGCTTTTCTTTGGGGTCATAAGTAAATCTGTAACGATCACTGTTAATATTAAAAGGCACCTCCATTAACCGCTTCATTTTATCTGTTTTATAAAAAAGACTAACGGATTTTATTTCTGATTTGGGGAAATGGGTAAATACTTCCAATTCAAATTGTCTCGAATTCAATAATACTTTATTTGGGTGATGAAAGACTTTTGGGGTGAATGAAAATTCCGGCGATTTGAAATCAATGTCAAAGTCATCCTGCCCAAATAAGGTGGAGCAAAAGAGTAAGAGTAAAAATCGTATTATGGCTTAATCCTCAAGAGGAAGTGAAAGTAACGCATTTTTTATACCAATGGTCATATGTCACTTGTTTCCGAATCATATAATCGGCAGTGCATCGTGCATTGGCCGTACAAACGTCTGGATCTTTTCCACGGACATTATTATGCATGACCACCACATATTTTTTAAATGGCTTTTTAGCATATTGTCCCATGTTTGCCAATGCGGATACTGCAAAACTTAAATCATCGCTGGACCGATTTCGATCGACCAAAATTTCAATATGATAGATTCGATCGCCACCCTCTCTGTAGATTTTCAACCCGGTGAGTTTCGGAGCCATATGGTTACGCTTAAAATATTGGGGTGTCATGGCGGCAATTTGCTGATCTGTAAACTTTGGCTTTACTGCAAATAGCGTGGACGAAATAATTAAAAGTGTAAAAACATATTTCATAATGATTTCCTTCTTTTTGAAATGAAAACTAATCCCAGCAAAATGCCCAATGCCCCAATAACAATCGCAATTTGGATCCGTTTGGGATGATAAACAATGGATGCGGCCTCAATCACGTAGTCATCGTTGATAAAGGCATCAGAGCCAAATGTCCACCATAACGTATCATTAGATACCGAATCCGAGTTAGATGCAGTAATTACACCGGGAAGAATACCGGCAAATTTAAATGAATCATCGTGAAGTTTTACTGTAATGTTTGCTTCCTGGACATAGGGCATCATGGCTGCCATGCACAATTCGGGAAATCCCGCAGGTAAATCTTTAGAAAATGGACGAAAATTGATTTTAATCAATTGAGCCGGCAAAACGAATGATTCATTCCCCCTGGCAGTCGAATCATTCAACACGCCAAAAAGATTGCCTTCTTCTTCTGCTTTGTAAAATACACCGCGAAAATGATTTAAAATTCGCTCAATTAACAAATCATCCAAGCCATGGTCATCTTGAATTTTTTCAAGGCCCATCTGTAGACAATACATAATGATTTCAGTTTCCACTTTTTCATTTAAACCCTCTTTACCCGTGTCACTCATGGATTTTGCTAAAAGTGGATATTTGTTATGGATGCCCCTTCCTTTAAAAATTTGATTAAAACTGTATTGGGTAGAGAAAAAGTTGGACCACTTTTTAACCGTAATGGGGTGCCGTTGCGGTGCAGGCCCTTTATTTGCATTATGGAAAGTGGTCGATCCATTCAAGATCGCCTGAGAAGAGATGATATGAACTGTTTCTCCAGATTCTGGATCTCCTTTTTGGGCGATATCAGATGCCCATTTCCCGCCGGCAGGGATTGGAAAATCTCTATCATAAATATCCTTTTCATCTCCCTCGCTACGAAATTGCATGAGATATTTACCATCAGGAAATACGCGGACGGTAATCAATGTTTCAACACACTGAAACGAGAGGAATACTGTAAAAAATAAGAGGACTAATTTGGTATTCCGCATGGCGGTAATTTACATGTTTATAAGAGGGAAGAAAACAAAAAGGGCCATGATTGTGGCCCTTTGAATTGCACTAAATTATATGTATTTTAAAAGGTCATACGTAATGACGTCTGCAAGGTGCGGATAATCAATAAAGCATCAGCACCGGTTACATCGCCCGTAGGGTTAAACCTACCTGTAATCACATCCGCCTGCATGATGCCCCGTTCTGTGCAGAGGGCCATGGCATTGTATGCAAAATGACTGCTGGGCACATCGCTGAATCGACTGCTTGCTTCCCCAAAATATTTTGTTTCTAGGCTTTCATCTCGGGTGGCCACAACTAATAATCGTTGTACAGCTAGCGCATAGTTGGCGCGATTGATAGTATCATCGGGATAAAAATTTCCATCCGGCTCTATATTCATAATGCCGTATCGGATCATATCCTTAATCCATGTTTCGGCCCAATGGTTCCTCGAATCATTTGGGACAACAATGGTTGACGTTTGATTGGCTTGAGATGGGGTTTGAAACCCTGAATTCTGGGTAGAGGGCATTCGGTCAAATAGAACGCCGATTTTTAATTCTTCGGCAAATAGTACGGCCAAATCGGCCCTGTTAATCCGTTCTTTTAATGCTACCTTTTTCCCCACAGCTGTGCCGGGCATGGCGCGGACGATTTTCTGTGCCAGTTTCCATTTTTCATCTGCTTTGCCCACATAGTCACCGCGCATATTCACTACCTTGCTGAAATAATCTTCAGCTTCATCAAATTCATAATTGTATAAATATGACACGCCAAACCAGTAATTAGCTCCTTCATGGTTTTCGTCTCGTTTAAGGGCAGTTTCTAAATAATCTTCAGCCCGTTTAAACCACCGCTTTTCCGAATCCCGCATGACAATCCAGACTTGGGCGCTTAAGGCAAGTGCTTCCGGATCTTTTTTCCCGCGGCTGGCACATCTGGATGCATAATTTTTTGCTTCTTTATTGTTTCCTAGATGGGCATGGGCCAGTCCCAGTCCCCCATAGCCCAGTGCAAATTTTTTATCTAGATTGATAGATCGTTGGAAGGATTTGATTGCCTGTTGAAAATCGCCATTCTCAATGGCGCGTATGCCTGCTTTATAGTGATATTCTGGCGTATCCACATCACTTTCTGGCTTGGTAGCACATGCCACCAAAAACAATAATATTAGAATTGGGGTATTTTTAAGATATTTCTTTAACATAATGCAATCCTCAAAAAGTTTATTCAATAAGAATATACCGTGAATCATCCATAAATAAAAATAGCTGGAATAATATCACTTGATCCAGATCACATCTTTCATTTTTATGTATTGTTTATCGTCGTCAAATTGGATAATTTAACCTGCATGTGTGCACGAACTTAAAATGGATAAAAATGTTTAAAAACTTTTTAAAGATATGGACTATCCTTTTTCTCGCCGGATCTTGTCTTTTGTGGGCTCAAGGTCAGACCGCAACCGGTGTTGGGTATGGTCTAACGAAAGATGCGGCTGTTGAACAAGCCAAACGTGATGCGGTTGAGCAGGGGTTGGGAGTATATATGACCTCAAGCACCGCGGTTACGGCCACATCTATCGAAGATAATATTTATTCAAAAGCGCAGGGATTTGTGAAATCATTCAAGATTGTGAAAGAAACGAAAGGACCTGACGGTAATTTTGAAATCACAATCGAAGCCCAAGTCACTGATATGATCGATGAGGTTATGGCGGATGAAGTTGCACTGCAGACCTTGCTTAATGCCATGAACCGACCGCGAATTATTTTTATGGTTCGTGAAGAAAACCTTATTGATAATACACCCACAGATTTTGCCGAAACCAAATTGCTTTCCATGTTCTATGATAAAGGTTTTGATGTGGTGGATCGCCAATTGGTCCAAGCATTAAGAGGCGAGCAGGATTACGAACAAGCCTTGGCCGGGAATGTATCGGCAGCGGCTAAAATTGCCGCTCAGCTTGGGGCCGAAGTGATTGTGATTGGGACTGCAAAAATATCATCAGGTGGAAAAGTGTATAATATGCACTCCGGACAGGCAGATATTAATGCAAAAATTATTAGGGCAGATACGGGCGAGATACTAGCGGTTGTTCCCCAGGCTAGAGGGAAAAAACCCCATATTTCTCCTTCTACTTCCGGTGTAAATGCAGCCAATCAAGCTGCTGGTGTATTGGGGACTAATATTATTTCTCAGCTTATTACCAAATGGAGTACCCAGCAGTCTAATTTCATTAAAGTGTATATTGTATTAAAAGGGGCGGACTTCATGTCTTATATGACGTTTGAATCTTTCTTGAAAGCCCAGACCGTATCCGGTATTCGGAATGCGTACGCTAAAAGTTTGAACGATGGTGTTGCCGAATATGAAGTGGAATTTGAAGGAAAATCCCAAGCATTGGCCATGGGGTTGGCCCAAACCAGTCTGGATGGATTAAATTTTAAAGTCACCGGATTAACCGGCAATCGAATCACAGCAGAAGTTGTACAATGATGAGGTATTCAATGAAAAGATTAATCGGATTAACAGCCATTTTATGGACCATGGCCTTTTCTCAAGGCGTGGTTACCCAGCTTGAAAAGGGGAGTATTAATTATTCGGATCAAACTATTTCCGCAATTGGGATTGGCTTTGTACCTCAAAATGCAATCAATGCAGGACAGGCTCGCCGTATGGCCCTTCGCATTGCCAAGCAGGATGCCCTCCGACAGTTGATTGAAATTGTGAACGGAGTAACCCTTACTAGTGAAACGACCATGAGCGGTGCCATGGTGGATGATGTAATAAACACCAAGGTCCAAGGCTTTATTCGTGGTGCCCGACAAACCGGTCAGCCCAAATATTTAAGTGATACATCAGTAGAAGTAGAATACGCTGTACCAATGAGCGGCATATCAGATATTGTTCTACCACCAGTCACGGTTCCGGCAGCTGCCACAGGGACACCAGCTACAGCAGCCACCACGCCAACCACGGGTGGAATTACCGGTGTAATCATTGATGCCCGCGGCTTGCAGGCCCGCCCGGCTATGGCACCAAGAATTTTAGACCAAAATGGGAATCCAGTTTATGGACCGGGAACATACAGCCGGGAATATGCAGTCACGAATGGCGTGGCAGGCTATTCTAAATCTTTAGAAGCGGCTCAGAAAGATCCCCGTGTTATGGGAAACCCATTAGTGGTCAAAGGTGTGGCAACAGCTGGGACAAATCGGACAGATATTACCATCTCAAATGCGGATGTATCTAAAATAGATGCGGCCAATCGCAGCTACAATGTGCTGAAAGATTGTCGCGTGCTAATCTTGCTGGATTAAAATTAGTTGAAAATAAAAGGATGCGGAATCTCATGAAATTCAAAATAATTTCATTCATATTGATAATTGGTACTTTGGCCATTGGACAAGATGCGCCAGTGGCCAAGGTTGATAGCAACGACCTTCAGGTGGGGGATATCGCCCCTTCTTGGGCTTTAATGTATGCCCCTGGTAAATTTGAATTTTTAAAGAACTGGGCAGAAGAAGAAGGCAAACGCCTTAGAAAATTCCAAAGCCAACCTGATAGGCATGGCGTGCTTCTAAGCTTTTTTGCCACTTGGTGTCAGCCATGCATGAAAGAGCTTCCAATTCTTGAAGAGGTTTATCAAGAATATAAAGATGAAAGAATCAAATTTTTCCTTATTGATATTACTGAAGCGACTCGAAATAATCCCGGGGAAGTATATGGCATGGCCTATAAAGATGTGCCTAGGGCAGGTCCTTTTTTAAAGGAAAAAGGAGTAACTATGCAGATACTTTATGATACTCGGGGAACCACCATGAAGCGGTACAATGCCCAGATTTTACCCCGACTTTTCATGATGGATGGGAATCGCAAGATTACACTCACCCGGAAAGGTTTTCATGAAGGGGAAGAAGAAAAATTCAAAACGGAATTATCGGAAGAAATTGAACGTCTTTTAGCGGAATTACCTGCTCCAAAAAACGGGACCAAATAAAATTGTGAGCCAGCCCACAGGATATATTAAATTGAAAAGCTTAAACTTCAAACAAAACTGACTCAGTTATGAACCGAAAAAAACAAATATTTATCTCTACGGTCTTAATGACATTTACATGGATTTATGGTCAAGAAACAGTGTTAACGGAAAAAGTGTCTCAGGACCTGGCTCAAGGTAAAGAAACAGTGGCTATTCTAGCCTTTGAAGGACGAGGCATTTCAGAAATGGAAGCCGCCACACTTACCGACCGTTTGATGAGTGAAATGGTAAACACAGATGCAGTTATTATGGTAGAGCGGAACCAAATGGAAGAAATTTTACAGGAGCAGGGGTTTCAGCAATCTGGCTGTACCACCGCAGAGTGTGCCGCTGAAGTTGGTGCCCTTTTGGGTGTGCAGAATATGGTATCCGGATCGTTTGGTAAACTTGGAAATACTTATACAATTGATTCAAAAATGTTCTCCGTAGAAACAGGAGCAACGATCCGCTCCGTATCCAAAACTTATAAAGGTGAAGTGGATGGCTTATTATCCGTTATCGAAGTAGTAGCCTGGGAACTGGTCGGTTTAACGCCCCCGGCTGATCTGCTTGCCAGAGCAGGCGGAACCCCAGAGCCTGTCGAACCGCCAAAAGAGCCCCGAAAACCCATGAGTAAAGGTGCAAAACGGACCCTATGGGCAATCCTTTTGATTGGGGGAGGACTTGGGGGTGCTTATGCTGCAGGTGTATTTGATCCCAAACCTGTTCCCCTCCCTGAAGCACCCACCCTCCCTGAAGGTTAAGCCATGTTTAAAAAATTATTATTAAGCATTTTATTGATTTCTGTTGGACTGGGACAATCTGTTGTTAGCTTTGATGGATCAAATGATTATTTAAGTACTGAGGATACAACCGGTACTGCTTTATACAGCGATTTTACCGTCTCTGGATGGGTATTTCCCAAATCAGATGGAACACAACAAGTAATGAAAAATGGTACATTTGAAATTCAATACCAAGGATCCTACTATCGGTATTTTTCAATATACCCTGGTGGTTATAGAACAACATTTGGTAAAGCATCCATTAATGAGTGGCATCATATAGTAGTAACACGCAGTGGCGCCAATTTAAATATCTACATTAATGGTGAGCTTCACACCACATCCACATCGTTTTCTTCAGGAAACTTTACAGGTGGGACCAATATTGGTCGAGACCAAGATTATGGTGAATACTTCCGTGGGTTTATGGACGAATTTGCAATATGGAATACAGCTCTTGATTCAAATGCGGTAAAAAGTTTATACAATGGCGGTACGCCAAAATCAGCCAGTGCAGTTAATTCATCTAATTTGCGTTCATACTGGGCCATGGATGATGGGAGTGGCGCATCGGCGACCAATGCAATTTCAAATAGTCCAGGTTTAGTTCTTAATGGTGCGAGCTGGTCCACTTTTACCATCTCGCCGAAACCGGAGCGCATTGCTGATATTAATAGCGGAAGTACCGGTTCATATCCGCGAAATTTTAATGAATATAATGGAAAAGTTTATTTTACCGCTAATGATGGGACCTATGGTGAAGAAATTTGGGTCTATGATCCATCGGACAGTACCACAGCCCGGGTAACGGATATAGCATCAGGATCCAATTCAGGATTGACCTATAATTCAATCTTGGTCGAATATAATGGGAAATTATATTTTGAAGGTTATGAAAGCACTTATGGGGCTGAATTGTATTCATATGATGGCACAAATGTGACGCGAATTTCCGATATTTATACTGGTTCAAATTCAAGTTATGCAAAAATGCTGACCGTTTTTAATGATACCCTATTTTTTGTATCTACCAATAATACATATGGTTATGAATGGTACTCCTATGATGGCACAAACATTGTACGCCGTACTGATATTCGTACTGGCGGATCCGATGGTGTATATCCTTGGATTCAACATGCAAAAGTTTACAAAGATAAAATTTATTTCGCTGGATATGACAATACAAAAGGTATTGAGTTTTTCTCATATGACGCAACCAATGGCGCACAGATTGTGAGCGATCTTTATAGTGGCAGTGGTAGCTCCTACCCGTCCTACTTCATGATTTTTGACAATAAATTATATTTTAAAGGTGGATATAACACAAATGCATCTTCAAAGTCGGTCCCTGATGTAGGAAGCGATGCAGCCGGTAGCTCGGGCTCAAGTATGAGCCACAATGACGATGTATTAAAATTTGATGGCACAACTGTGTCCGTAGTCGATATGGGGAATGACGCTAAGTATATTAATCTTTTTGGAGAATCAGCGATTTATAAAAATAAAATGTATTTAAGTGCATTTACCGAAGCCAATGGTTATGAACTTTGGTCATACGATGAAACCAATGGTGCACAAATGGTCGCCGATTCCATTAACTCCGGCTCCAATAGTTCATATCCATATTTTGGTCAGGTATTTAATGATAAACTATACTTTCGAGCTACGGATGGAACCGAATCATGGGGTGGTAGTAATTATGAATTATGGTATTATGACGGTACCGGGTTTGGCCGTGCAGGTGATATCTATCAAAGCATCAATGGTTCATATCCCCAAAATCTTTATGCCTCTAACGATGCCTTGTATTTCTCTGCTACAGATGGTAGTAAAGGCTATGAGCCGTATGCCATTCGGCTTAGCGATCCAAAACCCACCATCGCCAGCGTCACCTCCACTACAAGTAACGGAACCTACAAGGTAGGCGATGAGATTAATATTACGTTGAATTTTTCAGAAGCAGTTACTCTATCAACTGGGGGTACATTAACCGTTACTTTAGAAACGGGAGACACAGATCAAACAGTAATAATTACATCTATTTCGAATGCCACGACAGGTTCCGGAACCTTTACAGTAATGCCGGGCGACCTGAGTTCAGGCCTAAATGTAAGCAGCGTTTCTGTAACGGGGTCCATTACAGATGCATCTAGTCAAGTTATGGATAATTTTACTGTGGGATCCAACTTGTCTGCATCTTCTATTTTGGTTATTGATGGTGTTTTACCCACAATTACCAGTGTAAAGAGTACAAATGATAATGCCACCTATTCTGTTGGGGCCAATATCAATATTACGGTGAATTTTTCAGAAGCGGTGTCTTTATCCGATAGCAGTTCCATGACGGTTACCCTAGAGACGGGAACTATAGATCGTGAAGTATCGATTACTTCAATATCGAATTCAAATACGACTTCTGGAACCTATACAGTTCAATCGGGTGACACCAGCAGCGACTTAGATGTATCTTCTATTGCCTTATCCAGTGGTGCCACATTATCCGATGGTGCTGGGAATGTCATGTCCGTATTTACAGTTCCATCTGATAGTAGCTTGGCTGATTTCAATAATATCGTATTAAATACAACTAAACCGGGTACACCCACAAATATTGCTGCCGAAAATCGGTATGGTGGCATTGGATTAAAATGGAACACAGAATCTAGTGCAGCGAAATATTATGTATATCGAAGCAGTGATAACAGTACATTCTCGAAACTGTCAACAGAACCCACAGACACTGTATATACAGAATCTTTAACGGCTGGCGATCGATATTACTACTACGTAACGGCAGTCAATTCTGCTAACACAGAAGGGGATTCATCTAGACATGTTTCTGGCTATGCGACGGAAATCTGGTGGGTGGATGATGTAAACGGAAGTGATTCCAATAGTGGGAAGGCCGAATCAGAAGCATTTAAAACCATAGAGCAGGCCCTTAAAACCAATTCGGATTTGGCTTCTGGGGATACGATTTATGTAAACCCCAGTATCACCAATACCAATTCAACCAAACATACAGGCTATTATGATTTTGGCAATATTTCTTCCGGACTTAATCTAAATCATAATAAGGATTTTGTCTTAAAAAGCACCGCTGGAGCCGATAGTACCATTTTCAACGCCGAGGGGAAAAACCGCCATTTTTATTTTGATGACGGCCAAACAGAAAATACTAAAATTATAGGATTCACCTTTTTTAATGGAAAAGAGGATGACAATTGGCCTGGGGGCGGTGCTTTGGTTATTGATGGAAGCAGTACAAAGATAGCATTTGAAAACTGTGTATTTGATAGCAACCGTGTTGTGGATAATTACGATGGGGGCGCCATTGTTATTAGAAATCAAGCAACGCCGTCATTTACTGCCTGTACATTTAAAAATAATTATGTGACAGGCGATGATAACAGTCGTTATGGTGGTGCTGTCAGGATTGAAAGTGCAAATTCTGAGGAAGACTTAAAAAATACAATCAACTTTACACAGACAAAATTCATCAGCAATTACGCCAGATCCAAACGAAACGCTTATGGTGGCGCTGTATACGCAAACAGAAATACATTGTTCGAAAATTGCTTATTTGTAAAAAACGGCGCCATTTCAGGGTATGGATCCACAAATACAAATGACTGGACCGAAGCCAAGGGTGGTGCAATTGTAAGCAATGGCGGTTATGACAACACCGGCGTTCTTACCGTGATTTCAAACAGCACATTCGATCGCAATTATTTAGATGTGCAAACAGTCAATGGAAACCCAAGGGGCGCGGTAATTTATATTAATTCCTGGGGCAACACGCAAACGAGTAAAGCTTTTATATACAATTCAATTATCACAGGATCATATCGCTTAAAGAATAACGTCAATTATACAGAATATGAAAGTGATAAAATTTTTACAACGGATGGGAATCAAAATCGATTTACTGCCGATTATTCGGCCATCGAAGGCAGTACAGATCAGGGCTGGGCGGATGACAATGTTTATGATATTAATCCCGTATTTAGTGATACCGCTAATATGGATTATGCACTTAGCATTAAAAGTCCATTGTTAGGTAAGGGAGGGAAATCCAGCTGGGAAGGAATAGACCCACCGACAATTGATATTTTAGGAAATACACGCCCCAGCCCAACAGGGTCCAACCCGGATATGGGTGCATATGAAAATGCACTGAGCAGTTCCGCATCTCCATTACCCGTTGCCAATTTAACCGGTACATCAAAAACCAACAGTGTCTATCTTTCTTGGACAGCTGTAAAAGCGTCAGTAGGCAGTTCTACAGACGCATCAAATATTCGATACCAGATTTATCAGGGGGACTCGCAAGTTGGAACTTCTGTTTCCACGAGTTTTACAGTACCAGCTTTAACCAATGGTACCGCCTATACATTTAATATCTCGGCTCAGGATACGAGCAGCGGTGAAATTGGGGCAAATTCAGAGGCAATAACAGTAACGCCTAAATTCCTTGGACCAAAATGGTATGTGGCCGCTAGTAATGGTAGCTCTTTAGCAGATACAAGCAGCAATGCTGATTTGGGTGGATTTGATGATCCCATTAATCATTTAACCTCCGCAATGGAGATTGCAGCATCCGGAGATACAATTGTGATGATGAGTGGTACCCATAGTGGTTCCAATAACAGGGGAATCAGTTTTAAAAATGATAAATCGCTGGTGATTATGGGTGACCCCAATTATACGGCGGATAAGATTATTATCGATGCAGGTGCCCGGGACAGACACTTCTCCTTTCACAACGGCGAAGATTCAACGTATCAAATTATTGGCTTAACGCTCTACAATGGAAAAACAACCGATTACAACGGCGGCGGATCTATATCCATTCGTAATTATTCAAGTCCTATCTTTAAAAGAGTTATTTTTAAAGAAAATGTCAACTTATCTGATAGATGGGAAGGTGGCGGCGCTGTTAACGTCAGCTACTATTCCACACCTTCATTCTATTATTGCACCTTTGACGGAAATGTGAACGATCGAACTAACACTGAGAATGACAATGAGACAAATGGTGGCGCTGTTTTTATTGCTTACAGTTCAAATAGTGCAAATAGCCGGGTTTTATTTGATGGATGTATTTTCAAAAATAATATGGCTAAAAGTGATAGGGGCGCTCAAGGTGGTGCCCTTTTCATTCGTGAATCTCAAGCTGATGTATTAAACTCTTTATTCTACGGGAATA
Source organism: Fidelibacterota bacterium UBA6630 (assembly GCA_002455835.1). Taxonomy (GTDB): domain Bacteria; phylum Fidelibacterota; class Marinisomatia; order Marinisomatales; family TCS55; genus TCS55. Next base: position 13,143 of record DKLW01000029.1, on the reverse strand, counting down.
CAGCTTATTCATCTGTTGATGGGACTCAAAATGCTTCTTCGAGAGGAGGCGCAATTAATGTTCAGACGCCGGCGTATTACAGTAATTCCGATAACTCCTGGAAGGGTGGCGGTGTAAATATCATCAACTGTACCATTGTCAATAACAGCGTAAAGAATGGTGGCAGTAATACCTATAATGCTATTTATAGCGGTGTACATTTAGATAGTTGGAGCAAAAATGAAAAAGTCTGGTTCTTTAATAATATTGTCTGGGGTAACAAAAACGGATCTGGAGAATATAAGGAACAAGTTTTCTTAAGTAACGAGGATGGTTGGGGTCAGATAAATTTTAATTATAACGTGGTACAGAACAGTTCAGATATTTCCAAATTACAAGACGATAATTCTTTTGAAACGGATCCCACCTTTTCTGATTCAACCAATGGTGATTACAGCCTCTCAAACGCCAGCCAATTAATTGGTGCAGGTGGAGCTAAATATGAAGGTGTTAATGCGCCCACGGCTGATATTTTAGGGCTCAGTCGTCCAAATCCATCGGGGTCTAACCCGGATATAGGTGCTTATGAAAATAGTCTTTCTACAACGCCATATCCATCACCGGTTAAAAACCTTACGGCTGTAGGGGGCAGTCAATCGGTAACATTAACATGGGATGCTGTGGCAGGAGCAGATTCTGTCTATAAAGTGTACCAACACACCAGCGCTTTTAGTGTAGATGCGGCCTATTATGTGGATACAACTTCGACTACATCATATACAATCACTGGCTTGAATAATGCCACCCGGTATTATTTTAGAGTATCTGCGGTGAATAAGAAAGGATATGAAGGTACAGCCTCAGCTTCTGTAGATATTACACCTGAATATAGTGGTCCGATCTGGTGGGTGAGCGTCGCTGGAAATAATAATAATGAAGGCAGTAGCGGAAGCCCATTTGCAACCATATCTCATGCCATGGGCCAGGTATCTGCGGGAGATACGATTATGCTAAAGCCAGGAACATATACGGGTTCAGGTAATCGTGAAATTGAAATATCCCATTTTAAATCAGATGATTTTAGTAAGTACAAAAATCTTGTCATTACATCTGAAAAAGGTGCAGACAGCACCATTATTAACGCCAATGACCAGGGTAGACATTTCACGATTAAGGGGAATTCAAATAACACCATTGATTCTACACTTCAGTTTATTGGTTTAACATTTACTGGTGGTTTATCAAATGAAGATGGTGGCTCCTTTTATATCGAGGCTAATACTTTATGGAACAATAGTCTTCAAACCAATGTGGCGTCACAGATGCAGCCCAAATTTAAAGACTGCGTGTTTAAGAATAATGAAGCATTTAAAAATACTGATGGAGCAGCGGGTGGCGCTGTTCGTATTAACAGTGCCGCGGCTATATTTGAAAACTGCGTGTTTGAAGGTAATTATTCAAATTCACGTGGTGGCGCGATTTCCTTTTCTGGCGACAATCAGGCTAGAATAGATACTACGTGGTTCAGAAATTCTACATTCAAAAATAACGTTGTTAATGATTTAGGCCAGACTCAAAACGAACCGAAGAATTCTTATGGTGGTGCGATTTCACTTGATTTTGGTATGAGCTTAATCATTTTGAATTCCACATTTAGTAATAATGGGGTGGTAAAAAATAATAATAGTAGTCATGCTAGAGGAGGCGCTTTATCAATAGATGAGGACTGGTCTTTAAGAGTTGCTCCACTTGTATGGGTTTATAATTCCCGCTTTACTAAAAATAATGTAACTCATAATGTTAATAATGGTGGTGGTCGTGCCCTTGGTGGCGCCATTTCTGCTGGTGCGCCAATTGTTATTGCCAATACAGTTATAGATAGCAATTCTGTTAATGGCATTAATTGCAATAATGGATGTCCTGGCGGCGGCGGGGTTTATATTCGAGTTCAAAGTCAATGGGACAATAATGGTAACGGGACTAACGGCCCCAATTATTTGATTAATAATACAATTGTTAATAATTATGGATCTGCTTCCAGCAACAATACCGTAGAGAGCGGCGGTATATTTGTTGATCATGTAGATGAACAGCGGGGAGCTTGGTTTAATAACATTATATGGGGTAATCGTACCAATAACGATTCTGGGGATCGACATAACCTGAATTATATGAATAATGAACAGTTTAAGATTGCTGCTGATTATAACAACGTAGAAGGCATTGAAGAATACAGCTTTATCATGGGTGAAAATTCTTATGATTTGGACCCTGTATTCTACAGCCCTACCAACTACCAGTTATCCATAGGGAGCCCGTTAATTGGTGCAGGTACTGCAAGCTATGATGGTGCAAATGCACCCAAAAAAGATATATTGGGCAATGATAGACCCAATCCAACTGGATCTAATCCGGATCTGGGGGCTTATGAGAATTCATTGGCTGAATCACCTTATCCTAAGCAGGTTCAAAAGCTAATTGCCCAAGCGGGGAGTAAGGAAGTCTCATTAAGCTGGGAAGCTAATACGGAAACGGATATTGCTAAATATCTTGTTTATAAGTCAGAAATAAAAGGATTTGCCCCAACATCAGCAGACAGCGTAGGAGAAACAACCTCAACTTCTTTTACAATAACTGGATTAAATAATAGGGTAGAATATTATTTCTCAGTAGCTGCAGTGGATAAGGAAGGTTATCGCGGTATTTTTGCAAATGAAGTATCTGCAATTCCAAAATATATGGGGCCAGACTGGTATGTAGCTGTCAATGGAAGCAATGATAATGACGGGGATAAAAACAGCCCTCTAAGCGATTTAAGAACAGCCATTGATTCAGCCCAAGCGGGTCATACAGTAATCCTCTTAGCAGGACAACACTCTGGACCTGAGAATAGGAATATACAGTTAAATACTGGGAGACAAATTCGAATTATAGGTGACCCCAATGCCAATGTAAGCGATGTGATCCTTGATGCAGAATTTAATGGTAGTCATTTTAATATTATGGGTGATTACGACAGCACCTTATTTTTTCAAAATATTACTTTCATACGAGGAAGCGGGCAATCAAATCCTAGTGTCACCAACATGCGTAGGGGAGGTTCAATCGAGATGGTGGGTGGATCATTTTGGGATGAAAAAACACAGCAGCAAATAGAAGGCTTTCCTTCACCCAAATTTGTGAATTGTGTTTGGGAAGATAACCATGCTGGTGGTTTTAATGATGAGGGTCTGGGTGGTGCAATTATGATTACGGATGCATCACCAATTTTTGTGGGTTGTAAATTTACAAATAATGGCGCTGGTTATGCTGGGGGCGCATTTTATGCCCAGACATATTCGCCAGAGCACGCATCCAGTCCCGAATTTAGAGGTACATTGTTTAGCAATAACTACGTAGAAACCCAAGATGGTTTCGCTCAAGGTGGTGCCGTGACATTGTCAGGTCCGGGGGCGCCGAAGTTTATCGAATGTTTTTTTCAAAGCAATCGAGCCCGAAGTCAAAACAACGATAGTTTTGGTGGTGCAGTTGCAACTAATTATTGGCAAACAGACTACGGTACAAACGTACGGTTTTCTCAATGTGTTTTTGTCAATAATGTAGCCGAAAGTGACGTTGGTGGTGCCCATGGAGGTGCAATCCATTCCTCAACACCTTTTGAGTTGGAAAATTCTATCGTAATCAAAAATAAAATTCATGGTAATTATGGCTCTGGCGGTGGTTTGGCGATTCAAATCAACGAGGATAATGGGTCTCAAGGCCATTCACTCTTGATTAATAATACGATAGTCGACAATGAAGTGACCGATAATGCAGGTAACCCTGAATATAGTGGTGGCGGAATTTCGGTAATGCATTCAAATCAAGGAGGTCTATGGTTTAATAATATTGTTTTTGGCAATAATTCAAGACATGACAAATCAATAAATCTAGGTGGAAACGCGAATATTGATATGGGCTATCTGAATGTTGATGATGCAGAAGACAAATCTTGGTTTAATAATCAAAACATGATTACCGCTAAGCCAAAATTCAGAAATCCAACTTCAGGTGATTATCGCCTTAGTTTTACCAGCGCATTGATTGATGCAGGGACCGATTCTTATGGTGGTCGAAACGCACCAAGGGTTGATTATCGTAATTATTACCGCATTGGTGTGCCGGATATGGGCGCTTTAGAAGCAGGAGCCAGTAAATACATTATGGCTTTGGAAGATGATATCACTGAAGATAAGGACACCACTTTTGTTAACCTAAATCAAGAAGTGAAATTCACCATCACCACTGGCGACATCGATGGCAAGATTGTTACAGATAGTAATGAGCCGGTAAAATGGGATATCTTCCCCAATCAGAAGTATGCCCGTATCAGTGAAACAGCAGATTCGACGACCAGTGGTGGTACAGCAACAGCAACAGTAACCGTTACCAGTCAAACAAAGGGTAAAGGGTTTCGTTTCCGTGTCATTGCTGAAGTCGGTGAAGCATATATTCGATCCGAAATGTATGTGATTGAAGAAATGGTCACTGGCGCCCCACCGCCAGTAAAGGAACTAACAATTACACCCAGCGATTGGACAAATCAGCCTGACTTTACCTTGAACTGGAATACACCCATTTGGGCTGCGGAACGAGAACTTATCGGTGCCGTTGTAGAAATCACAGATGGATTGAATAAATATAATGAATATTTAAGTTTCCCTTCTGGGGATACCTTGTCTAATTATTCTTTCAGTACCCCAGAGGCAGGGCAATATACAACCTATTTGTGGTTGGTTGATGAATTGGGGAATGAAGACCCAGATAGTGCCATGTCTGTTACGGCCTATTTTGATAACATTCCGCCTGAAGAATTCAATATCCATTGGCCATGGAAGGATGTTTGGGTAAGTGATAAACCTCAATTCCGATGGGAATCTGCTGGCGACTATCCATCCGGTACAAAGGTATTCCATATTTTTGTGGATGAAAATCATTATGCTGCAATTGCACCTGATCAGGTCAATTATGATCAAAACAGTAAAGAATTTTACATTGATGCACCCAAATCCATTCCTGATGGATACCATAGCTGGCATATGGAGACTTGGGATATGGCCGAAAATATCACCTGGTCTAATGATACCATCAATTTTGGTATAGATATTAACGCACCCATTATCAATCATAACTCTCCCTTAACGGTTGTAGATGAAGGCTCTACGACACCAGCCATTACTGTGAATGTATTTGATGGTGGCTCTGGAGTGATGGAAACATTCTTGTATTATCGACGGTCAGGCTCTGGTAGCGGGTTTGTATCCGTAGATATGAGTTCCGGGTCATATAGTATTCCCGGGGGAGATGTGAAATCTGATGGGTTGGAATATTTTATCAGATCTGCAGATAACGTAGGCAATAACAGATATTGGCCGGCCGAAGGTGAATTCCATTCAGTCAAAGTTCGGACAGAGCAATCAATATCCACGACAGCCCGCTGGCCCAGCGGTGTGCCCGGTGGTAAGGACTCCACCAATTATGTCTTCTTTTCGATCCCTTTTGATGTGGGTAACGCCCGGAGTGCAATACTCTCTGTATTAGACCCAAATAATGAAGGCCCGGATGAGTTTAAATACCGCCTCTACAGCTACAATAATGGGTGGCAGGAGAACCCATCCTCAATCACCATGGGGAATGGGTACTTCCTCATCTACGATCCAGATAAATATTCGGACAATCCTCAAATTACTTTTGACTTTGGTCAAGGTATATCCACACCCACGGAACCTCCTTATGGGTTTGGTGTCACCCAAGGACAATGGAAATTCTTTGGCTCGCCTTACAATTTCAATGTTTCTTTAGACAATATTTATACTGACGATGGAATCAATATTCGTGACGCGGGCTCCATCTACACTTGGAATAATTCATGGTCCAGTGCCGGTTCATCTCTCCAGCCATGGAAAGGTTATATTTTTAAATCCGGTGGATCAGCCAATCTGAATATAGATGTTCGTGGAACCATTTTTGGGAAAATGGCCAAGGCCATGAATCCCGATGATTATCCCATGGATGCAAACGAATGGATCGTGGATATGATTGCCACAACAGCTAATGCCCGGGATGAACTCAATAGTGTAGGTGTAAGATCCTTCGCTTCTGATGGGTACGATCCATTGGATGAGTTTGAACCTCCCGGCGTTCCAGGAGATGTGGTTCTCCGTATTGATAACAGGAACCGCCAAGAAACACCGGACCTCTATGCCAAGGATATCCGCAAGCCCAATGAAGAAGGCCACTTTTGGGATATCCAGATATTTGCACCTACCAATGGTCAGAGGACATATATCACATTCGAAGGGTTGGGATATGTGCCGGAAGAATATGATGTATTCCTCATCAATAAGACCACGAAGCAAGCGAAGAACTTAGAGTGGGACAGTCAGTATCGATTTGCCAACACCGGCTCCGAAAGCTACTTGAAGCAAGAGTTTCGTCTTGTAGTGGGTACGAAGAAATTTGTTGAAGAAAATAATGCAGGTGTTGAACTTTATCCAGATGCCTTTACACTATCACAAAACTATCCAAACCCATTTAATCCTCAGACATCCATTATGATCAGCCTGGAAGAAGATGCCAATGTAGATCTGGTCATCTATAACTTACTTGGGGAAGAAATTACAAGGCTTGCAGCCAATGAATATCGTCCTGCAGGGTATTACAACTTTATCTGGAATGGTCGAAATGCCATTGGCGATAAGGTTGCAACCGGGGTGTATTTTTATCATGCCATGATCCGCAATGATCAAGGAAAAGTGGTCTTGAATAAAACCAAAAAAATGATCTTTTTAAAATAATCGATTCTCTAATCCTCAGAATGAAAGGGGCTGGAAACAGCCCCTTTTTATTTGCATGAACCCTGTTGCCTATATCACAGATTTTAGGGTACTTTTTCTGTAAGTTATTCAGTGAACAGGAGTTTTTCATGAATAGAGAACGCATTATATTTTTATTTGTTTTTACTTCGGTGGTTTTTGCGCAGGTAAATGATGGTTCTCAGGCCAAACCTACGGCAGCCGTATTAGATTTTGTTGGTTCCGGAATCACCACACAAGAAGCCCAAGTACTCACCCAGCGATTGGGATCAGAACTGGTTCAAACTGATGCCCTCATTATGGTTGAAAGAAATCAAATGAATGAAATCATGGAAGAACAGGGTTTTCAGCAGGCAGGTTGTACCTCCGCTGAATGTGCTGCAGAAATAGGAGCACTTCTAGGTGTTCAAAAGATGATATCTGGCTCTTTCGGTAAGATAGGAAATTCTTATACTATTGAGGCCCGCATGTTTTCTGTTGAATCTGGTGAAACAGAAAAAACGGTGAGTAAAACCTATAAAGGTGAGGTTGATGGGTTATTGCCACAAATTCAAATTGTCGCTTGGGAACTGATGGGCTTATCGCCTCCAGCTGACCTTCTGGCCCTGGCTGGAGTTGAAGTTAAGGAAGAGGCTGCAGAAGAAGAATCGAAGAAAAAAGGTGGTAGCAAGTGGCTCCGCAACACATTTATTTTATTAGTCCTAGCCGGTGGCGGTGCCTACCTTGCAATGCAGGGTGGAGACGCGGATCTCCCTGAACCTCCTGCGCCTCCCACAACAGGAGGTGGAGCATGAAACATATTATTGCTATCGCTCTGCTTTCATTAGGGTTTTCACAGCAGACATACGATAGTGAAATACAACCCATTTGGGACAACTCCTGTACGTCATCCTGCCATAATTCAAGTAATAATAGCGGCGGACTGAATCTGATGGCCGCAAATAGTTATTCTGAATTAGTCAATATTTCCTCTCAAGGATATTCACAATTATTGCGTGTTAAGCCAGGGGACCCTCAAAATTCAGTACTATTTCAAAAAATAGTAGGAAATCCTTCCTTTGGTGATCGAATGCCAAAGGGGAGTGTTCTTTCTCAGACAGATGAAAATAAAATAAAACAGTGGATTGAAGCAGGTGCGCCCCAGGATTGGAGTCCAGGCGCTGCTTCTAGTTATTCTTTTGATTTTGGGCCAATTCTAAATGGTGGATCCATAGAAGCATCACCTTCAATAAAAAATGAAAATAATTGGAGTGTAGAAGCATGGGTTAAATTTCATGAAACTCCACAACAAGGTACTACATATCTTATGTCTTACTCAAACCAAAATCTTACAGGGACTTATGAAGAATATTTTCAAGTAAGAGTGCAAACAGCTGGATCCTGGAATATCATTTTAGATGGTATGAGTCAATTAAACTTTACAGACAACTCACTTTTTGATGCTAATTGGCACCATATTTATATTGACAGTGATGGAGAAAAATTGAAAGTATATTTTGATGGAAATGTTGTTGGTGAACAAAGTTTCACAGGAAATTTTCCTGATAAAAACTATAATTTATTTTTTGGTGTACCATTTGATGGTTTGATGGATGAAATTAGATTTAGAAATAAATCCGGATTCCCAGGAATTCCAACAACTCCCTATCAAGCTGAAGAAGGGACAAAGTTATTATATCAATTTGATGAAAAATCAACAACAGAAGTGAAGGATAAAAGTGGCTTTGATAATAACGGATCTTTTCCTTCTTGGGCTGGTAATCCTAAATATGGTCCGGATGCTTATGGAGGTACCGGAACAGATGTAGGTATTGAAGTAAGTTACAAAAGTAACAACGCATTTAATGGTGATGTCCATATTGGATATATTCCTCAAGGGAATGATCCAAATTACTGGTCAAGCGCCACCCATAAATGGGATTTGGGTAATCACGTTTTCCCTGGTGATTATTGGACTAAAATTTGGCATGATGGGATTCCGGATGGAGAGGCCCATCTGATTGTATTTATAGATACAAATAGCGATGATCAGTGGGATGATGCCACAGAGTACGGAGCCATATCCCAAGTATTTCAGGTGACCAATAAACAGGGTAATGCAGGTACCCTAACCTTGATGAAAGGCGGCGGCGGAGGTGGTCCCGGCAAGCCAAACACCATCGAGATCGTTGTTAGGCTGAACCAGAATATCGGCGTAGGAGATGTACATGTAGGGGTCTGGTTACCGGGGAATAATGCCAATCCGGATATTGTTGCTAATAAAGATGGTAAAAATTCACCGTCACCAAATGAAGGATGGGGTTTTGAATTAACAGATAGTCGTATCCTGCCCAGTGATGGTCCCTATCAAATTGAAACATTTTTTGATCAAAATAATAATGATATGCCTGATGCTAATGAACTGCTTGTTCTATTTCAAAATATATATACAGATGATCAGGGTTATGCGTTTATCGATGTTGATCTTTTAGATGGCGGGAATCAGCAGCAGATCCTCAATGTGTCTCTTTCGGTTGATGGCGTTGGCGATGGTGTCAATGGTCAAGTCATTATCGATTTACTCAGAAACAGTGATGAATTTATAATTCAAGGGTTTCAATTTGGAGAAACCACGCCTATTACAAATATGAAGAAAAGTTTCAACGTAACATCGCAAGTTAATCAAAATGAATCAGTCTTTTTAAGGGGTTGGTACATGACCGGCGGCAATGAGACAACTTTACTTGCTGAAGGAGAATCAAATGTTTTCAATTGGCCCCCAACTGGGGATATTAGCCTGGTCCTTGAAAAAGGAACCTATACAGGACCATTCAAAACGAATATAACCGTCCATGGGACCGATGAGAGCGGGACCCTTTTGTTTAGGATATTACCCCAAGGGTCTTCAATAAATGATTATATGCCTGATTTTATTGGTGCCGAATATAGCTATGACCACCCGCAAGTGTTTTCAACACCGCCCAGCGATGAGGAAATAGAAATTAATGATTTTCTCATAGATGTAGATTACGGCATGTATCCCTTAGTGGCATGGTATAATGTGGGCTCAGATGATGCTTTTGACCCTGCCCAAGATCCGTTTGCTGCTGGTCAGATCAATATTGATAAAGATCAGGGCCCTAATATTTTTCTTACCCCCTTGAGTATTTTGCCGGGGCCAGAGATTGCCTCAAATAATTTAATTGGATTAACTCCAAATGAAGGAGAAGACTTGTCTTTTTCGATAAATGTTAATCCGCATCCAAGCATGTTGGCCGGTACAGTATCTCAGGTGTCAATGATTTATTTTATGGGACATGGTAATTTCCGATTCACAGATTGTTTCAATTCAACAGGAGATACATATGACTGTTTAGTCCCCGGTTCAGATATGACCAATTCAGGCTTGGTGATCGGTATTGATGCCTTCGATGAATATGGTGCAGAATCCTCTGCTGGACCTTATGATGTAGCTGTACAATTTGATTCAATATATATTTCTTCTGCTCCTGCAGAACGCTATATAATGATCTCTGTTCCTGCAAATTTATCGAACCCTTCTCTGACGAATGTATTGGGAGATGAATTGGGAGAAGCGGATGCGACAAAATGGAGATCATTTAAATGGATAAATGGTGCTTATCAAGAAAATGCAGGTAGTTTAACACCCGGCTCTGCTGTTTGGCTTATTTCCAAAGAAAACGTCAACGCCATCCAGGCCAGCAGTGGTCATTCCAATGCTTTATCGATTGGTAAAACCATTTCGCTTTCAAACGGCTGGAACCAAATTGGTAATCCATACAATTTCCCCATCAATATAGATGATCAAAATATGGTCCAATTTTCATCAGAAGTTGAAAAAGTCTTATATCAATATTCAGGAGGTGAGAATTATTCTCAAACCACCAATTTAGACCCTGGCACAGGCTATTGGGCATATTCCAATGGTAGCGGCAGCATTAACATTTCTCCAATAAATAATGCTGATCCTCATGCACAACCTTCTTCGCCGAATTTGGTAAGCAAGAGTCAGGAAGGCTGGCAGGCTACTGTAGAAGTTGCCGCGGGGAATCAAAAAGATAAAGCAACCATATTCGGTATGCATCCTGAGTCATCAGATGGTTATGACAAAAAGGATTTCCATGAACCTCCGGTTATTGGGGAATATATATCAGCTTATTTCAATCATCCCGAAACAGGGAACTTGAATAATGATATGAGAAGTGAAAGTCAAGATGTGACACGCTGGACCCTTTCGGTTATTACTAATCAAAAAGGGACGATGAAAATGACCATTCCTGATATTGAAAGGATTCCAAATTATTTTGAAGTAATGCTCTATGACCCCATTTCAAAAGTCATCTATGATATGCGTCAAGATAATCTGGTAAGAATCTCTACTCAAGGTTCTGAAAATCCATATCCTCTAGAATTGATATTGGGTTCATTTGATGAAGTGGAGGAACAATTGGATATGATGGATATAATTCCCAGCACATTTCAACTGGCTCAGAATATACCCAATCCATTCAATCCTGTAACGAGCATTCGCGTATCTCTTACTGAACAAGCTGTTATGACCCTGAAAGTCTATAATATTTTGGGAATCGAAATGAATGCACTGGCTGTGAACCAGTTATTCAGTAAAGGTAATCATCGTTTCCTCTGGGAAGGGAAAGACGATAATGGTCGACAATTATCTTCCGGAATATATTTATATCGCCTTACAGTGAGTTCTGAAAATGGTCTTCCTGTTTATCAAGATACCAAGAAGATGATATTAATGAAATGATGAAACGGATTTTATTTATTCTTTTCTGCTTCGCCACTGTTGCTTTTGGGCAAAAGGAATTTGGAAAAATCACACTACCCTTAGGGCGCGTCCAGGTACAGCAGGGGGGTACAGGTGCTTTCAAAAAAGCCATGCCCCGAATGCCAATCAAAGAAAAAGATGTGGTCAAAACTCTCGCCAAATCCCGCTGTGAAATTATATTGGTAGGCGGTGGTAAACTCCGCATTGGTGAAAATTCTGAATTGGAAATCACTGAAGCGAACGTAAAACCCATGGAGAAGAACTTTGGCGCCACATTGAAAAAAGGCGATGTATGGGTGGCGGCCAAAGCAGCTTTTGGTGAAAAGAAAAATGTCGCGGTGAGAACCCCAACAGCCGTTGCTGCTATTCGGGGGACCAAATACCGTGCTAAAGCAGGTGACGATGAAAGTTCTGTGTTGGTCTACGACGGTAAAGTAGATGTAAATGCAGCAAAGAATGTTGTGGAAGCAAGAAAAGAGCAAATGAGGCAAGGTTTTCAACCGCCTGGAGGTGCCCCAAAATTCAAACTGGGTCCTGTTACGGAGGTTCAGGCCCCAACCCAGATAGCCGGCCCTTATGAAGTATCCCTGGAAGATTGGGTTAGTTTGGTTGAAGGAATGCAAATTAATGTGCGGAAAGATGGCAAATACTCCATGTTCAAGTTTGACCAGGATACGGATGGAGGACTTGATTTTGTCAAATGGAATAAGGAGCAGGATGCCAAGGACGAAAACTAATTTTTCTTTAAAATATACTTTAATGTCTGATCTTTTAAAGCGACTGGGCATGGGTGGTGCCATCGGCCTTGCTATGGCACTTTTCATTGGATGGGGAACCTACGAAATCCCTTTTTTAAAATCCCTTTTAGATGGTTATGAATTCCTTTCTTACGACGGACGGATGCGTGCCCGTACCGCTGGCGTAGAGCAGATGTCTATCGATGATGTAGTGGTGATTGATATTGATAATACTTCTGTTGCCCCGCCAGAAGAAGGGGGTCTTGGTCATTACTTTGACTGGCCCCAAGCCTACCATGGCCGACTCATCAATACGGTCACTTCCGGTAACCCTGACGCCCTTCTATTTGATATTATTTTTGATAAAGAGAATACATTTAATTATGATTTGGTGAATGCGCTCACCGATGAAAATGCGCCCCAAAACGAAGCCTTGTCAGATATGACGGGCCAATTTCTCGCCAGTAATGACCCATCTTTATTTTTAGAAGCGACTTATAATTCTCAAAAGGCTTACCATGCTTTGGTTTTTGAAGAAGAGGATACACTCAATTTTTTGTATAAGATGGATGTAGAACCGGAAGGCTATTTTTATGACAATCATATCATTCATGGTGTATCTGAAGAAGCCAAAACCAAGCTGCCTCAAGCGGATCGATTAGGAAATACCTATGTAGATCTGCTCTCTGCTTCTGTAGGAGCCGGTTCAGCCAATTTTCCTCAGGATGAGGACGGCATCATCCGCCGCGCACCCACCGCCATTTATTTTGAAGGTGCAGAT